>NZ_JBIVTF010000002.1:0-344774 GCF_044756605.1 Paenarthrobacter sp. NPDC091711
CACACCCACACTTGGGTCACCCCCCCCGCTCCCCCCCCCGGCCCACCCCCCCACTAGCCGCCCCCCCCCCCCCCCCCGCGGGCCCCCCCCCCCCCCCGGGGGGGGCCCCCCCCGCCGTCGTAATTGACGCTGTTACCGTGTCAGTTGGCCGGGTAGTTGCGCTCCGGCTCCCCTGTGTAGAGCTGCCGCGGACGGCCGATCTTCGTCTGGGGATCGTTGATCATTTCGCGCCACTGGGCAATCCAGCCCGGCAGGCGTCCAATGGCGAAGAGGACCGTGAACATCTTCTCCGGGAAGCCCATGGCCTTGTAGATCAGGCCGGTGTAGAAGTCGACGTTCGGGTACAGCTTGCGCTGGATGAAGTAGTCATCAGCCAGGGCCTTCTCTTCCAGGCGCATGGCGATGTCCAACAGTTCGTCGTTGCCGCCGAGCTTGCCCAGAACTTCGTGTGCCGTTGCCTTGATGATCTTGGCGCGGGGATCGTAGTTCTTGTAGACACGGTGTCCGAAGCCCATGAGGCGGACGCCGTCTTCCTTGTTCTTCACCTTCTCCATGTAGTCCTCGGGCTTGATGCCGTCGGCCTGGATCTGGCGGAGCATCTTCAGCACGGCCTCGTTGGCGCCACCGTGTGCGGGGCCGAAGAGGGCGTTGATGCCCGCGGAAACCGACGCGAAGAGGTTGGCGTTGGAGGAGCCCACAAGGCGCACGGTGGACGTGGAACAGTTCTGCTCGTGGTCTGCGTGCAGGATGAGCAGGAGGTCCAGTGCCTTGACTACTACCGGATCCATTTCGTACTGCTCGGCCGGAAGACCGAAGCTCAGGCGCAGGAAGTTCTCCACGAGGTTCATGGAGTTATCCGGGTAGAGCATCGGCTGGCCGATGGACTTCTTGTGCGCGTAGGCGGCGATGACCGGCAGCTTGGCCATCAGGCGGATGGTGGAAACTTCCACGTGCTCCGCGTTGAAGGGATCCAGCGAGTCCTGGTAGAACGTGGACAGTGCAGAAACAGCCGAGGAGAGCACCGGCATGGGGTGGGCGTCACGCGGGAACCCGCCGAAGAAGCCCTTGAGCTCTTCGTGCAGGAGTGTGTGGCGGCGGATCTTCTGATCGAACTCTTCCAACTCCGTAGGAGTGGGAAGGTTGCCGTAGATCAGCAGGTAGGAAACTTCGAGGAAGCTCGAGTGCTGCGCGAGCTGCTCAATGGGGTAACCGCGGTAGCGCAGGATGCCTGCGTCACCGTCGATGTAGGTGATGGCCGAGGTAGTGGCCGCTGTGTTCATGAAGCCGGGGTCATAGGCAACGGCGCCCGTCTGCTTCAGCAGCTTGGAAACGTCGTAGCCTTCGTTTCCTTCTACAACCTTGATGCGCGGCAGTTCGAGTTCGCCGCCGGCATGGCGCAGTGTCGCGCTGGTGGTCTCAGTCATGGAGTCCCCTTCATGAGGCCTCAGGGCCTCTATCGAACGCTTGTCCAACCACCTTCTGGTGCCGCCGCCTTCGGCCCTACTGTTGCAGGGCTCCAACGGCCGAAGTGCATTCTTAGAGAAGGCCACCATTGATAGTCAGTTAAAAAGCTACCGCCAGTAACCCTACGGAACTAATCCGTACCGTCCGGTTACTGGCGGAATGACGCTATTAGTGGTGCAAGTCACAGCATTGTTATGACCCTGTGGTAAGCCGTTCCACGGCGGCATCAATTCGTTCATCACTGCCGGTGAGGGCCACCCGGATGAATCCGTTACCGGCGTCTCCATAGAAAACGCCCGGGCCCACCACAATGCCGAAGTCAGCGAACCGCGCCACGGTGTCCCACGTTGCTTCTCCGGCCGTGGACCACAAGTAGAGCCCGGCCTTGGATTCGTGGATGGTCAGCCCGAACTTTTCCAGCGCAGGCACAATCCTCTCGCGGCGTCCGCGGTACAGATCCTTCTGGGCCAGCACGTGGCCGGCATCGCCCAGTGCAACGCGCATGGCTTCCTGCACGGGGTAGGGAACAATCATGCCCGCATGCTTACGGCTGTTCACCAGGTTGGCCATGATGGCGGAATCCCCGGCTACGAAGGCTGCCCTGTATCCAGCAAGGTTGGACTGCTTGCTCAGCGAGTACACGCACAGCAGGCCGTCCGTGGAGCCGCCGGTGACGCGGGGATCCAGGATGCTGGGCACAGCTTCTCCCCCGCGTTGGGCATCCCATTCGCCCCAACCCAGCTCGGCGTAGCACTCATCCGAAGCCACAACGGCGCCGAGCTCGCGGGCCTGGCCAACGATCCTGCGGAGAGACTCAACATCACGGACGCTGCCCGTGGGATTGCCGGGCGAGTTGATCCAGATCAAACGAACCTTCGCGCGGGTGGCTGCATCAAGTTCGTCGAGGTCATCCGCAGCAACCGCCGTGGCACCTGCAAGTGAGGCGCCGATATCGTACGTCGGGTAAGCAACGGTAGGCCTGACAACAACATCGCCGGCACTCAAACCAAGCAGGAACGGCAACCAGGCCACGAGCTCCTTGGAGCCGACGGTTGGCATGACGTCCTTGGGGTCCAGCCCCGGCACTCCACGGCGGCTGGCGAACCAGTCCACCACGGCTTGGCGCAGGGCCTCGGTGCCGTGCACCGTGGGGTAGCCATGGGCGTCCGAAGCCGCAGCAAGTGCCTCACGGATGAGTCCGGGAGTGGGGTCCACCGGCGTGCCGATGGAAAGATTCACTGCGCCACCGGGGTGTTTAGCGGCTGTGGCAACATACGGCGCCATAGCCTCCCACGGGTAGTCAGGCAGGTTCAGGCCGAAAGCCGGCGCCGCGGAAATCAACGAAACAACCGCCCTTAGTGGTCTTGGTTCTGCGGGGGCAGTGCGGAGATGAACGGGTGGTCCTTACCCGTATTGCCGATCTTGGCCGCTCCACCCGGGGAACCGAGGTCGTCGAAGAACTCAACATTGGCCTTGTAGTAGTCGGCCCATTCTTCCGGGGTGTCATCCTCGTAGTAAATGGCCTCAACAGGGCACACGGGTTCACAGGCACCACAGTCGACACATTCATCGGGGTGGATATAGAGGGAACGCTCACCTTCGTAAATGCAGTCGACAGGGCACTCTTCAATACATGCCTTGTCCTTGACATCCACACACGGCTGCGCGATTACGTACGTCACGTCCCAGACCTCTCCACGGTTTGTCCCGGCGATGGCCGGGGTAACACTGCCGGCATCATGCCGGGCACTCAACTTCCGAGCCTATTATCCAACAGTGCGCTAACGCCAACCTAGCCCGCGTCTTAGTATGAAACGGTGACTCCCCCGAATTTGCCGCCCCAACAGTTCCTCCTCAACGCAGAGCCAGGAATCCGGGTGGTGGTCCGGTACAGGATCGAGGACGGGCTGACGGACGCTCTGGGCTATCTCGTAGGAACCACCGAAGGCGCCTGTACAGTCCGGACCCGCACGACCGACGTCGACATTCCGCTGGCTATGGTTATCGCGGCGAAAGAGGTTCCACCTCCGCCGCCGCGCCGGCAATCCGTGCGCGCCGCGTCCGACTGACGGGCAGCCGACTGATGACCACAAGCATGATTAACGTCACTCCGCCGATGCCGAAAACCCAGACGTTCCCCACGGCGTCGCCCGGAATTAACTGCTTGGCCGGACCGGCTGAGGACAGGATTCCGACGACGGCGTAGCTCACCACGCCTGCCACCGCCGCCGGTACCACCGAGCGGGACCAGGCAGCGAGCCACAACTGTACGGACGCCAGCAGCAGCAGGGCTGCGATGACGCCCCACGGGAGTTCAACGCCGGACCACAGTATGGTCTGCCGGTGCAGCCCCGTCCCTCCCAGGGCAACGAAAAGAGCCGCCGGTACAGCCGCGAAAATTCCGCGTACCGTACCGGCGACCCCTCTCTTCATTCAGCTATGCCTGACCGTGTCAGTCAGTTCGGGCTAGGACTTGGCGCGGGCGCGGTTAGCCTTGGCGCGCTCGTTGGAGTCCAGGATGACCTTGCGGATACGGATCGATTCCGGGGTGACCTCAACGCACTCGTCCTCACGGGCGAATTCCAAGGACTCTTCGAGGGTCAGGTCGCGCGGCGGCGTCAGGTTCTCGAAGGTGTCAGAGGAAGCCGCACGCATGTTGGTGAGCTTCTTTTCCTTGGTGATGTTCACGTCCATGTCGTCAGCGCGGGAGTTCTCGCCCACGATCATGCCTTCGTAGACCTCGGAGGTGGGCTTCACGAAGAAGGAACCGCGCTCCTGCAGGTTGATCATGGCGAACGGCGTCACAACACCGGCGCGGTCGGCGATCATGGAACCGTTGGTACGGTATTCGATCGGGCCGGCCCACGGCTCGTAGCCTTCGGAGATGGAAGCAGCAATACCGGCGCCGCGGGTGTCCGTGAGGAACCGGGTGCGGAAGCCGATCAGGCCACGCGCAGGAACGATGAACTCCATGCGGCACCAGCCGGTACCGTGGTTGGCCATGTTGGTCATGCGGCCCTTGCGGGCAGCCATGAGCTGCGTGACAGCACCGAGGTACTCTTCCGGTACGTCGATGGTCATGTGTTCCATCGGCTCATGGAGCTTGCCATCGATGGTCTTGGTGACAACCTGCGGCTTGCCCACGGTCAGCTCGAAGCCTTCACGGCGCATCTGCTCAACCAGGATGGCCAGCGCGAGCTCACCACGGCCCTGAACTTCCCAGGCGTCGGGACGCTCGGTGGGGAGAACCTTGATGGAGACGTTACCGATCAGTTCCTTGTCCAGGCGATCCTTCACCTGGCGGGCAGTGACCTTGGCGCCCTTGACCTTGCCGGCCAGCGGCGAGGTGTTGATACCGATGGTCATGGAGATCGCGGGATCGTCCACGGTGATCAGCGGCAGCGGCTGCGGGTTCTCGGCATCCGTCAGGGTTTCACCAATGGTGATCTCCTCGATGCCGGCAACAGCAACGATTTCACCCGGACCGGCAGACTCAGCGGGAACGCGGGTCAGGGCCTTGGTAGCAAGCAGTTCGGTGATCTTGACGTTCTTGAGCTCGCCGTTGGCACGTGCCCAGGCCACAGTCTGGCCCTTGCGGAGGGTGCCGTTGTAGATGCGGAGCAGGGCAAGGCGGCCAAGGAACGGCGATGCGTCCAGGTTGGTCACGTGTGCCTGCAGCACGCCGTCCGGGTTGTACGTCGGAGCGGGGATGTGCTCGATGATGGTCTTGAAGAGGGGCTCAAGGTCCTCGTTCTCCGGTGCTGAGCCGTTGGCCGGCTGGTCCAGGGAGGCGCGGCCAACCTTGGCAGCGGCGTAGACGACGGGAACTTCGAGGACCTTATCCAGGTCCAGGTCCGGAACTTCGTCGGCGAGGTCCGAGGCGAGGCCGAGGAGCAGGTCCATGGACTCGTGGACCACTTCGTCGATGCGGGCATCGGGACGGTCGGTCTTGTTGACCAGGAGGATGACCGGAAGGTGCGCGGCGAGAGCCTTACGGAGCACGAACCGGGTCTGGGGCAGGGGGCCCTCAGAGGAGTCGACCAGCAGGACGACGCCGTCAACCATGGAGAGACCGCGCTCTACCTCGCCACCGAAGTCGGCGTGGCCGGGGGTGTCGATGACGTTGATGGTGATGGTCTCGCCGTTGGACGACGGGCCGTTGTAGGCAACCGTGGTGTTCTTCGCGAGGATGGTGATGCCCTTTTCGCGCTCCAGGTCACCGGAATCCATGACACGGTCCTCAACCTCACCATGGGAAGCGAAGGAGTTGGTCTGCTTGAGCATGGCGTCAACCAGGGTGGTCTTGCCGTGGTCAACGTGTGCGACGATCGCGACGTTGCGCAGATCGCTCCGCGACGCAGTGTTGGTGATGGTTTCAGACATGCGTTAATGACTCGTTTCAGTGGTGAAGTCAGCTGTTTGTATCCGCGCGCATACCTGATCACATGATCGGAACACACAGCGAAAAGACCCCGGGACACAGGGCACCTGCATCCAGTCTAAACGCAGTTGCATTTCTGAGCCTAAAAAGCAAGCTATTGAGCGCTGCATTGTGGCCCCGCTCACACGGCTGTGATGTTACGTAAACGCAAGTCCAAATGCTGGATTTTCCCTGTCGCGTGCACCATGATTGGCATCAGAACCAGTGCCACGTGGAGAACAACGATGCGACAAGCTCCGGCCGTGTTCCGCATGCTCGCACCATTGATCGCCGCAGGCGTTCTCTTGGTGGGCTGCGGACCAAGCCCAGCGCCAATCACGGCCCCCTCTGGATCAACCGTGCCCGGGCCCGCGAAGACGGCAGCCGCGGACAAGCCGCTGCGGATTGCCCCTGCTCCCAGTTCCCTCAACCTGCCCGTGGGCTCGCTGTATAAGAACCCCGCCAACAACCGCAGCGAACTGGTTCTGGCCGACGTTCGGCACACCGCGGTGCTTATTGGCGATTCCCAGTCAATGCCGAAGGACTCCTGGCCCCAGCAAGGCATCGCAGCCATGGGCTACAAACTGCATGTCGTGGGCATGGGCGGCACCGGCTATGTGGCAAGCAATGGGAAGACCGGCAACTACATCGATGCGTTGCAACGCGGTGACTGGGTGCTTCCCTTCGGAGACCCACCGTTGATTGTGATCCAGGGCGGCGGTAACGACGCCACCCAACGAGCCACCGACGCGCAGATCACCAGTAACTGCGAGCGACTCCTCGCTGCCCTGAAGAAAAGCTACCCGGGAACCACCTTGGCCATGATTGGAACCCTTGCCAGGGGCGTGAGCAATGGCGGTGGACGTCGCACGGAAGTCGATGCGCTCCTTGGCCGGATCGCTGCCAAGCACGCCATCCCCTTCGTCAGCGCGGGCGACTGGCTCACCCGCTACGACGCGATCGGAGATCTCCAAGACGGCGTGCACTTGAAGCCTGCCGGGCACGCAAAGCTGGGCGCCGCACTGGCGCGCGAATTCACCGCCCTTGGCCTCACGGCACGCTTGGACAGTTCCGAGCCGGCTAAGTAGCCCGCGGCGTCGTCATAACTGGCGTTGTGGGGCCCGCCCTGCGTGCTTACTGCGCTCTTTGGCGCGCAAAGCAGGCCCCACAACAAGTGTGTTAAACGGCTAGAGCCGGTGGTTCCCTTCGGAAGGGCACCACCGGCTCTGTTGCTAGGCAGCCGCTAAACGCTCGACGCCGGTTAGGCCACGGCAGGTGGCAACAGCAGAGAACCACCCGGAATGGCATCCAGGAGTGCTTGCGTGTACGCCTCGCGCGGGTTGTCGAAGACGTCATCCGTGCTGCCCGTCTCCACCAACTTGCCCTTTTCCATCACGCAGACGTGGTCTGCGATTTGGCGGACAACCGCGAGATCGTGGGTAATGAACAGATAGGTCAGGCCAAGGTTGTCCTGAAGATCTGCCAACAGGTTCAGGACCTGTGCCTGGACAAGAACGTCGAGTGCTGAGACAGCCTCATCACAGATGATCACCTCGGGGTCCAAAGCCAAGGCCCGTGCGATCGCGATGCGCTGGCGCTGGCCACCTGAGAGCTCGTTAGGGTACCTCTGCATCATGGACTGCGGCAAAGCCACCTGGTCCAAGAGCTCGCGTACCTTCTTCTCCCTGCTGGCCGCGTTACCGATCTTGTGCACGCGCAGCGGCTCTTCAATGGTCCTGAAGATGTTGTACATCGGGTCCAAGGAGCCGTAAGGGTCCTGGAAGATGGGCTGCACGCGGCGGCGGAATTTGAAGAGTTCCTTGCCTTTCAGCCCCGCGGTGTCCACGCCATCAAAAATGATCTGGCCCTCTGTGGGCTTTTCCAGCTGCAGAACCATCTTGGCGACAGTTGACTTGCCCGAACCGGACTCGCCCACAATTGCGGTGGTTGTTCCGCGTTTGACGCTGAAACTGACATCGTCAACAGCAGCGAAATCCGACGTCTGGCCGAGTCCCTGACGCAGCTTGTAAATCTTGCGCAGGTTCTTGATCTGGAGGACCTCGTCCTGGGCGCGGTCCTGCGCAACTGCCACAGGTGCCAGAAGATCTTCAGATTCCACACCCTGCTCTTTGGCCACCTGGATACGGCGCGAAGCCAAGGAAGGTGCAGATTCAACCAAACGACGGGTGTACGGGTGCTGGGGATTGCGCAGCAGATCCAAGGAAGGACCTGCCTCAACCACGTTGCCCTGGTACATGACAATGACTTTGTCAGCCCGCTCGGCTGCCAAGCCGAGGTCGTGGGTAATGAGCAGCACGGAAGTGCCAAGCTCAGTGGTCATCTTGTCCAAGTGGTCCAGGATTCTGCGCTGCACCGTAACATCCAATGCCGAGGTTGGCTCGTCGGCAATCAGGAGCTTGGGTTGGCAACTCAGGCCGATGGCGATCAGCGCACGTTGACGCATACCGCCGGAGAATTCGTGCGGATACTGCTTGGCACGCCGCGCAGCGTCCGGGAGGCCCGCTTCAGCAAGGACGCGGGCAACGTCCTCGGGGCTGTCAGGTCGACCGTTGGCCTTCAGGGTTTCGCGTACCTGGTAGCCAATCTTCCATACCGGGTTCAGGTTGGACATCGGGTCCTGGGGAACCATGCCGATGTGGCTGCCACGGAGCTCGATCATGCGCTTCTCCGAAGCGTGCGCGATGTCTTCGCCGTCGAGCAGTATCTGCCCGGAGGAGACGCGTCCGTTGTTGGGCAGCAAGCCGATGGCGGCCAGCGCCGTCGTCGATTTTCCTGAACCCGACTCCCCCACAATGGCGACCGTCTCGCCCGGCATGATGGACAAGTGGGCGTTCTTAACCGCCTTGACCTCACCGGAACCGGTCTTGAAGGTGATGGCCAGGTCCTTGATCTCCAGGATGGGCCGTACTGGTGCCGTGGCTTCATCAATTCTGATGTTGGCAGAAGTCATGTTCGCCTCCTTAGCGCTGACGGCTCTTGGGATCAAGAGCATCGCGGACGGCGTCGCCAAGCATGATGAAGCTCAGGACGGTGATGGACAGGGCGGCTGCCGGGTAGAGCAGGATTCCCGGATTGGTGCGGATGGACGCGTTGGCCGCGGAGATGTCGTTACCCCACGACATCACGCTGCCGGGCAGCCCGACACCCAGGAAGGACAGGGTGGCTTCGAGGACAATGAAAACGCCCAATTCCAGAGTGGCGAGGACAATCACGGGAGCCAAAGCGTTCGGCAGCGCGTGCTTGACCAGTGCACCAAATTTGGAGACACCCAGCGAACGGGCAGCCGTGACGAAGTCCGCATTGCGCACTTCGATGACGGCGCCTCTGGTGATGCGTGCCATTTGTGGCCATGCGAGCAGGGAAATCGTCAGGACCACCGTCCACACGCTCCTGTTCTCGCGGAACAGCGGAAGCTGCGTGATGACCAAAGCGCCGAGGATGATCGGCAGGGCAAAGAAGATATCGCCCAGACGCGCGAGAACAGAATCCAACCAGCCGCCGTAGTATCCAGCCAGCGCACCAAGGGAGACGCCGATGATGACGACAGCGAGCACGGACAGGACGCCGACCGACAAGGAGGCCTGCGTTCCGTGAATCACACGGGAATATACGTCGCAGCCTTGCAGGGTGAAACCGAGCGGGTGGCCTGCAGTAGGACCGCCCTCCGAATTGGCCAGTTGGCAGTCGTTGTTAGGTTCCACGCTGGTAAACAACCCTGGGAAGAGAGCAACTACCACAAGGAGCAGGATGAGCAGAGAGGAGACGATGAACAGCGGGCGGCGGCGAAGCTTGCGCCAGGCATCAGCCCAAAGACTCAGGGGCGCCTGATCTGTCTTGACGGCATCAGTGGCCAGAAGGGGCGTCTCCTCAACGGGGGCCACAAAGTGTTCGTAATTACTGGTCATAGCGGATCCTCGGGTCAAGCCAGGCGTACAGGAGGTCAACCAGGAGGTTGGTGATAACAAAAACCAAGACCAAGACGCTCACGATGGCAACGATGGTGGGGCCCTCGCTGCGTGAGATCGCCTGGAAGAGTTTGTTACCCACTCCGGGGACGTTGAAGATGCCCTCGGTAACAATGGCGCCACCCATGAGCCCACCGAGGTTGGCACCCAAATAGGTCACCACCGGGATCAGCGAGTTCCTGAGGATGTGGGCCATCACCACGCGCGGCCGGGAAAGGCCCTTGGCAGTAGCGGTTCGTACGTAGTCCGCGTTCATGTTTTCGCTGACAGAAGCACGCGTCAGTCGGAGTACGTATGCAAAGGAGACAAGGCCCAGCACAACCGCAGGAAGGATCAGATTGCCCCAATCAGCGTTGGCACCCACCGTGGGTTTGGCCCAGCCGAGCTGGACCCCGAACACAAGCTGGAAAACGAAGCCCAAAACGAAGGTCGGGACTGCAATCACCAGAAGCGAGACGACCAGGACGGTGGAGTCGAACCACTTGCCCTTTTTGAGACCGGCAAAAACGCCGAAGGCAATCCCGAACACGGCCTGGATGATGAGGGCTTCAATGGCGAGCATCGCCGTGACAGGGAAAGCCCTGGCAAGGGAGTCGGCAATTGGCTGCTGGGTGAAGTCAACGCCGAGGTTGAAAGTGAACAAGTTCTTGATGAAGAGCCCGTACTGAACCCAGAACGGCTGATCCAGGTTGTACTGGGCCCGCAAAGCGTCGATGACGCTCTGCGGTGGCTGGCGATCCCCGAAGAGAGCGGCAATGGGGTCGCCGGGTAGTGCGAAGACCATGTAGTACACGAGGAGCGTGGTCCCCAGAAATACCGGGATGACCTGGAGGAGTCTACGGAAAATGAAGCGAACCACGGGTCACCCCTCTCCGGTGGTCGGGTGTTGCTGTTTCATGTGCGCCTTCCTGCCAAGCAAGCAAGGGGGGCCCGGCGCTTTGGCCGGACCCCCTCTGCCCTAAGGCAAGTTCAGATCCTGAGGACTACTTGGCCTCGATGTCGAAGTAACGGATGCCGCCGTTCCAGCCCGTTTCGGCTGAGACAACGTTGTTGCTCCAAACGATCGGGGTTGCCCGGTACCACAGGGGCAAGCCTGGGAGGTCCTTGAACAGGATCTCCTGTGCCTCGTTGAACTTCTTGTTGGCGTCTTCCGGAGTCTTGGCTGCAAGGCCTTCCTTGAGAAGCTTGTCGAATTCAGGGTTCGAGTACTTCTCGTAGTTGGACGATGCGTTGGTTGCCCAAACAGGTCCGAGGAAGTTGTAGAGCGACGGGTAGTCACCCTGCCAGCCGGCGCGGGTCAGGCCCGGGAGGGACTGCGACTTGCGCAGGTCCAGAACTTCAGCGAACTTCGCGAAGGGCTGGATTTCAGCCTCAATGCCGAGGTTGTTCTTGAAACCGTTGGCAACGGCGTCGATCCATTCCTTGTTGCCACCGTCAGTGTTGGAGGCGATGAGGAGCGGCTTTGAACCGTCGTAAGGCTTGATCTTCTCGGCCTGTGCCCAGAGATCCTTGGCCTTCTGAGCGTCGAACTTCAGGACATCGCTGCCCGGGATGGCGTCGTTGTAACCGTCGAGGACCGGGGCCGTAAACTCAGTGGCCGGGGTACGCGTGCCGTTGAAGATGACCTTGGTGATCTCGTCGCGGTTGATCGCATGGGACATAGCCTGGCGGCGCAGGAGACCAGCTTCACCCTGGAAGTTCGGGTTGTAGCCCGGGATGTTCAGCGTGGCGTTGTTGGCGTTCGGACGCGTGGAGTTACGGTCCGGGAAGTCCGTGGTGTAGGTCTTCAAGGCGTTCGACGGAACAACGTCGGTGATGTCGAGGTTGTCGCCCTGCAGGTCCGTGTATGCGGGGCCTGGATCGGTGTAGAACCTGAAGGTCACGCCACCGTTCTTAGCAGCACGCGGACCCGTGTAGTCAGCGTTCTTGACCAGGGAGATGGACTGGTCGTGTACCCAGGCACCCTCCTTCTCGAACTTGTACGGGCCGTTGCCGATCGGGTTCTCGCCGAACTTCTTCGGGTCCTTCAGAGCCTCAGAGGGAAGCGGGTAGAAAGCGGAGTAGCCGAGGCGCAGCGACCAGTCTGCTTCAGGCTGAGCAAGCTTGACCGTGATGGTCTGATCGTCTGTCGCAGCAAGACCGGACATGGTCTGTGCCGTCGGGGCCGGAGTAGAGGTCTTCTTGCCGTCGGCTCCGGTGGTCTCGGTGACTGCACTTACATCGGCGTAGCCTTCGATGGATTCGAAGAAGAAGCCGTTGTTCTGGAGGTTGGTGCTCAGCGCGGCGAAGTTCCAGGAATCAACGAAGGTCTTGGCCGTGATGGCCTCACCGTTGGTGAACTTGGCGCCGGACTTGACCTTGATGGTCCAGTTCTGCGAGTCGGTTGTCTCAATCGACTCCGCCAGGGCGTTGACGGGCTTGCCGTCGGAGTCGTAGGCGCGAAGGCCTTCAAACAGCAGCTCGACGACGCGGCCACCGTACACCTCATTGGTGTTGGCGGGGAGCAGCGGGTTCTGCGGTTCGTTGCTGTATGCGGAAATGACCTTGTTCGGGTCAGTTGCGGCCGAGCTATTCGTATTGCTGCCGCCACCGCCGCCGCAACCGGTCGCTGCGAGGGCGATGATCGCCGCTACGCCTAGAGCTTTGGAAGTGCGCGAGAAACGCATTCCGCCTCCTATGAGTCGTGGAGTTGAGCAGGGGAAATTCGTGATATCCCCCAGGCACAGGCACAGTTTCCTACTGTGACGTTGCCTACATGTGAGTGTAAGCCTACCCACATTGTGTCCAGATGATGGGACATGCTGGCCAAACTGTAACCGTTCCGCAACCTACACATGCCTAAATTGGCGCGGATTTCAAGTCAAACGTTACCCGGTGGTAGCATTCGCTGTCTGACAGCAGGACAGGGCGATTTTTGGGCAGAGAAAGAGCCCCGGTCCCATGGGTCCGAGGCTCAGTCCTTGCGTTTGAAGAACAGACGTAGTGGAGGCTATTGACGCTCGGCTACTGCGGCCAATTGTGCGGTGACCAGGCTCCAGCCCTCCTGTAAGCCAAGCTGTTCATGCTGTGCGAGCGACTCCGCATCCCCGTGCCGCGCCACAATGCGGTACAAGGTTCCTTCTGTGTGGTCGGTGAAAGTAACCTCCCCAGTCACCGCGACGGGCATCGGGCGGGCGGGCCGAAGACTGCTGTCAACGGCATTGGTAAACACCAGGCGCTCTCCCTGATCAACAACGAGGAAAGCGGCGTCCATATGAGGAACGAACGCAGAACCGTCATCGCTCATGGAAGTTATGAATCCGCCACCGGCATGCGGTGCGAACGATTCCACGCTGCATGTGTAAGGCTCGGGAATCCACCACTGCTCGAAGAGTTCAGGCGTAGTCCAGGCGCTCCAAACGGTGGCCCGGGAGGCCCGTATGACCCGCTCGATCACGAGGTCTAGATCACGATTCATGGTTCTCCTTGAAGTTGCCGGTACGCGAGGCTGCTACATCCTGACCCATTATGCTGGGCGAATGTCTACCGATGAAGAGAAGGACCCGCCCGTCCCGGCTGATGTTGAGGGAAAGATCCCCAGAAAAACGCACGACAAGCCAGACACTGAACAAGAACAAACTGACAACGAGACCGGAGATTCCTAACGGACTCCACGCCGGACACACAGATGGCGCGTGAAAAAAGCAGGCCGCAGGCAACGAAGTCTTGGACTTCATAGCCTGCGGCCTGCTAAAGCGCTACAGCTTCTTTGGGTCGCCTGGCAGCATCAAACGTTGAAGCGGAACTCCACCACGTCGCCGTCGGCCATCACGTACTCTTTGCCTTCAATACGAACCTTGCCGCGGGACTTGGCCTCGGCCATGGAACCGGCGTCGATCAGGTCATCGAACGAGACAACCTCAGCCTTGATGAAGCCGCGCTGGAAATCGGAGTGGATTACGCCGGCCGCCTGGGGTGCGGTGTCGCCCTGGCGAATGGTCCAGGCACGGGTTTCCTTGGGGCCAGCCGTGAGGTAGGTCTGCAGGCCAAGGGTGTGGAAACCAACACGCGCCAACTGGTCCAGGCCGGATTCGCTCTGGCCGTTCATTTCCAGCATTTCGCGGGCCTCTTCCTCGTCCAGTTCAACGAGGTCGGATTCGAGCTTGGCATCAAGGAACACCGCATCAGCAGGGGCCACCAAAGCACGCAGCTCATCCTGCTTTTCCTGATCTCCCAGGATGCCTTCGTCGGCGTTGAAGACGTAGATGAACGGCTTCGCGGTCAGGAGTCCGAGCTCCTTGAGGTGCTCCATCTCCAGCTTGTCGCTCTTGATCGAGGAGAAGATGGTGTCGCCACGTTCCAGAACCGCCTGGGCTGCCTTAATGGCGGCCAGTTCGGCTGCTTCACGCTTCTTGATCTTGACTTCTTTTTCGATACGCGGGATGGCGTTTTCGATGGTCTGAAGGTCTGCCAGGATCAGCTCAGTGTTGATGGTCTCCATATCGGAGCGCGGATCAACCTTGCCATCCACGTGGATGACGTCGGGATCGTCAAAGACGCGGACAACCTGCGCGATGGCCTCTGCTTCACGGATGTTGGCCAGGAACTTGTTGCCCAGGCCTTCGCCCTCGGAGGCACCCTTGACGATGCCGGCGATGTCCACGAAGGACACGGGAGCCGGCAGCAACTTCTGCGAACCGAAGATCTCAGCCAGCTTGGCCAGACGCGGATCCGGCAGGTTGACCACGCCGACGTTGGGTTCAATCGTTGCGAACGGATAGTTCGCAGCGAGCACCTGGTTACGAGTCAGTGCGTTGAAAAGAGTTGATTTGCCGACGTTGGGCAGTCCGACGATGCCAATAGTAAGAGCCACGAGCATTGATTCTACCCGTTGGAACCACGTCCGGGGTTGTCACCACCTGCAAACCCGGCCCACGCCTGCCGCCTCGCTTAAACTGTCGTAGCCCTGTGACAGGGTTGCCACATGGATGGATTTGGATTGGTATTGGCCCTGCTCATGCTGCTGATTGGTGCAGCGGTTGGTCTCGCGGCCGGCTATGTTGTCTTCCGACGCCGGGGCGCCGGCCTGGAAGAAGACTTCGACGCCGTTTCCTCACGGCTTTCGGAAGTGACGGCACAGCTCGCAGCGGCCGACGCCGAACGCCGGCTTTTGTTTACACAGAACCGCGAGTTGAGCGCAGCAAGGAATTCTGACGGAAGCGTTTTGCGCGCGCTTGCTCCCGTGGCCGAAAAGCTCACAGCGGTCCAGCAGCAGGTTTCGCTCCTTGAGCGAGACAGGGTGGAGCAGTACGGCCAGCTGGCCCAGCAGCTGCAAGATGCGCGATCGTCTGATGAGCAGCTCCTGCGGTCAACACACGCCTTGGCCTCAGCATTGCGTTCCAACAGTGCACGCGGCCAATGGGGCGAGGTTCAGCTCCGCAGGGTGGTGGAGGCCTCCGGAATGCTCAGGCACGTGGATTTCCATGAGCAGGTTCATTCGGGACGTAACGACAACACGCTGCGTCCGGACCTGGTGGTCCAGCTTCCTGGTGGTAAGCAACTGGTAGTAGATGCCAAGGTGCCCTTGGCTTCCTATCTCGCTGCCCAGGAACAACTCCACGGAGACGGTTCATTCGGCGAATCTGTGGGCCCCGCCGTCAACCATGACTCCAAGACCCTGCTGGCACAGCACTCGAAGGCTCTGAAGGCCCACATCGATGCTCTGGCGGCCAAGAAATACTGGGACATTCCGGGGAACTCCCCCGAGCTGGTGATCTGCTTCCTTCCGGCAGAGTCCATCCTGGCGTCAGCCCTTGAAGCCGATCCCGCTCTACTGGAACATGCCTTGTCCAGGAATGTGGTTCTGGCGTCGCCGGGCACCTTGCTGGCAGTCCTCAAGTCTGTGGCATTTACCTGGCGACAGGATGTCCTCACCGATAGCGCCCACGAACTGTTTGAGCTCGCCAAGCAGCTCTACGAACGCATGGGCACACTCGGTGAGAATGTCAGCAAGCTCGGCAGCTCCTTGAAGACGTCTGTGGATCGCTACAACGCCATGGTGGGCACGCTGGAGGCTCGCGTGCTCCCGACGGCACGCAAGCTCAACACCATGGACGATGCTGGCCTCGCCGCGCCGATGTCCGTTGAGGTTGTCCCGCGTGCGTTGGCAGCTCCGGAGCTTCTTGCCGTGGACACCCGCGGTCATCAGGACACGGCCCGCGAGCAAGATGACAGCGAGGACCGGGAGTCGGCAGCCTAATGGTTTAGCGGCTTAACTGAACAGGCCCGCAGTGGACTTTCCCGAAGGAAAGCAACCACGGCGGGCCTGTTTTGTAACGTGTATTTGTTAGGACGTCGGACGGTTTCCACGGCCGCCAAGGGCCCGTGTCACGTCGCCGGCCTTCTTCAAGGTGGCCCGCAGTTCCTTCGGAAGCGAAAAGAGAAGATCTTCCTCAGCAGTCACCACTTCCTGGACCTCGCCGTAACCGTAGTCAGCCAAGAGTCGCAGGACGTCCTTGACGAGCACTTCAGGAACGGACGCACCCGAAGTGACACCGACGGTGGCAACACCCTCGAACCAGGACTCGTCCACTTCGTTGGCGAAATCCACGCGGTATGAGCTCTTGGCGCCGTATTCGAGGGCTACTTCAACCAACCGCACAGAGTTGGAGGAGTTAGCCGAGCCCACAACGATCACCAGGTCAGCCTGGGGTGCGATCTTCTTGATGGCCACCTGACGGTTGGTGGTGGCGTAGCAAATGTCATCGCTGGGGGGATCCTGCAACGTGGGGAACCGGTCTTTGAGGAGGCGAACGGTTTCCATGGTTTCGTCCACGCTGAGGGTGGTCTGAGAAAGCCAGATGGTTTTCTCCGGATCACGGACGGTGACTTTGTCTACTTCATGAGGTCCGTTGATGATCTGGATATGCTCCGGGGCTTCACCGGCTGTTCCTTCGACTTCCTCATGGCCTTCGTGACCAATGAGCAGGATGTCGTAATCTTCCTTGGCGAAGCGCACGGCTTCCTTGTGCACTTTGGTGACCAAGGGACAGGTTGCGTCGATGGTGCGCAGGCCGCGATCCTCGGCTGATTGCACCACTGCCGGGGAGACACCGTGCGCGGAGAAGATCACCAGAGCGCCTTCGGGAACCTCATCGGTCTCCTCGACGAAGATGGCCCCTTGTTCTTCCAAGGAGCTGACCACGTGCACATTGTGGACGATCTGCTTGCGTACGTAGACGGGAGGACCGTAGTGCTCCAGGGCCTTCTCCACAGCAATGACAGCCCGGTCCACCCCGGCGCAATAGCCTCGAGGAGCTGCCAACAGAACCTTCTTGGGACCCGTTACGGGCGCCGCTGCCTGAACCTCTTCCGGGGAACGGCGTCTGCGGGGCACCGTGGGCATAGGAATGGAAACTGCTGTGCTGGTCATTCCTCCATGCTACCGGGCCGAACTTTGCCTCCCCGCTATCGGGCTGGACTTTAGCTGCTGGCCGAACGTGACCCTCGTCGCCCTGACACGACAGAGCCTATGACGCCTGCCACAAAGACCGCACCGGATGCCACCGCTGCGATCAGGATCCATTCGCCGAAGCCGGTCTTGGCTGCGGTGAGGAACTCCTGCTTGAACAATTCAGCCACGCCGTTAGCGCTGGACAGGTTGCCAACCACTCCTCCTGCGAGGTCCGCACCTGCCGTCCAGAGTGCAGCAAGCGCCAATCCGCCAAGCCCCAGTAAGACCAGCACCAGCGAACGACGTCGCGCGGCAACAAGGGCCAGCAACAGGGATATCAAAGCACCGAGGGCGGCCACCCACCATAGGGGCGCAAAAGCAGCCACCCGCTCCACCAGTTGGCGGTGTGAGGGCTCTCCCAACGACACCAGGCTTTCGGCAGGAACATCAATCCTGATCCGGGTTGCCTCGGCGAAATGATCGCGGATGAGCCGGACCAACGGGCTGATATCAAGGACCAAAGCAGTGGTGGCAGCAGTCTCCTCGCTTTGGTTCACCGCGCCGAAGTTCAATCTGTGGCTGTTGCGTACTGTCTCTTCCCACGCTTGGGGGTAGTCGCTCCACGATTGCATGCCCGATGCTGCGCTGCGGAGCGCGTCGGCCGCCAAGGACTGGATGGGTCCTGGAAGTTCCACGGAGGCCTCGAAGGTCCCCACGGCGGCGGCGGCCAGCCGGCTTTGGAATTCAGGATCGTTGCCCAGCCCACCCGCCAAACGGACGAAGCCCTCTTCTTTGACGATGTTTTGGTCAACCCACGCGATCGGAACTGCAACCGCTGTGAGTAGTAAAGCGAGGATCACTCCCAATGCTGAAACAAAAGTACGCAAGGTCATCCTTGAGGCTCGGGGGCTATGCCACCATCCTAGGTCTGTCCACATGACAGGAAAAATGTCGGAGGCCCCGCCCAAGCTATGGATAGAGTTGGAAGGCCGGTTGGCACTCACAGCCGCACCCCTGAGCGAGGACTATGACAATGCAGGTACAAGCACGGCGACTGAACCAGGCAACGGCCACCCATGTCCGCTGAAGCAACGCCGGAATCCACCTTGCCCGGGACGGCGGCAGAAACCAGCCCGGACAACCCCTGGCCCTTGCAATTGCTGTCCCGCAAGCTCAAAGCACACATTGAGCGGGCGCCGGCCGCATGGATTGAGGGTCAGGTCATTGAACTGAACCGGCGGGGTGGCAACGCATTCCTGACACTGCGTGATGTTGACGCTGAAATATCCTTGCCCGCATCAGTCTGGTCAACGGTGCTTGACCGCCAAAAGGTACCCCTGGAACGCGGTTCCCGGGTGGTTGCCTTGGTGAAGGCGGACTTCTGGGTCAAGACCGGACGCCTCAACATGTCCGTGAAGGACATCCGTCCTGTGGGCCTGGGCGATCTGCTGGCAAGGATTGAACGGCTACGCCAAGCGTTGGCAGCCGAGGGCCTGTTCGCGGACTCCCGGAAACGGAAGCTTCCCCTTCTCCCTCATCGAATCGGCCTCATCACCGGCAGGGATTCCGACGCCAAAAAGGACGTCATGCGCAACGCGGCCTTGCGTTGGCCAGCGGTTGAGTTCGACGTCCGCGAAGTAGCTGTTCAAGGCAACACCGCCGTTTCACAGATCATTGGAGCGTTGAAGAAACTGGACGCTGACCCACACGTGGATGTCATTGTCCTTGCCCGCGGCGGCGGCGCCTTGGAAGACCTCTTGCCGTTCAGTAATGAGGACCTCATTCGCGCCGTGGCAGCAGCCACTACACCGATTGTCAGCGCGATCGGCCACGAAGCGGACCGTCCCATCCTGGACGACGTCGCGGACCTCCGGGCGTCTACGCCAACGGATGCCGCCAAGCGCATCGTTCCGGACGTGGCCGAGGAACTGGCCATGGTCCGGCAGGCCAGGGACCATCTCCGCAGAAGTATCAGCCGCATGGTGGACCGGGAGACGGATCGACTCCACGCGTTGAGGTCCCGGCCCGTATTGGCCACTCCTGCCTCCATGGTGGATGCCCGCTTCGAAGACATCCACCGCCTCCAGCGAAGGACCCATTCCGCGGTAAGCACCGCGGTTCTCAGGGCGTTGGACCAAGTCCACCACTTGCGTGCGCAGGTCCGTGCCTTGTCCCCACAAAAGACGCTGGACCGCGGCTATGCCGTTGTTCAGCTCATGGGTGAGGACCAAGCGGGTCATCACGTGGTCAGCAGCCCCGATGAAGCTCCGGACGGAACATCCTTGAGCATCCGCGTTGCTGAGGGCCGTTTCAGGGCCGTTTCCGCTGGGGCAGGTCACATCATGGAACGCTGACAGCTCTTCCAGAATGCACCGCACAGTCGCCCCTTGATTCGCCGGTTACACCGTCACAACCACGAAGGACCATCATGACCGAAAACAGCCAGGCAGCACCGACCCCTCAAGGCGCCCCGACGCCGGAATCCCTTGACGGACTGAGCTACGAGGAAGCCCGCGAACAACTTGTGGCGGTAGTGGGACGCTTGGAGGCAGGCGGAGCCAGCCTGGAAGAATCCCTGGCGCTCTGGGAGCGTGGCGAGGCACTGGCCAAGCGCTGCGAGGACTGGCTTGAAGGCGCCCGCAAACGGCTGGCGACCGCCCGCGAGGCAAGCGAGGACGGCGGAGCGTCGGCAGGCAGCAAGTAGGGACGCAAAGCACCCAGGTACGAGCAGCAAACGGCCCGTTCCAACGACGGGCGGCCACCTAGCGGCTTAGGACTCCATGACGAGGGCGCGCTCCTCGGCGACGTCGAAGGTTGCTTTGGGCCAGTCCAGCTGCAGACCCCCGAGCGCATCCAACAGCAACTGCTGCACTGCGATGCGCGCGTACCACTTCTTGTTGGCCGGCACCACGTGCCAGGGAGCATTTTCCGTTGAGGTCTTCTCGAAGGCCACGCTATAGGCGTCCATATAGTCATCCCAGAAGGCCCGCTCAGCGAGGTCCGTCCGACTGTATTTCCAGTGTTTGGTGGGATCGTCGAGCCTGGCAATGAGTCGCTTCTTTTGCTCGTCCTTGCTGATGTTGAGCATGACCTTGACCACGGTGGTTCCCTGCTCGGCAAGACGGGTCTCGAAGTCATTAATCGCAGCATACCGGCGCTCCAACTCGGAAGCGTCGGCCCATCCGTGAACGCGATGGATCAGGACATCCTCGTACTGTGACCGGTCAAAGACTCCCACCATTCCGGCGGCAGGGACTTGCTTCTCGATCCTCCACAGGAAATCGTGCGACTTTTCCTCGTCAGTTGGGGCCTTGAATGCTGATACTTGAACGCCTTGGACATCCATGGCGCCCACTACGTGGCTGACAATGCCACCTTTCCCGGCAGTGTCCATGGCTTGGAGTATCAACAGGAGCCGTTTCTCGCTGCCCGCCCTGCCCTCGGCAAAGAGCTTTTCCTGCAGCTCCGCCAGCCGCGCATCCTGTGCCTCCAGCAGTGCTTTGCCCTCCGTTTTCCCGCCCGTGTAGCCGGGAGTGGAGTCAGGATCCACGCCTGCCAGCGAAAACCCGGACCCCACCCTCAGTACTTCGGCCGGACTTTTGGCGAACTCAACTGCTGCAGCCATTGGCGTGCCTTTCTGCCAGGCCGCGCCCCTGTGGCGCGGCCATGGACCTCAGGCTAGTTGCCCGGGTACCTCGACAGGAAGTCCGCCATGCGCCCAATGGCTTCTTCGATGTCCTTGACGTTGGGCAAAGTCACCATTCGGAAGTGGTCCGGGCGAACCCAGTTGAACGCACGCCCATGGGACACCAGAATTTTCTGTTCCTTCAGCAGATCGAGGACGAACTTCTCGTCATCCCTGATATGGAACACATCCGGGTCCAACTTCGGGAACAGGTACAGGGCGCCCCTGGCCTGCTGGGTGCTGACTCCCGGGATCGCGTTCAAGAGGTCGTAGGCCTTGTTGCGTTGCTCCAGGAGCCTGCCGCCGGGAAGTATGAGATCGTTGATGCTCTGGTAGCCGCCCAGAGCGGTTTGGATGGCATGTTGCGCTGGGACGTTGGCGCACAACCGCATGTTGGCCAGCAGGTTGATGCCTTCGAGGTAATCCGCGGCATCCTTCTTGGGACCGGAGATAGCCATCCAGCCGGCGCGGTAACCGCACACACGGTAGGCCTTGGACAATCCACTGAACGTCAGGCACAGCACGTCATCCCCGGTGAGCCCGGCAAGGTTCACGTGGACGGCGTCTTCGTAAAGAATCTTTTCGTAGATCTCATCAGCGAAAAGAACCAGCCCATGCTTTTCCGCCAAAGCCACAATCTTCTTGAGTGTCTCCTCCGGGTACACGGCGCCGGTGGGGTTGTTGGGGTTAATCACCACAATGCCCTTGGTCCGCGGCGTGATCTTGGATTCCATGTCCTCAAGATCGGGCTGCCATCCGGACTCTTCGTCGCAGAGGTAGTGCACGGGACGGCCCCCGGCAAGGGCGACAGACGCGGTCCACAGCGGATAATCCGGAGTAGGAATCAATACCTCGTCGCCGTCGTCCAAGAGCGCCATCAGGGACATGGTGATGAGCTCACTGACCCCGTTGCCAAGGTAAATGTCGTCAACATGGATGTTCTGGATGCCACGTGTTTGGTAGTACTGCGATACCGCGGTCCTGGCAGAGAAAATGCCACGGGAATCGCTGTAGCCCTGGGCATTAGGCAGGTGGCGGATCATGTCCACCAAGATGGCGTCGGGGGCTTCAAAACCAAAAGGTGCCGGGTTTCCGATGTTCAGTTTGAGGATCCGGTGACCCTCCGCTTCCATTTGCTGGGCGGCCTGAAGAATCGGTCCACGGATGTCGTAGAGGACATTATGAAGCTTGGTGGACTGCTTGAAATTCGCCATCCCTCAAATATGCCACACGGGTGATGTAGTTCAGCTGAGACTTGACTCACAGATACGACGACGGCGGTGACGGTCCCGCACGGGTCCGTCACCGCCGTCGTACGCGGTTTTGTTCAGGTGTTACTTGACGATGCCCTTGTCCTTCAGCCATGCAGCGGCTGCGTCCTTGGGCGCCTGCTTCTGGTCGCCACTGACGGCGCGGTTCAGGTTGATGAGGTCATCAGTGGTGAGGATCTTGGAGACGTTGTTGAGCGCTTCCTTGGCCTTATCCGTCATCTTGGCTTCCTTGACCAACGGCAGGACCTGCTGGGCCTTGAAGTTGTTCTTCGGGTCTTCAAGGACTACCAGGTCGTTGTCGGCGATGGACGGCGTGGTGGTGTAGATGTCCGCCACCTGGACCTTGTCCTCGAGGAGGGCCTGAAGCGTCAGGTTGCCACCGCCGTCGTTGAAGGGCTGCAGGCCCTTCAGCTCGCAACCATAGTTGGCCTTCAGCCCGGGGAAGCCGTAAGCGCGGGTCTCAAAAGTTGCCGGTGCCGCCATGGTGAAGTCCTTGCAGACCTTCGCCAGGTCCTCAATGGACTTCAACTGGTACTTCTCGGCCGTGGCCTTGGTGACCACCATGGCGTCCTTGGACTCGGCCTTGGCCGGCTCCAGGACTCCAAGTCCGTCCGGAAGCTTGCCCGGAAGTGCCTTGTAGACGTCCTCGGCGGACACCTCGGTAGCTTCCGTGTCCACGTAGGACAGGAGGTTGCCGGAGTAGTCCGGAACGAGGTCTACGGAGCCGTCCTGGACAGCCTTGAAGTAGATCTCGCGCGAGCCGATGTTCGGCTTGGACGTGGCCGTAAGACCAGCGGCGTTGAGGGCGCCAACATAGATCTCCGCGATGACCTGGCTCTCCGGGAAGTCAGCCGAGCCAACCACCAACGAGCCACCGCCGGAGGAACCGCTGGGTGCCGAGGTGGAAGGCGTCGCCAAGGGACTGCCGCCGCACGCGCTCAAGGCGAGGGCCACACCCACTCCGGCGGCCAGGCCGCCGAGACCACGGCGCGTAAGGGTCATGGGGACGGTGTTTTTCATGGTGTACCTCCTTGAACGGCAGCCCCGGCGGGAACCGTGGCTGTGAGATCGTCGGACGCCTTCTGGCGTCCGCTTGAATCGAGGGTCAGGCCGGGCGAAATGACGAGTCTTTGAACGCCGGCAAGGATAAGGTCCACGGCGATGGCCAGCCCCGCGATGAGCAGGGAGCCGCCGAGCATCCTGGGGAAATCCTGCAGGACGAGGCCGTCGAACAAGTACCGCCCCAGCCCGCCCAACGGAAGGTAGGCAACCACAGAGACTGTGGCGATGACCTGCAGAACAGCCGTGCGAATACCGCCGAACATGACTTGCAATCCGTTGGGCAGTTCAACACGGAAGAGGATCTGAAGTTCGGTCATGCCCATGGCCCGGGCCGCGTCAACCACGGTGGCTTCCACGCTGGAAATGCCGGCATAGGTCCCGGCCAGGAGCGGCGGCACAGTGAGGATGACAAGCGCCCACACGGGAGGCATCAGGCCACTGCCGGCCAGCAAGGCAAAGAGGACCAGCAAACCGAGTGTCGGGAGGGCACGTAAAGCTCCGGCCACGGCAACCGCAACCACGCGGCCACGGCCGGTGTGCCCGATGTAAAGGCCGATGGGCACGGCAATCACTGCGGCGATCAGCAGGACCAGACCGCTGTACTGCAGGTGCTCCAGCAAACGTGTGGGGATTCCCCCGGTCCCGGTCCAGTTCTTGGGGTTGGTCAGCCAGGCAATCGTTTCAGCAAAGATGTTCATGCGGATGCTCCCGGGTCCGGACCGAGTCCCGCTGCGGATGCCGCAGATCCGGCCTTGGGCTCAGTTGCCAGGGCGCTGGCGTCCGGACGCGGCGACTTTCCAGCAACGGCCCGGGTCCACGGAGTCAGCAGCCGCTCCAAGACCACCAAAACTGCATCCATCAACAGCGCCAGTACCAGGATGGCGATGATACCCACCACCACTTCGGTAATGAACGTGCGCTGGAGACCGTCCGTGAACAGAACTCCCAAGTTGCCAACGCCCAAGAGCGCCGCGACACTCACCAGGGAGATATTGCTGACCGAAACCACCCGTAGACCCGCGAACATGACCGGCAAAGACAACGGAAGGTCCACCTGGAAGAAGCGCGCCAGGGGTTTGAAGCCCATGGCCACCGCAGCATTCCGGAGGTCGTCGTCCACGGAGTCGAACGCGTCCATCGCGGCACGGACCAGCAGGGCCACCGCATAGATGGTCAGCGCCACCACCACGTTCAGCGGATCCAGGATCCGCGTGCCAAGGATGGTGGGAAGAATGATGAACAGAGCCAGCGATGGAATGGTGTAGAGCAGTGAGGTGGCTGTCGCCACCACCGACCTCAGCGCGCTGTTGCGTCTGGCCAGTTGGGCCAACGGAACCGAAATCAGGAGGCCCAGGATCATGGGAATGATGGCCAGCACCATGTGCTGGCCAGCCAGTCCCAGGACCATGCCACTGTTGGCGAGGAACCACTCCATCAGGTGGGGTCCTCCCTGTGGTGGCGGACTTCTTCGATCAGTGCCAGGACTTCCGGCGCCTTCAGGACGCCGGCCACCCGGCCGTCGTCGTCCACCGCAACGCCAAGGCCCGACGGCGACGACAACGCCGCGTCCAGCGCGCGCCGCAGCGTGTCGCCCTTACGGAAGAGTGAACCGCCGGGGATCAGCCCGGCGCCCTCGCGTGGCGAGGACCAACCCAGCGGACGCGAATCGTCATCGACCACCAGCGCCCACTCCCCCGATTGGCGGCCCGCGTGCTGACCATCGGAGGGACTCACCATGGTCACCGGGTGCAAGGTCACGGCGTCCGCTGGGTTGAAGGCAAGGTGCCGGAAGCCGCGATCGCGGCCCACAAAGGAGGCCACGAAGTCGTTGGCAGGTGCGCGAAGAATCTCTTCCGGAGCCGAGTACTGCGCGAGTTTCCCCCCGACGGCGAAGACAGCCACTTTGTCGCCAAGAACAGTGGCTTCGTCGATGTCATGCGTGACAAAAACGATGGTTTTGGCCAGCTCCCGCTGCAGGCGCAAAAGTTCCTGCTGCAGTTCGTCACGGACCACGGGATCCACGGCGCTGAAAGGTTCGTCCATCAGCAGCACCGGCGGATCAGCAGCAAGCGCCCGGGCAACCCCGACGCGCTGCTGCTGACCACCTGAGAGTTGGGACGGGTACCTTTTGCCCAAGATAGAAGCCAACCCGACGACGTCGAGCAGTTCCGCAGCGCGTTTCCGCGCCGCCGCTTTGGGAACGCCATTGAGCCGTGGCACAGTGGCGATGTTGTCCAGGACGGACCGGTGCGGGAGCAGGCCCGACGACTGCATGACGTAACCCATGGAACGGCGTAGCTGGGCCGCGGGAACCTGCGAGACGTCTTCTCCGGCAACAGTGATGGTTCCGCTGGTGGGCTCCACCATCCGGTTGATCATGCGCAGGGACGTTGTCTTGCCGCAGCCCGAGGGGCCGACGAACACGGTGATGGCGCCCTTGTCGATGGACATGGTGAGGGCATCCACCGCCGGTTGCCCGCCTTGGTATTGCTTGGTAACGCTCTTGAACTCAATCATGGCTTCGGCCATACCAGGGCTTACCTATCTGTGGTGGAGAACATCGGTAGAGCCAGATGATCATATGCACTCTTATTACTTGGCTGCAAAGCAATCTTCACCCAGCGTAGCCAGCACCACTCACGATGTCAGCGCCGCCACGAGTTCCGTAATGAATCGGCAATGTTCAGCGTTTACGTCTCTTGCCGCCCTTCGCCACCCGTTCCTCGGCTTGATCATGCCTGTATCGCTCGGCCGCGCGCTGGCCCCGGTCCGCCGACATCACCTTTTGGTGCCATTCGCGCTGATACGCCCGACGGGCCGCCGCATCATGTTTCCTGGCCAAGGCTGCCAGTTCGCGTTGCAGCTTCAGGTAGCTGGCCCAACGCCTGTGGTCAAGGGTTTCCTCCGCGAGCGCCTCCTGAACTGCGCATCCTGGCTCTGCTTGATGGGCGCAGTCCGTAAAGCGGCATTTAGAGAAAAGTTCCTCCAGATCGCCGAACATTTCCTCCATTCCCTCGTCCGCATCGAAGAGCCCGAAGCCACGGACCCCCGGCGTGTCCATCAGCACCGAGCCATTGGTCAAAGGCACCAATTCCCTCGAGGTGGTGGTGTGCTTACCCTTGCCGTCGCCGGCCCGCACCGCGCCCGTCTGTTGGACGTTCCTCCCCGCGAGGGCATTAATGAGCGTTGATTTCCCGGCGCCGGAAGGACCCAGCAACACCAGCGTTGCGCCGTGGGGAATGTGTTGCATCAGTTCCTCGAGGCCGTCGCCCTGCTCCGCGGAAGTGGTGACAACATCCACGCCTGCAGCTTGCAGGATGACCTCCCCTACAACATCGTCCGCGAGGTGGGAGAGGTCGGCTTTGGTGATGACCACCAGCGGCGTAGCACCGGAATCCCACGCCGCCACTAACGTCCGTTCGAGTCGGTTGTGCGTCAACGGACGATCCACGGGGACCACAACAGCCACAATGTCGATGTTGCTGCCCAGGATCTGTTCCTCCGAAGAGGCTTCAAACGCGCGCTTACGGCTCAACGCCGAATGCCGGGGCAGGACCTCGACGACGGCGGGCTCACCGGCGCTGTTGTGGCCGAGCCATACCCAGTCCCCCGTAGCGGGTACCAGGCCCTGGGTTGGGTAGGGCAGATGAAGCTGCCCCTCGGCCGATGCTACGAGCACCCGATTCCGGTCCAAGCGCACTACCCTGCCGGGGACGGCGGAGTCCTGGGAATCAGGTGCGGTGTGTGTACTGAAAAGGGCTGCGGTTGAAGCTGTGAAACCGTACTCCACAGGCCCCTGCAATTGTTCTGATGTGGTGCTGAAAAATGGTTCGCTTGAAGAAGCGTAAGTGTTCAATGGAATGCCTCTGATGAGGCCCGGCCGCCTAGTTTTGGCAGGCTGATGCCGGGACAGGAATGGTGGGCTGATGACGGCGCGCCGCAACTGAGTGCGGAGCGCGCAAGGTCTCGGCAATCATCAAATCCACCTCCTCGGCATGCGGGCCGGCAAGTGGTGGGCCGGCAACGTTGTTTAGCGTAGCCAAGACGAGGTGCTCTTGGCTAGGGCTTTAAGTCAGCTTTCCGTTGGCAGGGCGTTCCCGGTGCAAGCGCAGTGCAGTGTCCACCAAGGAGACGCGGTTGAGTTTCTGTACGTCCTCCAGCGGGATCCATGCGGCGTGGGTGGTGCTGCCGTCCACTTCGTGCGTCAGTTCGCCGCCTACGACGCTGGCCTCGTAGACCAGCCTGAGGGCTTGAAAATCCTTCACCGAACCGTCGGGACGGATCTCGCCCGGCCAGTGTCCGACGTCGATACCCAGCATTCGTTCAATACGGGCTTCGTATCCGGTTTCTTCAAAGACTTCACGCCGGCAACCATCCACAGGATGTTCGGCCAGATCCAAGCCTCCACCCGGCAACGTCCAGCCTTCTTTGCCGTCCTGCTTCCAATACGCCAGCAAGATCTTCTCTTCGCGGACAATCACGGCGTAAGCGGCTGGGCGGGTATCGAACTGCAGGGTCATGGAGTCAGCATAATTCCTTGCATCGAGCGCTATGGAAGTTCGGCGGCCTCGATGGGGCCTGCTTCTTCGGGACCAAGGTCCGGCGCCTCGCGAAGTTCGACGACGGTCCCCGGCTTCACGAGTTCAAGCACCTTGATGCTGTTGCGGCCTTCTTTTAGCAACGGAGCGGGTGCGTAGAGGGTCACCTGTGGGCCCTTCTCCCAGTACCTGCCCAGCAGGAAACCGTTGAGCCAAACGAAGCCCTTCCCGGAATCCGGCAATGCGATGTAGGTGTCGGCCGGCTCGGTGACCTCGAAGTCGGCTCCTGCCAAGCCTTCCAGGTCTTCAAGATTCCAGTCGGCGAGCGCCACAGGGGTCTGCGTCCAGTGGAAGGTGTAGCGCTGGTTGACGAGGACACCCCCCAGAATTCCCTTGCCGTGACCCGTCAGGGGCCCGTAATTGATGCGACCGAGGTTTTCCACCAGGATTTCCAGCTTGGCGGCGACGCCTGTGCCTGTAACGGCGAGGCCCTCCGCTCCGGTGACGTCGTCCAGAACCCCGGCGAAGGTGCCGTCCACCCAGATGTAGGCACGGTCGTTGAGCCCGGTGATCTTCAACCGGCTCTGGGTGGGAGCGTCGGCGCGACCGGGAAGAATGGCTTCAGAGGTATAGAGGACCATGCCAGCGTCGAGTCCCAGCTGCTCGAAGCCAAGTGGCTTGACACTGGTGATCGGTGTTCCGGCGGAGCGCACCAACTCCAACAGGTCCGGGCCGTCGCTCAGTGGCAAGGACTGGGCGGGCAGTACGGGAGCGTCAGCCAGCAATTCCGCGGGCAGCTCGGGCAGCTCTTCGATTCCCTGGGCGCGGAAGAACTCCTTGCGGAAGGCATGAAACTTAGGAGTCAGTGCCCCGTTCTCTGCAATGGGCGCATCAGAGTCGTAGCTGGTGACTGTCGGCTGGAGCATGGTGCCATCGTGGTTGCTGCCGGACCCCAGGCCAAAATTCGTTCCCCCGTGGGCCATGTAGACGCAGATCGAGCCACCGAGATCGAGCATCTTGCGGGCCTCCGCGGCGGCGTCTTCGGCGTCCCGGCGGTGATGGTGTTCGCCCCAGTGATCGAACCATCCGCCCCAGAACTCCACGTTGAAGAACGGCTCGCCGGGCCGGCGTCGCTGCCATGTGGCCACCGCTTCGTCGCCCCGGCTTCCCAGCGTTGCCGTCGCCCAGGTTCCCTCTATGGAACCGCCGTCGAGGAAGTAGTCCGTGCCGCCGTCGGCTGTGAAAAGGAGCTCAGTGATGCCGCGGTCCTCCAGGGCACGTCGGTTCCAGCGGATGTACTCGTGATCGTCGCCGTAGCTGCCGTATTCGTTTTCAATTTGCACGGCCACCACCGGACCGCCCTCGGACGCTTGCCGTGAAGCCACGATGGGGAGGAGCTGATCGAACCATTCCTCGATGGCGGCGGTGAACACCGGGTCCATGCAGCGCAGGCCGATGCCGGGAGTGCCGGTCAGCCAAGCGGGGAAGCCGCCATTGTCCCACTCGGCGCAGATATAGGGGCCGGGGCGGACGATGACATCGAGCCCTTCCTCGGCGGCGAGGTCGATGAACCGGCCCAGGTCGCGCCAGTCGCTAAAGTCCGGCGCCTCATCGCGCTTAGGCTGGTGGAAGTTCCAAGCAACGTACGTGTCCACCGTGTTGGCGCCCATCGCTTTGAGTCGACGCAACCGGTCCTGCCATAGGGCCGGGTGAACACGGAAGTAGTGGATGGCTCCGGCGAGGATGCGATACGGTTCACCCGAACGGTAAAGGACAGCGTCACGGTAGCTCAGGAGGGCGTTGTTCACGTGCAACAGATTAGCTCAATTTCCAACATTTATGCACAGGCGATGATCACATGACCAATCTTGATACTTCTCCCGCACAGGAAGTCTGCCCCGCAGCGCCGGAAGGTCAAGGTCCCTGCGTTCAGCTGTGGCCCGAGCGAGAGGTTCCGTTGGGTGGCGTGCGGGCCATGAACGTCATGAGGACATTGCCCCAGCGGGGACTGCCGACCGTAGGCGCTTGGTGCTTTCTGGACAGCTTCGGTCCGGACAGGGTGGCCATGAGCGTACTCCCCCACCCACATTGCGGACTACAAACCGTCACGTGGCCCATGGAAGGGTCAGTGAGGCACCGCGACAGTGTGGGCAGCGATGTTGTGGTCCAGCCGGGTGAGCTGAACATCATGACAGCAGGCCATGGCATCTCACACTCTGAATTTTCAGTCCTCGCGGCCGGTGCCGATGGAGGGTCTGCTGCTCTGGTGGAAGAAATTCCCGTGTCCCGAGGGCTCCAACTGTGGGTTGCACTACCTGAGGAGCACAGGCACCGTGCGCCATCTTTTGAACAAGTGAAGGACCTGCCGGTGGCCGTGGGCGAAGGCTTCAGGGCAACCGTCATGGTGGGAGAATTTGCCGGCCAGCGCTCCCCCGCCACCATGTTCAGCCCCATTGTTGGAGCGGACATCACCGGCACAGGAACCCTTGAACTACCGCTGCGGCCGGACTTTGAGCACGCCGTCCTGGTCCTTGACGGCCACCTCGTCATAGACGGCCAGGACATCGAGGCCGGACCGCTGGCCTACCTGGGCGCCGGAAGGTCCAGCCTCGCGGTCCAGGCGCAGCCGGAAACCCGTTTCATGCTCCTCGGTGGCGAACCCTTCGGTGAAGACCTGCTCATGTGGTGGAACTTCGTGGGCAGGACGCACGAAGAAGTGGAAAAGGCGCGCGAGGAATGGGAAGCCGAAGGACTGCTCGACGACGACGCTGCCGCCACCTCACGCTTTGGCTTCGTCCCGGGCCACGGTCCTGACGCTGGGCCGGAGGCCGGACGCATTCCCGCCCCGCCCCTGCCAGGAGTGAAGCTCCGCCCACGCACCCGCGGCTAGGGGCGCTGCTCGGCCACCAACCGAGGGACACCGAACACGGGATCCTGCTGAAGAATACGAACATCAGTGATCCCATTTTCGGCCAGCTTGGCTCTAAACGCGTCCTGAAGCCGCGGGACGTTCATGCCGAGTCCGCTTCCGAGGATCACCGGACCGTCGAGGCCCAGCTGGCGGACGGCTTGTTCGGCGAGGTCAGCCAGGTCGCGTCCCGCTTGCTCCACGAGGGCCGTGCTGACTTCGTCGCCAGCGTCGGCTGCTTCCACCACCAGCCGGGCCTGCTGCGCCCAAAAACGGCGCCCGGTGTCCGGTGAATGGAACAGCGCTATCAGCTTGCCGGGTTCGTCAACACCCACGGAGTCCAAGAGTGCACGGCTGAGCTGATCAGCCTCCAAACCTTGGTTCATCCGGCGCAGGCTGTGGCGCACCGCTTCGCGCCCCAACCAGTAACCGCTTCCTTCGTCGCCCAGGAGGTAGCCCCAGCCGCCCGCGCGAGCTTCCTCGCCGGCGTCGTTCCTGCCCCACGCGGCTGAGCCGGTGCCGGCGATGACTGCTACGCCCGTGCTCGCTCCCCCGGCCGCCAACAGAAGGCGTGAATCGTGGACCACAGTGATGCGCGCACCGGGCGCATGGGGTGCGATGAGGTCTGCGAGCGCTTGGGCGTCTTCGTCGGTATCGATCCCACCGGCACCGGCGTACACCTGGTCAATGTGGCCGCCACCGATCTTCCCGAACAACTCAGCAAGGTTCGCTGCGGCCACCTCACGGCTCACGTTCTGGACATTGGAGCTGCCAGCGCTCTGGTCACTAACCGGAGACCCGTCCTCGAACCGCACGCCGCGGGTTTTGGTGCCGCCGATGTCGAGCCCTATGACGGTGCCGCTCACGACTTTCAGAGGGGCGTGGGAATGCTGGACAGAGTCAGGATTGTTCACCGTGAAAGACTAGCTTGGAGCGTCCGGAGGAGAAACCGCACATGCCCGAATCCTTTTTTGGTACACCGTTTATTGCAGCTCCCATGGCCGGCGGAACGTCCACGCCGGCGTTGGTGAAGGCAGTTCATGAGGGTGGCGGGCTGGGATTCATAGCCGCCGGCTACAAGAGCCCCGAAGCCATGATTGCCGAAATAGCTGCCACGCGGGAGTTCAAGGTCCCGTTTGGCATGAATGTGTTCGTACCGGATGCACGTCAGCTCCCGCCACGTCCTGAAGCCCGGGCGCAGATTGAGGCATACCGGGCCGAATTGGAACCTGAGGCAGCCCGCTACGGCGTGACCCTTCCTCCCCTGCGGCTGGATGACGACGACGCGTGGCAGGACAAGATCGACGCCCTGCTGGCCGACCCAGTGGAGTTTGTGAGCTTCGCCTTTGGCCTCCCGGGAAAGCCGGTGGTCCATGCACTACAGAAGGCGGGCAGCCGGGTTATTTCCAGCGTCACCACTGTTGAAGAAGCTCTGGCTGCTGCGGAGGAGGGGCCTGACGCCCTTGCGGTGCAGCACAGTTCCGCGGGCGGACACACGGCAGCTTTCCTCCCCGGCCGGCCCGGACCAGCAGCCAACACGACGGCGGAGCTGGTGGCCCAGGTGCGTGGCGCCGTCGGACTTCCGCTCATTGCGGCAGGCGCCATCATGGACAATTCCGGCCTGCGTGAAGTGCTGGCAGCGGGTGCGGAGGCCGCGCAGGTGGGTACCGCCTTGGTGCGCACCGAAGAGAGCGGTGCACGGAAGCCACACAAGGACGCCCTCGGCGATCCGGCTTTTACGGAGACGGCACTGACCCGGGCTTTCACGGGACGATGGGCCCGTTCCCTGGTTAACGACTTCGTCCGGGACCACCGGGACGCGCCGGAAGGCTATCCCGCGATCCACCATCTCACCAGCCCTGTCCGGGGTGCAGCATCTGCTGCCGGAGATCCCCACCGCCTCAACCTATGGGCCGGGACAGGCTGGCAGCAGGCCAGAGGAGGATCCGCGACGGACGTGGTCATGGGGTTCCTGAACGGGCTCTGACGAGTTCGGCGAGCAATTCCCCGCCCTCATTGACCACGAGTTCGCGGAACAGCTTCACGGCGTCCGGCTCAAAGCTTCGCTCCCGCCAGGCAAGACCGATCTGCCGGAAGGCCAGGTCCGATTCGATGGCTACTTCCACGAGCCCGAGTTCGGCCTTCGGAAGGAACTGCCCTGTCCCGGACCCGGGTCCTGCCGGGGGCAGGATGCTGAACCCCAGCCCGGCGGAGACCAGGCCACGGGCCGAGGTGGACTCCTGGACTTCAAAGGCAATCCGCGGACGAAAGCCGGCTTCCCGCAGCAGCGCCTCACCCAGCGCCCGCAGCCCCACTCCCTCGGGAAGGGTGATGTAGGGCTCGTGCCGGAGCTCGGAGAGGTGCACGCTGTTCCGTTCCGCCAAGGGATGCCTGTAGTGCAGCACGGCTCGCAAGGGTTCCCGGTACAGCGGCATGGCGTGAATGCCCCGCCCTTCCGGGGCGATGGGTGCTGTCAACGCGAAGTCCATGTCCCCGTTGGCCAGTTGCGTCAGGCAATCGTCGCGAGGACCCTGCCAGAATTCGAAAACAGTGTGTGGGTGGCGGCCGCGGAAGGCGCTGATGAGCAGGGGCAGTGTCGCTTCACCGAAGGTGTGTTGGAAGGAGACCCCGATGCGCCCCCGGACCACGTCCGATTCGTGCCGTACCCTGTCCAACCCGGCCTGGAAATCCTGCAGTGCTGCCTCGATATAGGGCAACAGGGTCCGGGCTGCAGGGGTCAGCCGGATGCCCCTGCCATCCCGGATCAGCAGGTCCATGCCCACTATGGCGCTAGCCCTGGCCACAGCCCGGCTCACAGTTGACTGTGGAACGCCGAGGATTTCCGCTGTTTCAGTCATATGTTCCGTGCGGCCAAGTTCGGCAAGGACTGGCAGCAACGGGAGTAGCTGAACGAGTTGGTGATGATCCGGCTCCACTGCATTCCTTCGCTGGTGATTCATGCTTCTGTGCATCAATCCTAGATGACCTATGCATTGGAATAAGGAGTTCGCGCCGTCCTAATCTGACTCGGTGAGCAAAGCAATTTCCGTAGCCAGCACCGAATTCTGGGATGGCCATGCCAAAGGCTCCAGGGGCTACAGCCGCGTCCTGGCAGCGCTGGCCCTTGCCGGCGTCGCGACTTTCGCGCAGTTGTACTCAACCCAGGCCGTGCTTCCACTCATGGCAGCTGACCTGAAGATCACTGCAGCCGAAGCCGCGCTGAGCATTTCCCTTGCCACTGTGGGTCTGGCTGCCACCGTACTTCCATGGTCCTTCCTGGCGGACAGGATTGGCCGGGTCCGCGCCATGGCCCTTGGCATCGCCATCGCCACATTGTTGGGATTACTGGTGCCCCTTGCGCCCACCGTGCCCGTGCTGTTGGGACTGCGGACCTTGGAAGGCATGGCCTTGGGCGGCATCCCCGCAATCGCCATCGCTTACCTCAACGAGGAAGTCACCAAAGTCCACACAGCCCTCGCAGCGGGCACCTACGTTGCCGGAACCACCCTGGGCGGATTGGCCGGGCGCCTGGTGGCCGGGCCCGTTGGAGAACTATGGGGATGGCGCGCCGCAGCCCTGGCGGTATCCCTGCTGGCCACGGTCTCAGCTGTCCTGTTCCTGGTGCTTGTTCCCAAGCAACGCAGGTTCAGTCCAGCCCCTGTTTTGGGACTGCGCGGAGCTCTCCGGACCCTTGGTGGGCACTCAAGCAATCCCAAGCTGTTGTCCCTCTACTTGCAGGCGTTCCTGCTCATGGGTGGCTTCGTGGCCGTCTATAACTACCTTGGCTTCCGTTTGCACGCAGAACCCTTTGGGCTTCCTGCCACCGTCGTCAGCCTCATTTTCCTGGCGTACTTGTCCGGGACGGTCAGTTCGCGCTGGGCAGCGGGCCTGACCACCAGGTTTGGCCGGCGGAACGTCCTGGTGGCAGGTATCGCCATTATGTCGGCAGGTTTGGCAATGACGTTGGTGGAGAACCTGGCAGCCACCTTAGTGGGGCTGGTGATCTTCACCGGCGGTTTCTTCGCCGCCCATAGCGTTGGTTCAGGGTGGACCGGGGCCATCGCCACAACAGGCAGGGCGCAAGCAGCGTCCTTGTACAACCTGTCCTACTACCTGGGTTCCAGCGTCATTGGTTGGGCGGGCGGCCTTGCCTTTCAGGCATTTGGCTGGACGGCTTTGGCGTTGAGCGTGATCGCGCTGTCTTGCACGACGGCGGCAGTCACCTTGATAGTTCACCGATCACCGCGCCACCCCCGCTGATTTCGCCCTATCTGCCCCTACAATCGGAGGCATGACACAGGTCACGAAAAGCCGGGAGCTGTCGTCGCCGGAGCGTTTGCAGGCGTTTACGGATGCCGTGGTGGCGATTGCTTTGACGTTGTTGATCCTGCCGCTCATGGAAAGCGTGGGAGAACTTGCCGACCATGACGGCACAACGGCTCAGTGGTTGGCTGAGGAACAGTATGCCTTGCTCGGCTTTGTCCTCAGCTTCATCCTCATCGCAGTGTTTTGGGTGCACCACCACAAGCTGTTTCGCAGCGTCAAGCGGGTTGATTCGGGCTTGCTGTGGTTAACGGTGGCATGGATGTTCACCATTGTGGTGATGCCCGTGGCCACATCGCTCTCCACCCAGATGACGTCCGACTGGGCACAGCCCCTCGTCTATATAGGCACCTTGTTCGCCACCAGCCTGATGCTTCTTTTGGCCCGCATCTATCTTCGGTCCCACGCTGACCTCCACGACATGGCTGACTATGACGCCGTGATGGGCATTCGAGCGAGTTGGATCGTTTCCGGGCTCTTCCTTGCTGCGCTCGTTCTGGCCGTTGTCATTCCCGGTGCAGGAAACTGGCCTCTGCTGTTGATGCTCCTCAGCGAACCGCTCCAACGGTTGGACCGGCGACGAGGTAGCCGCTCGCCCGCGAAACGATAGTCACCTGAAGAATTGACCGCATAAGATGGTTGAAAGGCAATTTCAGGAGGATCCGTGAGCAACCCCACGAAGAATGTTCGGTCAACCACGGGCAGCGCAGAGCCTCTGGACGCGATCGATGAGCGGATTCTCGCAGCGTTGGTGGACGACGCCCGCATATCCAACAAGCAATTGGCTGAACTTGTGGGGATCGCCCCCTCCACGGCCCTGATGCGTACCAGGGCACTCTCCGAACGCGGAATCATTGAAGGCTTCGAGGCCGTGTTGAGTCTGCCGGCCATCGGCCGCTCTGTTCAGGCCCTCATCGCTGTACGCCTGCGAGCCCATGACCGGGACCAGATTGACCGCTTCACGGCGCGCGTCCCCAAGCTTCCGGCGGTCATTTCCACGTTCCACACCACCGGCTCCGTGGATTACCTTCTCCATATTGCAGTGGCCAACACGGACGACCTCCGCAACTGGCTCCTGGACAACCTCGCCACCGACCCCGTGGTGGGTCACACCGAGACCACTATGGTCTTCCAGCACATCCCCGGCAACCGGGGACCGTTGCCCGAGTAGGCGGCTTTCAGCCCCGCAGGGCCTTCCGAAGAGACACTGCCGCGAGCGCCAGGGCTGCCACGCCGCACAAAGCGGTGAAAACCACGACGGCGGCCTGCAGGCCGAGTGCCGTGACAGCCAGTCCCAGCCCAATCACCGGAACAGCACTGCCCAAGTAGGTGATGACGTAGACGGTGCTGATGACTTGGGCGTGTCGTGCCGCTTCCACCTTGCCGGCAACCTCGTTGAAGACCTGCCGGAAGGCAATCCCTTGACCTGCCCCTGCCGTGATGCAGGCAGTCACCAGCAGCCAAGGGCTGGACCACGCTGCCGCGGCACCCACCAGAACCACGGAGACGCCCAGCACGCCAAGGGACACAGGTACAACGAAGCGGCCGCGGGCACCCAGTAGCTGGCTCAAGGCTGACGCCCCCAAAGTGAGGCCGGCAAGGAGGCCAATGAGAGGCCTGGAATCTACGTGGACCACACCGGCGAAATAACCCGGCGCCAAGGACAGGCAGAAGCCAAACACCGAAAAGCTGAGGAATCCGGTAGCGGCAGCCATCCAGAATGCTCCGCGGGCATCCCGTGAGATGGATGGCTTTCTGGGGGCAAGGACCTTGAGGGGTTTCGGGCCTTCCGCCGGAGCGATGGCAGGCCTTGCCTTGAGGAGCCACAGAGGAATAAGGGCCGCTATCAACACCGCCGAATGGACGTAGTACGGGGTACGCGTGGGGTCCGGCAAAAGCGACAAGACGCCACCGATTGCGGGGCCGGCCGCTACGCCTCCGGCTGAGGAAAGCAGCGTAAAACGGGAAGCCCAGTCGGGCCGTTGGGGAAGCAGTTCGCGCAGTGCCGCGGAACTGGCTCCCGTGGCGAGTCCAACGGCCACGCCCTGCAGCGCCCGGCCCAGGGACAGCGAGACCAGAGAATCCGCGTTCGCGAAGATCACCCCGCCTGCCAGGCCAACCAGCACAGCAAGGACCAGTGCTGCCCTCCGCCCGATGTGGTCCGACCAATGACCCGCCACCATGAGGACCGCTATCAAAGCAAGGACGTAGCTCGAGAAGGCAACAGTGACGCCCAGCGAGGACATGCCAAGACGGGACTGGAGCAAGGGATACAACGGAGTGGCGAGGTTGGCGCCGACCAGCAGCGTAAAGATCACCACTCCGGCCAGGACCAGCCGTGCGGTGGTGGAGGCATCCCATCCCCAGCGATCGGCGGTAGCCGGACGCATGCGGAGTTCGCTCAAGACAGTCATTTCATTGCCTTCGGGCTAGGTGGCCGGGCTGCAGATTTCCTTGTGGGAAGCGCAACCCCGCTCACTGTTGATGGCAACAGAATGCAATGGCGCTGATCTCAAAGAGCCATAGGGATGCAAGAATTGAGCAAAATACTCAAAGTATTACGAGCCAAGTGAGCTGGAGTGACCATTTGAACACCCTTGACCCCATGGACCTGAAGATCCTCCTGGAACTCATCAAGGATCCCCGCATCCAGATCGCCGAGCTAAGCGACGAACTGGGCATAGCGCGCAACACGGCCCAAAGCAGGGTCAAGCGCCTTCTCCGGTCCGGGGTGCTTCATGCTGCGGGACGGGAAGTGGACCTCGAAAAGGTGGGTTACGACGTCGTAGCCTTCGTCACGATTGAAGTCACCCACCGGGAACTCGACGGCGTCATCGGCGCCTTGCGCCTGATTCCCCAGGTGCTGGAGGTCCATGAAATTTCCGGTCGCGGTGACCTGTGGTGCCGGGTAGTAGCAACGGATACCCATAACCTGCAGTCAGCCTTGCGCTCAGTGCTACGCACCAAGGGAGTCATCAGGACCGAAACCGTGCTGGCACTGCACACCCATATCCCCTACCGCACTGAGCCGCTCATCGGCAGAATGGCGGCCACTCCAACACGGTCCAGGCAGGAGGCCAGGAGCGCCGGTCCCGGCGTCTGAACGCACTAGGATTTCATGCATGGATTGGCTCTCACACATCTCCCAGATCAACTGGCTTGCCGTACTTCTGGCTTTCGTTTCAAGCATGGTGATCGGCTTCGTCTGGTACATGCCGGCCGTCCTTGGCCGCAGGTGGATGCAGGCGATCGGCAAAACCGAAGACGACCTCAAGAACATAGAAGGCGGAGCAGGCATCTGGGTTCCCATGATGGTGGCAGCGGCCGTGACCAGCATTCTCCTCGCTGTCCTCATCAGCGCCCTGGAACTCAACACCTTCCTTGCCGGCGGCTTCTTCGCGTTGATCGTCGCCTTGGTATTCCGTGCCGGCGGCCATGTCATTCACAATGGTTTCGCCGGGCGGCCATCCGCAGTGACCCTCATCGACTCCGGCCACGACCTCGTGGCCATGGTCATTGCGGGCGCCATCATCGGAGCCATGCAGTAGCGTTCAACCAGTGACCATCATCGATAACGCCGTATATGTGGACGGCGTCCGCACTGCCACCCCTCAAAACCTCGAACAGACGTTTGAGACGCTGTCAGAACACGGCGGCATGGCGTGGATCGGGCTGTATCGTCCCACCAAGGACGAGATGGCCGCCGTTGCCCAGGAATTCGGGCTTCACGATCTCGCCGTGGAGGACGCCGTCTCAGCGCACCAGCGGCCCAAGCTGGAGCGCTACGACCACAACCTCTTTACGGTCCTCCGGCCGGCCCGCTACCTCGATGAGACCGAGACGGTGGAATTCGGCGAACTCCACGTCTTTACCGGACCAAACTTTGTGGTGACCATCCGGCACGCTGAAACCGGTGGGGTTGCCAGGGTCCGCCACCGGCTGGAAACACGTCCTGACCTCCTCTGCCATGGGCCTGAAGCCGTGCTCTACGCTCTCCTGGACCAGGTGGTGGATGATTACGCCCCCGTAGTGGCAGGGCTTGAAAACGACATTGATGAGATCGAAGACCAGCTCTTTAGCGGCGACAGCACAGTGTCGCGCCGCATTTACGAGCTATCCCGTGAAGTGATCCAGTTCCAGCGGGCCATCCAGCCCCTCCCGGACATGATGGCGCTTCTGGAGAAGGGCTTTGAGAAGTATGGCGTGGACATCGAATTGCAGCGCTCCCTCCGCGACGTAGAGGACCACGTGCAGCGCGTCATCTCCCGCGTGAACTCCTTCCGGGATCTGTTGCAGAATGCCCTCACCCTGGATGGCACGCTGACAGCCAACCGACAGAACGAGGCCAGCGCCGCCCAGAACGAGCAGGTCAAGAAGATCTCATCCTGGGCTGCCATCCTTTTCGCCCCGTCCTTCGTAGCGGGCGTCTACGGTATGAACTTCGACCATATGCCTGAGCTGCATTGGGATTTCGGTTATCCCCTTGCCGTGGGTCTGATGTTTGGCGCCGCCGTGCTCATGTACGTCATCTTCAAACGCAAAGGATGGCTGTGACGCCCTTCGGACCTCCCCGCAAACAGCGGGACACCGCAAGGACTTTGCTTGAGGCCATGGCGCGCGACGCCGTCCGGTCCGGTTTTGAGCTTGAACCCAGTCAGCGGCAAGCAGCCCAGCGGTTGGCCACCTTTGGTGCCCAGCTGACCGGCCGCCGTCGGGCGCTTCCACGAAAGACGACGCGAAGCCTCTACCTTCACGGACCGGTGGGCCGCGGAAAAACGTGGCTGATGGACAGCTTCTACGGTCGGCTTGAGGCACGGAAACGGCGTGTCCACTTTCACGATTTTTTCCGTAGGCTTCATGGCGGCACCCATGGGTTGGACTCAGGCAACGGCACGGCGATCCAGCAGTCGGTGGACGCCGTCCTGAACGATGTTGACGTGTTGTTCTTTGACGAGTTCCACGTCCACGACATCGGCGACGGCATGTTCATTTCCCGCCTGCTCCGGACAGCCGCGCAGCGCCGGGTTGTTTTGGTAGTCACCTCCAATTACGCGCCGGATGACCTCCTGCCCAATCCCCTCTGGCATGAGCATTTCCTGCCCACCATCGAGGCCATCAAGGACATGATGGACGTGGTGGAAATCAACGGCGACTCGGATTTTCGCCGCTATCCGACGCCGGGAACACACCCCTCCACCGGGGCCGGGGCCTTCCGATCAGGACGCATCATCTCCCCCGGCGCACCCGGACAATTGGGGCGCCTCGGCCTCTTCCGGCCAACGCCATCCCAGGGCCGTGTATTGCAGCCGACTACCCAGCCGATGGTGGTCAAGAACTCCGACCCGGACCTTTTGTGGGTTGGATTTGAGGAACTGTGCGGTGGGTTAACCTCGACGTCTGACTTTCTGGTCCTGGCCGGAATGTTCAGGACGTGGGTCATTGACGACGTTCCATCGCCAACAGATGCTGATGCTGCATCCGCGCCTGCCTGGCAACGGTTCAGCAACGTGGTGGATGTGCTCTACGACCAGGACATCACCTTGTTCTTGATCGGCAACGGACCCCTCGACTTCGACGTTGAGGGAAGCGGGAACGTGCTGCCCGTGGATCTCGCACGCATCGCCAGCCGTTTATCCCTGCTCAGGCGTTCCCATCCGGACGAAGAACTGGAACGCGAAGAGGCCGCTGGAAGCTAAGCTTCCAACGGCCTCCTGAAGCAGGTGCCCGTGGCAGGTTGTTAGATGACGCCGCCGGCAGCGGAGGGAGCACTGGCGTCGTTTCCGCCGTCGCCTACAGTCTCGCGGGCTACGTAGTTCTCGATGTCGAAGAGGTTCTCGGCACGTTCGGTGATGTTCAGCAGCGTGGTCATTGAGGCAACTTCCTCAACCTGCTCCTTCAGGAACCACAGCATGAACTGCTCACCCAAGGCATCCCCCTCTGCACGGGCAACACGGAACATCTCCTCGATGTTGCGGGTAACTTCTTTCTCCTGCTCCAAGGCGAGAGCGATGGGTTCCTTGGCGTTGGTGAAGTTGTTACGAACCGGGGCGATACCCGGAATCTCCACGTGCACGTTACGGTCCAGCATGTACTGGACCATCATCATGGCGTGATTGCGCTCCTCGAGGGACTGGCGATAGAAGTGACGGGCCAGCTGCGGCAAGTCTTCGCCGTCAAAGTACACAGCTACTGCGATGTATTGCTGGGAGGCCGCAAATTCGTTGGCGACCTGGGCGGACAACAGCTCATTGAAAGTCTTCTTAGCCATGGCACGATCCTACAGGCGGGGCTTGACACTTTTGTTGGTGAGATTGGCCACTGCTGAAGGGAACACGCAGTCAGGGCAGCAACAGGCTGATACCCACTCCGGCCGCAGCGGAAAGAACACTCGCTGCCATGGAACCCAATCCATTGATGAGCGCCAGTCCCGTCCTTCCACTCTGGATCAGCCGGATGGTCTCCAGGCTCGCCGTACTGAAAGTGGTGTACCCGCCCAAAAAACCTGTCCCCAGGATCAGGAACAGTGACTCAGGCGCTTGGCCCCGCATCACCAGTCCGGCAAGGAACCCCAGAGCAAACGAACCCGTGACGTTGATCAACGCGGTTCCCCAGGGGAAGGCCGTCTTGATGCGCTGCCGGATCAAACCATCCACCATGAACCTGACCGCTGCACCGACTCCACCAGCAAGGGCAAGAAATATCACCGTCACGGCACACGCCCGGTAACGCGACGGTGATGCCAAGCACCCAACCAGATGCCTGCAGTAGTAGCCAAGGCCCCACCAAACAAGCTCGCTGCGAGGTACCCGGCAGCTCCGGGTGCCGCCCCCGCCATGAACAGGTGCACTGCATCCAAAGCCAGGGTGCTGTACGTCGTATAAGCACCAAGGAACCCCGTACCCAAGGCGAGCCGCAGAACCCGGCGACTGCCGACGTCGGGCCCCCTGCGGGAGAGACCCTCCAAGAGCGCCCCCAGCGCCAACGCGCCCGACAGGTTAATGACCAAGGTAGGTAGCGGCCAAGCATCCGGGGCTGGGATCATCAGGCCAAGGCCATACCGGGCGAACGCTCCGAAGACGCCGCCGGCCGCCACTATGCCAATGAAACCCCAGTGAAGGTGAAGTGGCCTTTTCGCCTCAGTCTTCGTCATCGTCGTCCGGGACACGGGGGTTCACGGGAACCACCAGGACCGGCACGTCTTGGCGATGAATAAGGCGCCGGGCCACGGAGCCCGCCGTCAGCTCTTTGAGCGCCGCCGTCAGCTTATGCTCGCGTGTGCCCACCACAATCATGAAGGCGCCGATGCTCGCAGCCTCACGGGCCAAGGCGTGCGCCGGTTCGCCGGCAAGCGGCACAATGGACCATTCAACGTCCCAACCGGCCAAGTGTTCGGCCATGGTTGACGACAGTGATTCCGGGACCCCTTGGGCTCCTTCAACACCATCCGGGTCGATCGGCGCGGCCGGCCCTCCGGTGGTTCCATCGACCGGATACACCGTGGCGTCGGCATACGCGCAAACAAGTGGGAGTCCCGCACGTACAGCAACCTGCGCTGCCTGCTCCAGGACCACGGGCTGCTGCCCGGGCATCACGCCTACCAGGATGGGTCCGGACATCTTGCCGGAGGCCTCGGGATGGGGTGCGGGGGTCTCAGTCACAGCGCAATTCTACGACGACGGAGTCGGCTCACAGATTGCCGCGGCCGGGCCATAGACCATAGAGAAGCGGAACTGCCGAGGCGATCATCACCAGGTTGCCGAGCACGAGGTCCTCGGATCGAATCACCGAGCCTGCCACCAACAGTGCTGCGAAGATCACCGCAGCTACTGCCCGCCGGGCCAAGACGATGAGCCTGCCCATTTGGCGTTCGAGCCGCCGGTTGGAGACTTGGAGCGTTCCGTCTTCGAATCTGGTGACCAGCCCGTCCAGCCGTTTCGGTAAACGCAAGGCGACCGAGGCGGCGTCGAACGCCTGCCCCGCGACGTCAGAGACGAGGTTGCCGCGTTCATCTCGCAGCAGCTGTGCTGCGTACGGTTCCACCGAGTCCCACAGGTTGAATCTGGCATCCAGAGAACTGCAAACACCCGACGTCAGTGACATGGCTCGGATAATGAGCAGGAAATTCTCCGGCAACTGAAAGGGAAGCGATCTGATGACGTTGCCGAATTCCGCACCAAAATCACGGAACTCCCGCGGGTCCACTTCGCGAAGCTCGGCAAATCCCATGCCGCCAAAGCGTGCGAAAAGCTGGGTCATGGCCCGCTCCAGCTCAGCCGTGTCAGCCGACGGCATCAGAACACCCACATCGCTGATAGCGGCCACAAGGCCCTTTCCGTCCCGCGAGGCAGCCGCAATCAGGAGCTTGCGCAATCCGCTTCTGGTCTTCGCCGGCACCTCGCCCATCATGCCGAAATCGATGAACGTCAGCTTCCATTGCCGTTCCCCCGAACTGGAATCGGGGGTGACAAAGATATTGCCCGGGTGTGGATCGGCGTGGAAGAAGCCTTTGGTGAACAACTGGTCAAACATCACCGAAGCGAAGACGGGGGCAACCGATGCCGGGTCAATCCCAGCCATTCGAAGCGACTCGGCATCCGTGATCTTGATGGCGGTGACGTCTTCGAGGGTGAGCACCCGGCGCGTGGTCCGTTCCCAGACCACCCCCGGCACCGTCACCCGGTTGTCATCGACGAAGTCGGCTGCAAAACGCTCTGAGTTTGCGGCCTCGTTCAGGTAGTCGATCTCCTCCAGGCTGGTCTGGGCAAACTCCTTGATCAGTGCCGGAACATCAGCACGGTTTGAGACGATGCGGATACGGCTGAGCCAGCCTCCCACGCGCCGCAAAGCGGCCAGATCGACGTCCACGATCGTATCGATGCCCGGCCTTTGCACTTTGAAAACCACGCTGCTGAGGCCAGTGTCCTCCGCATTTCCGGCGAGGAGTTTCGCCCGGTGCGCCTGCCCCAGGGATGCCGCGGCTATGGGCACCTCCTCGATCGAAGCGAACACGGATTCCAAGGGCGCGCCCAGCTCCGCCTCGGCAAGGGCCCGGATTGCAGGGAACGGAACCGGCGGCACTTCGTCCTGGAGACCCTCCAGTTCAGCCGTAATCTCGGGCGGGAGCACGTCCAGCCTGGAGGACATGAACTGGCCCACCTTGATCATCAAGCCACCGAGCTCCACAGCAAGGCTGTGGAACCGGCGGGCAAATCGCCGCATCCTTTGTGAGCGGTTACGCTCTGTCAGTCTCCGGAGGCCTACACGAGGCAGGAACAACTCGAACCACCAGGTCATCAACAAGTGCCATGCGGCAAACCTGAGGATTCGACGATAGCGGGCCCGGGCTTCCCCGGCCATGGGATCCATCTGGTCGCGTCGAGGCGACGTCACCCCCTTCAGTCCCGGGCGAGGATCGAATACAGCCGACGACGTGCTTCTTCCAGCACCGTCACAGCCTCCTGCACTTGCTTTGGAGTTCCGGTCCGCCCCACTTGCGCCGCGGCTTGGGCTAGCTCCACCCCAGCTTTGGGTAGGGCGGCGAAACCTGAGGAGTTGCCAGTGGATTCCCACGGCGCCGCCGTTTCAGCACTTGCAACGTCCTCGCGGCCCGCCTCGGTGAGGGAGTAGATTTTGCGGCCGTTGGATTCCTCAGTACTCACAAAACCCTCATCTGCCAGCAGCTGAAGGGTTGGGTAGACCGAGCCGGCGCTTGGCTTCCAGCTTCCACCGCTGCGCTCTTCGATTTCACGGATGATCTGATAGCCGTGCATGGGGCGCTCAGCCAGGAGAGCCAGAATGGCCGTCCTCAACTCTCCGCGGCCTGCCCGGGTGCCCGAGCGCTTTTCAAACCGCGATCGAAACTCCTCCACGGCCTGCCACATGCCGTCCAGGTTGTTTCCCATAAAACCGTTTGCAGGGAATGAATTGTGCATCAAGCTCACCTCGGTATGTCGCGAACGATACTGAACGATAGTTAACGATATACATGCATGGGCGCCGAGACAATGGCTCGTTTGCGCAGGGCCGGACAGCACTTCTGGGTGGCGCCGTCCGGCCCCTGCCGCGGATCCTGGGGCAGCTCCGGCCAACGAGGGGGGTCGTCCGGCCGGTGCGTGGATCCGCTGGGTTCAGTAAAGACGAGCCGGCGAACAGCCGCACGAGTAATCGGTACTCGACTTTTGCTGCCCGCGAAGCGTGCACTACCTACCTAGGTGAGGGATGCAAGTTTTAGTTGATGATTTCGCCGCGTTCATCCGCAACGATTGCCGCCAATCGTGCCCGCCACTCCTGCAGCGCCTCGGGAGTCAGGCGGGTCCACTCCGTCACTTCGCCGATGACCTTGAGCGGGGAACTGCTGCGAAACGACCGCGTGGGGTTGCCAGGGAATTTCTTGTCGGTCACGTTCGGGTCGTCTTCGAATGCGCCAGTGGGCTCAACAGCGTAGACCCGCGGTTCGCCATCGCCGGCGGCGAGCTCTGCAGCCAGACCCGCACCGTCCCGAAGAGCCGTGAAATAGATGTGGTTCATCACCACTTCAGGACGGTAGTTCGACCGGAAGCCTGGGGTGAGGAGATCCCCCTCCCGAAGGGTGGCTTTGGTGCCGTGATAGAAGGGACCCTCGTCCAGCGCTTTATTCACGGCTACAGCCTACTTCCAGCCATCAGGCGAGTGCGGGAGTCTTGAGGTTTTCCTGAGGAAGTGTTGACGGTACACAGGATTTGTTCTTGATCCGGGCCCGGCACAGTAGTTCTTGTCAGCCAGAGAGGCTGAAAGAAACGGCCGGCCGGTCTCACGGTGGCCTCCCGAAAGGAAACTGATCCCCATGGCCATCAGCCTCAAAACCACCTCCGGCAAGATCCTCGCTTCGGTCGCACTGGTCGGCACCGCAGCCGCCGTCGCCGGCATGGGCACCTACGGCGCGTTCACCTCCTCCACCTCAGCCTCCCAGGCCGTCACCGCAGGAACCGTCACCATCGCCCTGGGCGCACCCGGACCGGCCAACACCCTCAACGTCCCCGTCGCAGGCCTGCTGCCCGGCGACAAGGTCGAAAAACTCGTCACCCTGGCCAACACCGGCAACTCAGACCTGAACAACGTCACCCTCACCACCTCCGCCGGGACCACCGGCTCCCTGCTCACCACCGACGCCACCAACGGCCTGCAACTGACCATCGAAAACTGCTCCGTTGCCTGGACCGGCGCCACCGCACCCTACAACTGCACCGGCACCCGCAGCACCGTCCTGGCCTCCGGCCCCGTGATCGCAGCGAACAAAGCCCTGGCCAACCTCACCTCCCTGACCTCGGCCAAGACCGACAACCTCAAAGTCACCACCGCGTTCCCCACCACCGCGAACAACGACTTCCAAGGCGCCACCTCCACCATCGCCTTCGCCTTCACCGGCACCCAACGCACCGAAACCACCAAGTAAGCGCAGAACCACCAAGGGAGTTCAAAAGCTCCCCCAGAAGCCCCGGGGACCGGCCCGTTTGCCCTTCAGGCCGGTCCCCGGCCCATTTCCTGAGCAAGTCTTGAGGCCACACCGCACCCAGCTTTGAGTTTGTCCGGACAGACTAAATCACAACGAACACTTGAAAGGAACGCCAGGCATGAGCGCACTGAGCACCATCCCCACCCCCGCAGTCCACGGCCGGCGTTCCGCCTCTGCACAACCCCTGCAGACCACCGAGACCGCCGCTGTGAAGCAGCCCGCAGCGGCCACTCCGGCCACGACCAGCTCATTCCGCAGGGTTGCCGGCAAAGTGGTCAGGGGCATCGGTGTGGGCCTGCTGATCCTGGCCGCAATGGTGTTCCTGTTCCTGGCCATCGGGCCGCGGATCCTGGGCTACCAAACCTCCACCATGCTCACCGGATCCATGGCACCACTGATCAACCCGGGCGACGTCGTCGTCACCGTCCCCACCCCCATCACCGACGTCAAAGTAGGCGACATCATCACCTACCACATCCCCGTCGAAGACCAACGAGTGGAAACCCACCGCATCACCGAAATCACCACCACCGCCGACGGAGGCATCGCAGTCCAAACCAAAGGCGACGCCAACAACGGCATCGACCCCTGGATCGCCACCCTCCAAGGCAAAACCGTCGACAAGCAAATCGCCACCATCCCCCACATCGGCAACGCCATCCGCACCCTCCGCGAACCCATCGTCATGAACACCCTCATGTACGGCGCACCCGCCATCCTGGTCATCGGAATGCTCGCCTCCATCTGGACCAAAGACCCCAAAAACCCCACCAAGACAGCGTCGGAAGGCGCCGCAGGGGCCGGGGAAGAAACCGCCACGTAACCATCCCGTTCTTGAGCAGACCTTGAGTGTTCACCGAGGTCTTTCCTGAGGCCGGCTCGGCACACTTGGAGGAGAACACCACGCTAAGGGAACGGGGACCACGCAATGCAGGGCAAGGGCATCATCTGGCAGATACCAGCCGTCATTCTGGCTGCAGTACTCCTCCTGATGGCTGTCCAAATATCACCTGCACATGCCAGGTTCACCGATACCGATTCAAGTGCCATGGCCATGACTGCCGCACGTATACCTGCACCGGCAGCCAACACGGTGGCCGTGACCAAGAGCTGCGATTCCTTCCTCTGGTTCGGCCAAGCCAAGATCAGCGTCAGCAACTTCACGGCGGTTGCATACGCCAACTACCACGAGTTGAAGGTCATCGATCCGGACGGAGTGGTGCAGTTCACCGGCGATCTGAGCAAGAGCTCCGGGAAGTCTTACAGCTCGGGAGTCCAGAACCTGGCGAATTTGTCCGGCACATGGACCTATCAGATCCGCGGCTACTACAAAGTGCCCAACTCAACCAATGCCTGGACTGGTCAGCCTCTGACGGGCACGTTGAACTGCCCGTAGGGACAATGGCGGATTGGCGGCAGGGTAACAACCCCGGAACGTGAAAAGTGTGGAGCTAAGGAGATTCGAACTCCTGACCTCTTCGATGCGAACGAAGCGCTCTACCAACTGAGCTATAGCCCCTGGATCGAGCCTCTACTGCCCGGCCAGTGTGTCCCTAGGCTACAAACTTTCCCCACGCTTTTCCAACCACGACACGAACGTCTCCTTGCCATACGGCTGCTCCGGAGTCAGGTTGTGTCCTGCACGAAGAAAGTCACCCATCGGTCCGGGGAGTGGCAGCGGAACAATTCTGCCCCGCGCGCCCGTAGTTGACTTCCAAGACTCTGCCATCTCCCGCATGGTCAGGGTCTGCGGCCCCGCTATTGTGACCACGCGGTGCTTCTCCCGCTGCGAATCATCCAAAGCTGCTTGAATCAATGCCGAGGCAACGTCCACGGGCGAGATCGACTGGAAGCTGACCCCTTTGAACGTCGGCATCAGCCGCACCTTGGCACCAGCGGCGAAGATCGTCGCTACCAACCCATGGAATTGGGTAGCCCGGACCACTCCGGTCTGCAGAGGAGACTCGGCATGCTTCCGTTCTTTGGCAGCCTTTGAGGCGTAGTAGGCGAACGAGCCCAGGTCACAGTTGATGATGGACAGTGCCACCGCCTTGCGAACACCTGCCAGGTGCGCGACGGCAAGAAGTCTGCCGCCGCCGTCGGCGAATTGCTTTTGGGCTTTACCGAGCTGCCCCTCAAGGCAATCAATGACGACGTCGGCACCCGCCATGGCGGCCGATAATCCGTTTCCGGTGGTGACGTCGCCCGCAAAGTACGTGGCGCCGTCGTGGTGCTGGGGCGAACCAACAGGCGGGACGTGGCGGCTTAGGACCGAAACCTTGTGGCCGGCTGCCACTGCGAGCCGGACAACCTCACCACCCACCTGGCCGGTTCCGCCCGCAACGCACATGGTTGCCATGGGTTCTTCTTAGGCGCGACGACGCTGCAGAACATCGTCCAAGTTGCTCAGGGCACTGTGGCCCTTGGCACTTGCAACTACAGCAGCTGAGGCCTCAGCCTGTTCAAGGTTCTGCTTCAGCACAGGCTTGCCAACCGGCTTTGGTGCCTCAGGCAGATCCAACGGCTCAGGAGCTGGACGCGGCGCTTTGGCGGCAGCAACGTATGTGGGCTTCGGTACCTCTACTGGCTGCCAGCTGGCACCCTTGGAGTCGCTGGCAACCTGAGCGGATTCATCACCCGCGGCAACAGCAACAGCAAGCGCTGCCTGCCGCAGTTCCACGGCGGACAACCGCGCAGCTTCACGGCTAGTGGCTTCGGCGTCGAAAACCTTGGTTTCCTTTGTTTCGGCCGCCGGTTCCTTGGGCAAGTACCGCGCCGGTGTTGGAATGGGCGAGGCCTGCGCCGCACGGCGAGCCCTCCGTTCACGAAGGTCCCGCAGGGCGAGCTTCCGCAAAGTCACGACGGCGAGCACCGCCCCAACGAGCGACACGAGCGGCAACCACACAGAACCGATACCAAGAATTCTTAGAACTCCGGAAACCGCTGCCGTGACCAACAGGGCAAGGCCCGCCAAGGCCAGTGTGAGCCGGGCATAACGGATCGTGAACGGCGTAGTGGGCGCCTTCCGGAGGACAGGCTCAGCCGCTGGGGATTCCTGGGGCGACGCCGGTGCTTTGCTGTGCATGGTCTCCATCGGTTTCTCCTGCTGAGGTGCCAAAGTCAGTACCACCCCTGCCTGCGTTTCGTCTGGTTCGTCATCAAATGCCTCTGCTGGACCAGCGGCCGTTTGGACTTGTTGCCGCCTGTTCCGCAGAACGTACGGCGCCACCCAGACCATCCACAGCGCGACAGTGACCACGAGTATCACTGAGCTGCTGAGAGGGAAGTCCACATTCAAAACCGTAGAAGCAAATCGCCGGGTGCGGCGGCATTGCGGCCGGTGTGTCGTGGGCGAGTCCGCAAATGACTGGAGATATGGACGAAAAGGCCGATGACCTGCCCGTTTATCCCCTGAGCCATCGGCGCAGAAGTCCCTCCGGCACTTCATCGGCCGTCAACGCGAAGGACCGGTGATCCGCCCATTCGCCGTTGATGTGCAGGTAGCGCTCCCGATACCCTTCATCGCGGAATCCGAGCTTCTCCACAACCCTCAAACTCGGCGAATTCTCTGGCCGGATGTTGATTTCCATACGGTGCAGACCCAGCACCCGGAAGCAGTGATCGGTTGCCATGGCAACCGCTGTGGGCGCAATGCCACGCCCGGCGCGGTCCTTATCCACCCAATAGCCGAGGGTAGCCATCATGGCCGATCCCCACACGATGGACGAGACCGTCAGTTGGCCCACGATCTGCGGCTCGTGGAAGCCCGCGGTTCGCTCAACAATGAGAAACGGCAAAGCCGTTGACTGACGGGCTTGGTCGTTCAAGGAACGCACCATTTGGCGGTAGCTGGGAAGGCGTCCACCCGGAGCAGGGTTGGACGCCTCCCACGGCGCGAGCCACTCGCTGTTCCGCGAACGGACTTCGGACCACTCCCGCTTGTCGCGGTAACGGATAGGCCGAAGCAGCAGGTCTCCGCTTTCCAGCGTTACCGGCCAGATCGCAGAGCCATACATCATGTGTCTATTTGGGAAGTGTGGCGGTGAAGTTGGGCAACCACTCACGAAGCTCAGGACCAAGGTCTTCGCGTTCGCAAGCAAGCTCGATGCACGCCTTGAGGTAGCTCAGCTTGTCTCCGGTGTCGTAGCGGCGGCCGCGGAAGACAACGCCGTAAACCCCGTAGCCTTCGCCTTCACCGGCAGCGAGCACCTCAAGGGCGTCAGTCAGCTGGATTTCTCCACCGCGCCCGGGGGCCGTCTTCTCCAGGACGTCAAACACGGCCGGGTGAAGGACGTAACGTCCAATCACGGCAAGGTTGGACGGCGCCTCTTCCGGAGAGGGCTTTTCAACGAGCTGCTTGATGCGCACGTAGCCATCCTCGCCGATATCCTCAACATCGGCGCAGCCATAAGCGCTGATCTTGGAAGGCTCCACCTCGATGAGGGCAACCACGGAACCGCCGGTCTTCTGCTGAACGGCGATCATTTCGCTCAGAAGGTCCTCGCGGGCATCGATCAAGTCATCGCCAAGCAGCACGGCGAAGGGCTCGTAGCCAACGTGCTGCTTTGCACGAAGGACAGCGTGACCAAGGCCGTTCGGGTCGCCTTGGCGCACATAGTGAATATCACCGAGGTTGGTGGCGGACTGAATGGCTTCAAGCTTGGCGGTATCGCCCTTCTCAGCCAAGGTGGCTTCAAGAGCCGGTACACGGTCAAAGTGGTCTTCCAGAGCCCGCTTGCTGCGCCCTGTAATCATCAGGACGTCATGCAGGCCCACCTTGACTGCTTCTTCGACGACATACTGGATGGCAGGCTTGTCCACCACGGGCAGCATTTCCTTCGGCATCGCCTTCGTGGCGGGAAGGAACCGGGTGCCAAGGCCTGCTGCGGGAATGACGGCCTTACGGACAGCGTTGTTTTCTAGAGTCACCGGACTAATGTAACGGACGGAACACATCAACGGCTAAACCCCTCGCCGCGTCGGTAGCACATTTGGGTTCCGGAGTGGATAACCCCCTGCTGCCCTCCCCGCAAGCGAAGACCACACGATCGGACACTCATGGCCTCCAAGGAAGACATACGCAGCAGCCGGCGGCTGCACAGGCGGACCCTCACGCCGGAACACCTGGCACATGCAGGCGAGACACTTGCACAGCACGGGACAGCCTGGGCAGCCATGGTCTCCCCCGGCGCCTCCGCCACCTTTGCCGTGTACCTGGGCGTAGCGTTCGAGCCACCCACCATCCCCCTGATCACGTCCCTGCACGAGGCAGGGCACCGTGTTCTTCTGCCCGTTTGCGAGCCGGGGCGACTCTTGAGCTGGGTGTATTGGACACCTGAAACGGCCTTTGTGCGGTCCTCCTATGCGCCCATCGATGAACCGGAGGGTGAACGCCTTGAAAGCTCGGTGGTAGCCGGAGCCGCGGGTATCTTCATGCCCGCCACTGCGGTGGACCGGGACGGCAACCGGATCGGCCAGGGCGGCGGCTACTACGATCGGCTGCTCCAGGGCCTGGATGCTTCCAGCGGGCGGCCGCCCACCATTGCGGTGGTGTTCGACGACGATTTGTTACCTTCAGGTTCCATACCCGCCGAGCCATTTGATCGCCCCGTGCGCCAGGTGCTGACCCCTTCCGGCGTAGTTCAGCTCCACGACGCTGCCGAGCACGGCTGACCCAGGCTGGCTTATCGAGTGAGGTCCGGCACAACCACTGGTACACCTGGCGTAGACCGATGATAGAATTGGCACTCAGGCCCTGCGACTGCTAAGGCGGATTTTTCCACCAAAGGCGCACAGGACCTGAATTTTGTCCTAAAGGAGGAACTCAGTGCCCACATACGCATACGCCTGCAAAGACTGTGACCATGCCTTTGACATCGTCCAGTCCTTTTCTGACAGCTCCTTGACGGAATGCCCCGAGTGCAAGGGCGCGCTGCGGAAGAAGTTCAACAGCGTGGGCGTCGTTTTCAAGGGCTCCGGGTTCTATCGGACTGATTCCCGTGACGCCAAGGGCAGCACCGTTTCGGCGGCTCCTGCAGCTCCTTCGCAGGCCCCTGCAGCAGCACCGGCAACCGCAGCTGCGAGCAGCTAAGCGCTTTTCCACATAGGACATCAGGGCGCTATTTGCGACCCTGGAAGCTGGCTAACGTGGCGACATGCCACACATGTCACGCAGCGCCCTCCTCGCCCGCGCCGAACGCTCATCAGGACCCGCCGGTAATTGGCCACCGCTAAACCATCCGCCCTCCACGCCACGCCTTTCCCGCGCCCGCGCCAATTCGCGGTTGAGCGGGAATCGTCCAAGAGGTCGCTCTGGTCAACGGGGGCAGCGGACAAAATTCGGCTCCTGGGTTGCACGCAACCGACGCTTGGCCGTAGCACTCCTCTTGTGTGTGGCTGCGGGCATCGCAGTCCAGCAACTCACTCCTGCGCCGGAGAAGCGCGTCAGCGTCCTAGTGGCAGCACGTGACCTTCCAACGGGGACCAGCCTTGCTGAATCTGATTTCACCACTATCGAAGTGCCACCCGACCTCGCTATCAGTGGATCTCCGAACAGCGTCAGCGCCTTGGTTGGTCGTCAGCTCGCGTCGCCTCTTGGCAGGGGGCAGATACCTTCGGAGTCGAGCCTGCTGGGCCCGGGCCTCCTGACGGGATCACCTCCGGGATCAGCAGCGGTCCCCCTCAGGATGGCCGATGCCTCCTCCATCCAACTACTCTCCCCGGGCCAACTCGTAACTGTGGTCCTCACATCAGCGGGGTCCTATGACGAAGCAAGGCCCAGCCAGATCCTTGCAGGCCCGGTACCTGTCCTCTGGACGTCAGCCCTGGGCGGCAAGCCCGGTGAATGGTTGGGCACAAGTGACACTGATGGCCTGGTAGTGGTGGCGGCCGATCCCCAACAAGTAGAAAAGCTTGCCGGCGCATCAACGCAAGGCAAGCTTTTCTTTGTTTTGGTCAGTCCGTAGTGGTTGGCACAACTATCCCTGGCTGCTCAACCCCAGTGCGGGGGCTTCTGTTCCTTGAGCCACTGTTCGTGGTCATAGCCGGAATCATCGCCCCACCGCCGGGGATCATCCTCGGCGGCCTTGGTGGGAAGAATCCCGGTGGAGCCGGTCTTGGCTGCGGCGGATTTCTGATCCGCACCATCCTCAGCAGAACTGCTGGTGACCGTCTCGCTGGATTCCTGGGCAGCGGTGTCCTCAGTGCCTGTTTCCTGATCCATCAATGGTGCTTCTTTCGCATTCTCTGCCTCATGAACGTCGCTTTGAGGTTCCCGGTCAGCATGGTCCTCGGTACCGGCGGCCAGCACGGGCTGGGCATTTCCTGGATTCAATTGTTCCCCATCCGCGTACAGGAAACCATGGTGGGCCGACGCCGACTGGGCGATGTGGTTCTCAAGCCCCAGGTAAGAGCCAATCCGGTCCGCGCAGGAAGAAGGATCGGTGAAGACCTCGATGGTCCAGAGCGACATGTAACGCCATCCCATGCGCTCCAGCAGTTGCGGCCGCAACCGGCTCCGTTCACGGACGCTCATCCGCCGGTACCGTTCGGTGCCATCGGATTCGATGGCAACGGGAGTGGGGATTTCGGCACCCTCCCGGCCAATGGTGTGGACGGGGTCCGCAGCCGCAGCGATATCCAGCACGCCATCGTAAAGATGCCATACCCGGGCTCCACGGGCGCGCAAGCGTTCGCCAAGATCGGCCACCAGCGGATCTTCACCCAATGCCTGCTCACTGGCTACAGCGCGCGAGGCAGGTGTTCCGAGGTTACTGTTCCCGGAGAGCTCACGGTCCAGCAGTTCGTAGAAGTCCACTGCACCATGGGCCAGGCGATCAAGGTCAAGATCCTCGGGCCGGAAACACGACAGGACGTGCATGGAGCGGCGGGCCCGGGTCATGGCCAAGGCGAAACGGTTCCGACCGCCCTCGGTGGACAGCGGACCGAAGGAGTGGAGCGCACGGCCATGCGGCGTGCGGCCGTAGCCCAGCGAGAAGATGACGTGGTCCCGCACCAGGCCCTGGGCGCGCTCAAGGTCCACCACGCGGAAGGACTCAGAGCCTGCTCCGAAGAAGCTGGACAGCAGAGCGTGGTTAGGCAACTGGAGCCTGATGGCCTCGCCAATCCTGGCCGCATGGCGCAAGCTTGCGGTCACTACCGCCAGGGAAGTACGGGGCCGGAGCCTGGCATGTTCGAAGACAAGATCCACCACGCGGTTGACCTCCGCAGTGACAGACTCGACGCCCTCGTGGTCCGCGCCGGGAAGCCCGGTGCCGTCGGGAATGTACTCCACGTGGATGGAACGGTCCAGGCCCGTGACCGAATTGCCGTCGGGCAAACGACGCAGACCGCCGTCGTAGTAGTTCTTGCTCAACTGGAGGATCAGGTCCTCGTCCACTGCGCGGTAGACCCAGTTCAGTTGCCACGTGGGAAGGACTCTGGCCAGTGCCTTGAATGCGCTGTCCACGTTCTCATGGCTGGCCACGCCGGCAACCGGCGGCTCCACGGCGACGCTGAAGGTGCGTGCGTGTGCAATCTTGGCATCACCGAAGGCGACTACCTGCCGTGCTCTCGCGATTGCCGGGAGAACAGCCTGCAGAGAAGTGGATTCGGCGTCGATGATCACCACGGCATCGAATTTCTGCTCCGCCGGGAGCACACCGGTGAGCAAGTATGGACTGACGGACCACACCGGGACCAGCAGGGGCACCAGATCCGGTGCTTGGGCGCTCAGGGCGGGCAGTGTCACCCGGCCGTCCTTCAACAGGGCACGGAGCAACTCCGCCTGCCGTGGGTGCTCAAGAAGACCCTGGCGCCACTTCTGGGCCAACTGCCACCTGAGGCGGGCTGCACCACTGGCAATATGCGCCTGGTCTGCCAGACGGTATTCAGCCTCGAGGCGGCGCAACGAGTCACCGTCCGACATGGCGAGGTAATCGTCACCACTGATCATGGCTTCCAAAGCGGACTGCCACCAGGCCAGATCCAGCTCGGCGGCTACGGACGCTGCCGGGACTTCGCGGGCAGCAAGGTCCGCCAGGAGCTCACCGAGACCGTGCTCGCGCATTTCCTCAATGAGGAGCGTCCGCTCGGGAAGTGTCTCCAACGTGGCCGTGTCCGCAACGAGCCGCTCCAGGCGTTCCATGAGCTGCAGATACGGTGTTCCGTGGAGGGAGCCGCCATCGGATGTGTGCTTGAGCGCATCACCAAGGCGACGCAGCTCGCCGTCAAGTTCCCGGTAGAGGGACCCGAGATCGGCAAGGCCGGAGGGAACCGCCGGGTGCCTCTGGGTTGTTGCGTAGCCAGCCCACAAAGCCCGCTGCTCCTGGACCAGGACCAGGGAGCTGTGAAGATCCGCGATGTGGACGCCGGGCCGTACATACTCTTTGGCCACCCGGCGCAGGCGGGAACGCTGCATCGAGGGCATCTCAAGATTGCGTTCACGGCGCCAGGCAGAGCTGGCGGTGGCGGAGATGAGATCGTGAACCGGTCGATCAAAGATGTCCGGAGTGAACTTATCCAGGCTTTCCCGAACGGCGATCAGCAGTTCCAGCTGAGCACCCCACTCAGTGAAAGTCTCGCCCAGACGAATCTCGGCGTGATCGGAAACCTGCTTCATGCGATCCCGCAGGACAGGAAGTTTCTCCTCGGCCACGCGGGCAAGCTGCTGTGCTTCCTCGGTCTCCTTGCGGGTCACCAGACGGGCGCCGTACCAAGGGCTGGAGGTGGAGGCCCGGCTGAAGCTGCCAAGCTCGGCAGCACGACGCAGCCGGCCAGCGAGCTCTTCACGGTCCTTGATGTTGTCCAGGACACTTCGCTTCAAGCGCACCGTCGTGGAGGGTGCCGGGTGGATGGACGTCAGCTCAGCAAGTGACTGCATAGCCTGATAGGGCGAGCAACCCCAACGTTCACGGACGTTATGCAGGGAGGCGACATGGTCCATCAGGGCATGACGGTGGCCGGTCAGTGTCTGGTGAAGGTTTCCAAGCTGTGGCTCAAGCGCTTTCTCATTGCGCATGATGGCCCTGACCAGCTGGCCCTTGAGTTGCTGGGGGGTGGTTCCGTTGCCGGGACGGAAGAGCATTGACTCGAGGCCCAGCGATTCGAGGTGGCCGGAAAGTCCTCCAAGGCTGGACTGCCTGTCACCCACCACCAGCACGGACTTGCCCTCGCTGACCAACGCACCGATTGCGTTGATTGCGGTTTGCGTCTGGCCGCTTCCGGGCGGGGTGCTGACTACGAGCGAGTCACCCGCGCGGACGGCGTCCACCACATACTGCTGATCCGTATCAGCATCGAGCAAAAGAAGCTCATCAGCGGGATCCCGCAGGTCCAGGCTGGGGAACCGGCCCGCCTTGATCGGCTCCGGCTCAATATCGCCGCCGTTGGCTGCAGTAGAGAGGGCCGCCACCGTGGGGTTGTTCATGTTGATCCATGGATCATCAAGGTTGCCCGAGAGGTCAGCCAGCGTGGTGACCAGCAGGTTGAACTCCACCTCTGCACCATGAATCGGCTGAATCAGCGTGGACAAACGGTCCAACACCGGCTGGGGATCAAGCCGGGCAGTGTTGTAGGCCATGCGTGCCACAGCGTTAACGTCAAAGACGATGCCATGAACTGTCTTCAGATGGCGCACCAAGGCCGGGTTCATTCTTGCCTGCTCGGTGAGCTGAAGTTCAAAGTCGTCTTCGCCAGGCCTGACGGTAAGAACAATCGAGGTCAGCATCACTGGCGCAGAAACGCGTTGGGGCTTGCCGCCAACGGCAGAGGTCCACACCACGGTCCCGGCGGACAGGTAGCCTGCCTCGATGCCGCGGTCGTTGCTGAGCTCGAAGATTTTGGATCGGATGTTGCGGGCAGCCCTGGCCGCCACCAAATACTGCTGGCGATCCCTGATGAGCGTGGACAGCCGTGTTCGCCGGCCTGCAAGCAACTGCGCCAGCCCGGAGGGATGAGCGTTGCTGAGATCGATGGCGCCTTCAGGCGTCTTGACGAAGCGCAGCATTGTGTCTGCCCCGGTAACGGGTTTGAGACCAGACAGCCATTTGCGGAGCTCTTCGGAGCCCTCTTCCTGGCCTTGACCTACTGACACGACTTCTGCCTTCTTTTCTGTACTAGCTTTAGACGCCTTGGACCATACCGGCATACTTTCGAGGGTAGCGGGAATCCTCGGACAGCTCGCTCCGCAACGCTGTTCCACTGCGAAATTAGCGGCCATTTCACAAGTGCGAGCCATAACCGGGGATAACGACGCCCTCGGGTTCAAAGAAAGTGGCCGGCCTCCCGGAGGAGGCCGGCCACTCAGAATGCTATTCCCACTCGATGGTTCCCGGTGGCTTGCTGGTGACATCCAGCACCACGCGGTTAACTCCGTCCACCTCATTGGTGATCCTGTTGGAGATGCGGGCAAGCAGGTCATACGGCAACCGCGACCAGTCCGCTGTCATGGCGTCTTCGGAAGACACCGGACGCAGCACGATCGGGTGACCGTAGGTACGGCCGTCACCCTGAACACCAACACTGCGGACATCGGCCAAGAGAACCACCGGCATCTGCCAAACGTCGTTGTCCAAACCTGCGGCCGTGAGCTCTGCACGGGCAATGGCGTCAGCCTTGCGCAGCAGGTCCAGGCGCTCCTTGGTCACTTCGCCCACGATGCGGATTCCCAGGCCGGGGCCGGGGAACGGCTGGCGTCCGACGATTTCCTGAGGCAGGCCGAGCTGGGCACCAACGGCGCGGACTTCGTCCTTGAACAGGGCCCGCAGCGGCTCGACGAGCTCGAACTGCAGATCCTCGGGAAGGCCACCCACATTGTGGTGGCTCTTGATGTTTGCTGCACCTTCGCCGCCGCCGGATTCGACGACGTCCGGGTACAGGGTGCCTTGGACGAGGAACTTGATCTTTTCACCCTCAGCAGCGGCCTGGGCGATGATGGCCCTCTCCGCTTCCTCGAAGGCGCGAATGAACTCCCGGCCGATGATCTTGCGTTTGGTCTCGGGATCGCTGACGCCGGCCAATGCTGACTGGAAGCGTTCCTGCTCGTTGGCAACGTACAGGTTGACACCGGTGGCTGCTACGAAGTCGCGTTCAACCTGCTCGGCTTCACCTTCACGCAGGAGACCGTGGTCAACGAAAACGCACGTCAGTTGGTCGCCGACGGCGCGCTGGACAAGAGCGGCAGCAACTGCCGAGTCCACACCACCGGAGAGGCCACAGATGACTTTGGAGTCCCCGATCTGCTGGCGGATCCTGTCCACCTGCTCGTCGAGGATATTGCCCGTGGTCCAGTTGGGGCTCAGGCCCGCTCCCTTGAACAGGAAGTTCTCCAGGACGTGCTGGCCGTGCACGGAGTGCTTGACCTCAGGGTGCCACTGGACACCGTAGAGGCGCTTCTCCTCGTTGGCGAAGGCCGCTACCGGCGCACCGGCCGTGGAGGCGAGCACTTCGAAGCCCTCAGGGGCTTCGTGAACGGAGTCACCGTGGCTCATCCAGGTGTTCTGGGAAGAAGGAACGCCATCCAGGATGGAGCGCGCGTCGCCTACAACCAGTGCTTCGGTTGCGCCGTACTCCCGGAGACCGGTCTGCGCCACCTTGCCACCCAAGGCGTTGGCCATGGCCTGGAAGCCGTAGCAGATGCCGAAAACGGGCACCCCGGCTTCGAAGAGGTCAGCGCCAACGCTCGGGGCGCCCTCTGCGTAAACGCTTGAGGGCCCTCCGGAGAGAATGATGGCTGCCGGGTTCTTGGCCAGAAGCTGCTCGGTGGTGAAGGTATGCGGAACAATTTCCGAATACACATTCGCTTCGCGGACGCGGCGGGCAATCAGCTGCGCGTACTGGGCACCGTAGTCAACAACCAGCACCGGCTTCTGGGAAGTTTGGGGTGCGGTGGGAGTAGTCACCAGACAAGACTACTTTGCCGGGCTGCCCGGGCGCACGTTGACGAAGGCGTCCAAGGCCCAAAACGGCCCCGCCGTTAGGCATCTCACATCTGGACGCCGCAGGTGCTAGTAGCGCTTGGACGCCTGCGGATTAGCTGCCAGTTCCGCTTCCACCTGCGCATGGAATTTCTTCTCCACGATGAAGGACAGCAGCGGGATGACTCCGCCGAGCGCCAAAAGGACCATCTTGGAGAAGGGCCAGCGCATGAGCGACCACAGTCGGAAGTTGGAAACCAGGTAGACCACGTACATCCAACCGTGCACAATCAGCACCGAGGTTGAGATGTTGAAGCCGCCAATGACTCCCTTGGGTTCGGATTCAGCAAAGCCAAAGCCGAACGGCTGGCCTGTAACTGCATTCGTGCCGCCAGCGAAGAGCGAGACGCCGAATCCGTAGCGGGCGATCAGTTCAGCACACAGCAACAGAAGCATGGCACCGGTGAGGTACGCCATGACTTTGTAGAACTTCAACGCCGAACGGATTTGTGCTTCTGTCCCACCGAAGCGCCGCTTCTTGGGCTTGGGTCCGGATTGTTCGGGCTGGATAGCCGGTTTTGGCTCAATCATTGCTGCACCTTTTGTTCTGGCTCTGGGCTGGTGGGTTCTGTGGTTGCCTCGGGATGGCCGTCGTCGTCGAACTCGTCATCCTCGTCCTCGTCTTCTTCAAGGTCGCGCCGGTAGTCGTCCTTCACCAGCCGCCACCAGATGAAGATCGAGAACCCAGCGAAAACAACCCATTCCACTGCATAGAAGAGGTTCAGCCAGTTGACCTGCTCTGCAGGGGGCTGCGGCGGGATGTTGAGTGCCTTGACGTCGTCTCCGAGGGGAATCGCGACGCCGCCCGAAACTTCAGACGTTGCGGCGATGAAGCCTTGGTAACTGGACACTTCCCACGTGTTGATGAGTTCCGCCGCGGAGACTGCAGACGCCCGGCCTGGACCGGCGTCGACGTTTGGAACCGGCGCTTCAGAGGGGATGAGGCGACCGGTCAGCGTGATGGTTCCCGACGGCGGCGGGCCGGCTTGGGCGGCGTCAGCCACCCAGCCGCGGGCCACAGGGATCCAGGTTTGCGGCGAGGCGCCGACACCTTTCAGGGCCGGGGCGTTGTTGACCGCGAAGGCGGAGACGATCCAGAAGCCTTTTTGGTCGTTGTAGAGACGTCCCTCAACTAGAACCTGCTTCTGGGGATCGTAGGTTCCTGTGGCGGTGACCATCTGGTCCGAGACCGAACCGGGGAAGAACTGGCCCGGCTGGAGGACATCCACCAGGGGTTTTACTTCTTCGATGCTGGACGGCGCCGGGGGCTCATGTTGGGCAGACCGGCTGAGCTGCCATTGGCTGAGCAGCACAAACACCCCGGACAACAGAAGCGCAAAGACCAGTCCTGCGATCCAGCGGGGTTTCAACGCGGTTTTCAACACCCCTTAACCGTACTTCGTCCGGCTGTAGAACAACGAAACGGGCCAAGCAACGGCCCTGGAGTGGGGCAGCCGGGTCCCTGTGTGGCGACGAAGTCGACACGAAAGGGCCTGCCCTAGAGTGGGGCAGCCGGGTCCCTGCGTGGCAACGAAGTCGACACGAAAGGGCCTGCCCTAGAGTGGGGCAGCCGGGTCCCTGTGTGGCGACGAAGTCGACACGAAAGGGCCTGCCCCAATCTCAGTGGTCGAAGAACACCAGGCTGGAGTTGATGAGTTCGGAAATGACCTCGGTATCGTGGGCCCGGCGAAGGGACTCCCGGAAAGATTCCTTTGACAGGGAACGGGCCAACGTGGCCAGGACCTCGAGGTGGTCGGAGAAGGAACTGGCTGGCGTGGCGATGAGGAGGACCAAGGTTGCCGGACCGTCAGTGGCGCCGAAGTCCAGGGCATGGCCAAATTTGGTCACGCCAACCGCTATGGAGATCCTGTCTACGAATTCGCTGCGGGCATGCGGAAGACCAATCCCGCCGGGCAGACCGGTGGCAAGTTGGTGCTCCCGTGAGTGCACTTGCTCCAGGAAGCCCTCAAGGTTGGAAATCCTGCCGGCTGCGTGGAGCCTGTGCGCCAGTTGAGCTGCGGCATCGATCTTGTCCCGGGCAACAAGTTCAAGGATGACCGTATCCGGGGTTGTCAGTTCCGCGTCGTACCGGTCAAGTGGTTCAGCCAAGTTGTGTTCCCTCCGTGTGGCCTGCCGGCCTCAGTCCCTTGAACTGGTCAGCGAAGGGGAACGATGTCATCCACTCCCATGCGCGCAGCATCGGCCGATTCGTCATCGGGTTGCTGCTGACTAAGCCGTTCAGCTTCCACACGCGCCAGGTAGTGCTTGATTTCGCTTTCGCGCTGAGTCTCGCTCCAGCCAAGGATTTCTCCCATCAGCTTAGCTACTACGGGCGCCGCAGACACACCCCGGTCCCATGCTTCGATGGAGATCCGGGTGCGGCGGGTCAGGACGTCGTCAACGTGCCGTGCGCCCTCGTGGGTTGTTGCATAAACAACTTCCGCGGCCAGATAGTCATCTGCTCCGGGAAGGGGCTCTCCCAATTCCGGCCGTGCGGCGATGATCTCCAGGACTTCCGGGGTCATGGATCCGAAGCGGTTGAGCAGGTGCTCCACACGGGCCACGTGAACCCCGGACTGTTCTGCTGATCTGCCCCGCCGGTTCCACGCAGCTTTGAATCCCTCCGCTCCGAGCAGCGGAATGGTTTCGGTGCAGCTGGATGGCACGCGTTCGTCCATGGCCCTGGTTGCTTCGTCCACGGCGTCTTTGGCCATGACGCGGTAGGTGGTGTACTTCCCGCCGGCCACCACAACGAGTCCCGGCACCGGATGTGCCACCACATGTTCCCTGGACAACTTGGCTGTCGAGTCGTTGTCCCCCGCCAGCAGTGGGCGGAGGCCCGCGTACACGCCTTCTACGTCCTCGCGGGTCAGCGGGCGTTTGAGGACCTTGTTGACATGCTCCAGAACGTAGTCGATGTCCTTGCTGGAGGCCGCCGGGTGAGCCTTGTCCAGTGTCCAATCGGTATCAGTAGTGCCGATAATCCAGTGCCGGCCCCAGGGGATCACAAAGAGCACCGACTTTTCGGTGCGAAGAATCAGCCCGACGGTGGACTGGAACCGGTCCCGTGGAACCACCAAGTGGATTCCCTTGGATGCACGGACCTTGAGCTGGCCGCGGTCCGTCACCATGGCCTGCGTTTCGTCGGTCCACACACCGGTGGCGTTGACCACTTGCTTGGCCCTCACTTCGAAGACGCTGCCGTCCTCTTGGTTTTCCACCTTGGCCCCGACAACGCGTTCCCCTTCACGCAGGAAATCCACCACACGGACCCGGTTGGCCGCATGGGCTCCGTAGTGTGCGGCGGTCCTGACGAGGTTGACCACCAGACGGGCGTCGTCCACTTGGGCGTCGTAGTAGCGGATGGAGCCCACGAAGGCATCTTCCTTGAGGCTGGGAGCAGCTCGGAGGGTTCCGCGCCGGAACAGGTGCTTATGCATGGGGACACCGCGGCTGTTGCCGGATGTCAGACCCAACGTGTCATAGAGCATGATTCCCGCGCCAACATAGGGGCGTTCCCAGATACGGCGTGTCAACGGGTAAAGGAAAGGGACAGGACGCACCAGGTGTGGTGCGATGCGTTGGATCAGCAGGCCCCGCTCTTGGAGGGCTTCCTGGACCAGGCCAAAATCCAGCATCTCCAGGTACCGAAGTCCACCGTGGATGAGCTTTGACGACCGGGACGACGTGCCGGAGGACCAGTCCCGGGCCTCAACAATGCCCACAGTGAGGCCACGGGTGACGGCGTCCAGGGCCGCGCCGGCACCGACGACGCCGCCTCCGACAATCAGGATGTCGAGCTCTTTACCCGCCTGAGCAGTAGCCTTCAGGACTTCGATTGATGCGGCGCGGGCTTCCGGGCTGAGTGCTCCCGGTGAATTTACCTGCGGACCGCCTGCGACATTGCTCATCGGACCCCTCCTCAAACGCAACAGCTGGTAGTCCCCTACCCTACTTGCTGCTTGCCTCGTTGGGCAGGGCTCGAACTGCTGCATCCTGAGCACTCACCAACAAAGGCGGCCCGGAAGTATGTATGGTCTCCTCCCGGGCCTTCCTGGCTGAGGTTTAGCCGAGATACGGCGAGACGACCACGTCTACCCGTTGGAATTCCTTCAGGTCCGAATAGCCGGTGGTTGCCATCGAGCGGCGCAGGGCACCGATCAGGTTTGACGTTCCGTCAGTGTGGTGGCCTGGTCCGAAGAGGACCTCTTCCAGCGGACCAACGGTACCCACGTTGACGCGGTCACCACGCGGGGACTCGAGGTGGTGGGCTTCGGGACCCCAGTGCCAGCCACGGCCAGGCGCTTCTTCTGCGCGGGCAAGTGCGCTGCCGAGCATGACGGCGTCGGCTCCCATGGCGATGGCCTTGACGATGTCGCCGGAGCTGCCCATGCCGCCGTCGGCAATGACGTGGACGTAACGTCCGCCGGACTCATCCATGTAGTCACGGCGTGCGGCAGCGACATCGGAGATGGCCGAAGCCATGGGCGAGTGGATGCCAAGGGCACGGCGTGTGGTGGATGTGGCGCCGCCACCGAATCCCACCAGGACGCCGGCGGCGCCCGTTCGCATCAAGTGGAGGGCAGGGGTGTAACCAGCTGCGCCGCCAACGATGACGGGAACATCGAGTTCGTAGATGAACTGCTTGAGGTTCAGCGGTTCATGGTTCTTGGACACATGCTCGGCAGAGACGGTGGTTCCGCGGATAACAAAGATATCGACGCCTGCTGCCACCACGGTCTTGTAGTGCTCCTGGGTGCGCTGCGGCGTGAGGGAACCGGCGATGGTCACGCCCGCGGCGCGGATCTCGGCCAAGCGGGAGCTGATGAGTTCCGGCTGCACGGGAGCCTGGTACAGGTCCTGCATGCGCCGCGTAACGGCAGGGCTGCTGGTCTCATCAGCCAGGGCGGCGATCTCGTCCAGGACCTTCTGCGGGTTCTCGTACCGGGTCCACAGCCCTTCGAGGTCCAGGACACCGAGGCCACCCAGGCGCCCCAACGCGATGGCGGACTCCGGTGACATCACCGAATCCATCGGCGCAGCGATGACAGGCATGTCGAATTTGTAGGCGTCGATCTGCCAGGAGACAGAGACGTCCTTCGGGTCACGCGTCCGGCGGTTCGGAACGATCGCGATGTCATCCAGGGAGTAGGCACGACGCCCACGCTTGCCACGGCCAATCTCAATCTCATAAGTCACGGCTCTTACTTTACTGGACCCCTCCCGGAACCCCGATTCGACAGCTGAACTATGTCCCCGGCAAGCGAGGCCTCCGCGCGCGTGCCGGGCAGCTTTCCCCATGGGCAGGGGTGCCCATGGCAGTCCCCCGGACGTATCCGATAGCCTGCCACAACACACAAACCATGCAAGGGGGACCCATGGCGCCTGGATTATTCGGAGCCGATATTGAACAGCTCCGGTCGTTATCCAAACAAATGGGACAGGCCGGAAGCCAGCTCCAGAACCAGGAGCTCCAAATCAACGGCCTGATCTCCAGCGTTGCATGGAAAGGAACGGACGGCGAGCGTTTCCGCCGCGAATGGAGCGGCACACTGCGGCCCATGCTGCACAAGGCGTCCCGTTCCCTGGATGACGTGTCCAAGACGCTCCGCACCCAAGCCGATGAACAGCACAAGGCCAGCGCCCAAGGCGGTCCGGGCGGGCCGAATGGTTCACCGGTTCCTGGCGGCAACGGAAGCCAGGACACTTCAGCCACCGGCCTGGAAGGACTCTTCAGCGTCACCGGCAGCACGGAGTGGTGGGCCGGAAACGCCCTGGTGACCGCGAACGGCGTGCTGGCGGATTCGCTCCTGGCACAGATGGCCAGGGGCGGGTTGGTCACGGAGCTGACTAAATGGCCCTGGCTGAGCGCCCAATACGGTCAAACCGCCGGCGCCGGTTACGTCAAGGGCACCCAATTACTCAATGGCAGCGCGATGCTCGGGCGACTCTCCGGAGCCCTGGGTCTTGTCACTGGTGGGTTGCAGGTCTATCAGGGCATCCAGACGGGACATCCAGGGGTGGCAGTGGACGGCGGCATCTCCGCTGCCCTGGCCGTGGGCAGCTTTGTGCCGGTTATCGGCCCCGCCTGTGCCATCGCCGGCATCGCTTGGGGCGGGCTGGGCCTTTTGGCCACCAACATGGGCTACGACTCCGCTTCTTCCATGGTGGCTGACGGCGCCAAGCATGTGTGGGAAGGCGCCCAGGATGTTGGCGAGGCTGTAGCCGACGGCGCAAAGAAGGTCTGGGGATGGCTCACATGATCGCCCCACTTCCTAGACTGGATACAGAACCGCAGAACAGAAGGCAGAAATGACCACCCAGACCGAAGAAATCCCGGCTCTGCTCATCACCGAGCATGAGCTCATCGCTCTCATTGCGCTAGCTGGCACCGATGCCGCGCTGAGATGCCAGACCTTGTTCCGCCTCGACCATGCCTCCGGCGCCCCGCTGGAACAGGCCGGTGTCTCCACGCTGCTGGAGCGTGGGTTGATGAAGATTGACAACGACTCGCTCCAGCCAGTCGGTCCGGCCGCCACGGTGACGGCTGTCCTGGCAGATGCCACGTCATGGCTGGAAACAGCTCTTGTGACCCCCACCTCCGAGCATGTCTCCTTTATGTTCGGCGCAGAACAGGGCGCCCTTCTTCTCAACCTGAACAAGTACGGCGTTCACGAACTGCATCCCCTGACGGGCTCCGAAGGCATGATCGCCACGGCAGTGCAGATGGCTGATTACTATCTGAAACAGGCGCCGGACGGATTCCCCGCCGCCGCCACAACCCGCCAGCACTTCATTGACGGAACCTCCCGTGCAGTTCACGTCAAGGCGGAGGCCGATGGCTCCCTGTCGATTGCAGCAGGTGAAGGCGAGAACCTGAAGTCGTCAGCCCTGTCCCCTGAGCAATTCAACGCCCGCATCCGCGCAGGGCTGGAGCAGTACCCCGGGTGAGCTACCAGACAGGCCCCACTCCACTGTCCCATCCTGCCCGCCCCCTGGATTACTGGCTTTCGGCGGAGCTATCCGCCATTACTCCAGCGAATGCGCGCTCCCGCCTGCGTGAAATCGCCAGCGCTCGCGGGTCTTACATGGGAGCTTGGGCTGCCGGGATCGGGATCGGCGCAAGCCTCGTCCTCATGGGTGTAGTCCTGGCTGTTCGGCTCGGCACGTTCGCGCTGATTCCTGCCCTTAGCCTTCCCGGCGTGGCCATCGCCGTGCTCTGCTGCGTCTTCTATGTGCGGGTACGGGACCGGTTGCCGCAAACGGGCCGGGCGCTGGTCAATCGTGGGCCCGGGAGTTTGCGGGGGGCCCTTTCCTTCGTGGGGTTCATCCTGTTCGCCTTCATTGGGCTGTTTGCCCTCATGGCCAAACCATCCACCTGGCAGGATTCCGCCCTCCTGCTGACGCTGGCCACAGTTCTTGCGTTCATCGTCTGCCTCCTCGTGGTTGGCATCATCGTCCCGGCCACCATCGCAGGCCGTTCGAGGGAGTCGCTTCGCCGCAAGGCTGCAACTGATCCCCATTTCCGGGCGCTGCTGGAGCAGGACCTCGCCACGTGGCGTGATCCCTACGGCAACGCAGGATACGGCCCGCTCTAAGCCTCAGGGTGTGTTCTGACTGCTCTCATCCACGGAGAGCTGGGATTCGAACATCCGGAAGTACCGTCCCCTCAACGCCACGAGTTCTTTGTGTGTGCCTTGCTCCGCAATGCGCCCGTCCTCCAGCATGTACACAATGTCAGCTTTCTCTATGGTGGCCAGGCGATGACTGATGGCAATGATGGTGCTGCTCCGGTCCGCGAACAGCCTGGTGAAGATCCGGTGCTCGGCCAAAGCATCAATGGCGGATGTGGGCTCGTCCATGACCATGAACGAGGCGTCGCGATAGAAGTTCCGAGCCATGGCCAGCCGCTGCCATTGGCCACCTGAGAGCCCGCTTCCCTTGCGCCCCCGAGGGTCTTCCATCCAGTTGCTGACGTGGTTCTCCAAGCCGTTAGGCAACTTATTGATGAATTCCATGGCTTCGGCGTCAGCGGCCGCCCGCCGGATGCGGTCATCGTCCCGGGGCTGGTCCACGTCTCCCAGATAGATGTTCTCCGCGGCCGTGGCGAACTCGTACTTCAAGAACTCCTGGCTCAGAACAGCAAGGTGCCGGTGCCAGCTGGTCACGTCAACCTTGGCGAGGTCCACGCCGTCCAACAGGACTTGGCCGGAATCCGGCCGGTACAGCCCTGCCAGGATACGGATCAGCGTGGACTTGCCGGCACCGTTCTCCCCCACAATCGCGATGTGCTGACCGGCTTTAATGGTCATGGAGATGCCCTTGATGACCTCGATGTCGCTCCCCGTGTAACTGAACCGGATGTCCCGCATTTCCACGGTGGTTGGCGATGTTGGGAGGGGCTCCTCTTTTCCGCTGGGGACGGGCAGGGCCATGAAAAGCTCATAGTCCTTGAGGTTGGCCAGGTCCTCATCTATGGAGCTCAGCGAGGAGACGAGGCTGTTGGCGGTGGACAGCGCACGGCTCACAATCTGCTGGACGTAGAGGAACTGTCCCACCGGCTGCGCCCTTGCGATGATTTGTCCAACCACCCAAACCAAGGACACCACCTCGGCTCCGTACTGAAGGGAATCGGCGGCAAGCTGCTTGGGGATGTAACGCTTTTGGAAGTCCAAGCGCCTGCGCTCGTCGGCGTCGCGCAGCCTCGACCGCAGGTCCATGAGGTACCCAACGATCCCATAAAGGCGCATTTCGGCGATGTGCTGGGGACGGAGCAGGTTTTGTTCGATCATGCGGCGTTGGCGACGCGAATCCACTTGCGTATTCCAGTGTGCAATCTGTTCGCGGGACAGTTTGAACTGCAGGTACACACTGGGCACGATGGCTACCAACACAATGACCGCGATCCACCAGCTCACCAGCAGCAAAGCACCGATGGCCAGGACCACGGAAACAAACTGCGTAAATATGGCAGCTATCCGGTCCAGCACGCGGGCATAGGAATCGGAGAACCGCTTGGCGCGGTCGTAAAGATCCACCGTTTCCTTGTCGTCATATCGCCAGAACTCCAGCGCCAGGAACCGCTGGTACATCATGTCCCCCACGATTGCACCCACTTTGAAGCTCATCAGTTGCTGGATATACCGGTCAACACTGCTGAAGGCTCCCCAGAACAATCCCAGCGCGGCAGTGATGATGACGTACAGAATGGCCCGTGGGCCGGCGTCGGGGTCCCCCGCGTATCCGGCGGCCAGCGCTGTGGTGGTTAAAGCGGCGAAGTAGGTGGTCACCAGCGGAAGGGTTGCCGAGATCAAGGAGCCTGCCACCTTCATGATGACCGCACCGGGTGAGGCTTTGAAGCTCACCTTAAGGACCTGCCCGACGGCGCGTGCGTACGGCCGCAAGGCCAGCTTGCGGGGCGGCGGCTTGCCGGAGTTCAGCCGGACCGACTCCGGGTGCCGCGGCTGCACGGGCTTTTCTGACATGTGCTCAGCCTATTCTTAGGGACCGACAATTCTGCCGCGTCCTGTTAAACAGTTGTTCCCCGTGGAAACTTCCACGGGGAACAACTGTTGAGAAGGTGACGGATCAGCGGGAACCGTAGTTGGGCGCTTCCACTGTCATCTGGATGTCATGCGGGTGCGATTCCTTGAGCCCGGCCGGGGTGATGCGGACGAACTTGCCGCGTGCTTTCAACTCCGGAATGGTGGGGGCGCCAGTGTAGAACATGGTCTGGCGGAGGCCGCCGACCAGCTGGTAAGCCACGGAAGCCAGCGGGCCCCGGAACGCGACCCGGCCCTCAATACCTTCGGGGATGAGCTTGTCATCGCCGGAGACGTCAGCCTGGAAATAGCGGTCCTTGGAGTAGGACGTGTTCTTGCCGCGGGACTGCATTGCGCCAAGGGAGCCCATGCCACGGTAGCTCTTGAACTGCTTGCCATTGACGAAGATGAGTTCGCCCGGGGACTCCTCGCAGCCGGCAAGGAGGGAGCCCAGCATCACGGTGTCGGCGCCGGCGACCAGTGCCTTGCCGATGTCGCCCGAGTACTGGAGGCCGCCGTCGGCAATCAGCGGAACGCCGGCAGGAATTGCCGCCTTGGCAGATTCGTAGATGGCGGTGATCTGCGGAACGCCAACACCGGCAACCACGCGGGTGGTGCAGATGGATCCCGGACCCACACCCACCTTGATGCCGTCAGCGCCGGCGTCGATCAGCGCCTGGGCACCTTCACGGGTGGCAGCCTGGCCGCCGATGATGTCCACGTGCGCGGCAATGGGATCGGACTTGAGGCGGCGGATCATGTCCAGCACGCCCTGGGAGTGGCCGTTGGCCGTATCAACGAACAATGCGTCCACGCCGGCGTCGATGAGCTTCATGGCGCGTTCCCAGCCGTCACCGAAGAAGCCGATTGCGGCACCCACGCGAAGGCGGCCCTCGTCATCCTTTGTGGCCAACGGGTACTGCTCGGCCTTGGTGAAGTCCTTGGTGGTGATGAGGCCCATCAAGCGGCCCTGTTCGTCAACGAGGGGAAGCTTCTCGATCTTGTTGGTGGCCAGCTTGTGTGAGGCTTCCTCACGGCTGATGCCCACATGACCGGTGATGAGCGGCATTTTGGTCATGGCGTCGCTGACGCTGCGCAAGGGGAATTCCGATTCCGGAATGAAGCGGGTGTCGCGGTTGGTGACAATACCCAGCAGACGTCCGTCGGTGTCCACCACGGGAAGGCCGGAGACACGGTAGCGGGAACACAACTCGTCCAGTTCCTGCAACGTTGCCTGCGGGCCAATGGTCAACGGGTTGGTGATCATGCCGGATTCGCTGCGCTTAACGCGATCAACGTGCTCGGCCTGGTCATCGATGGACAGGTTCCGGTGAACCACGCCCAGACCACCTTGGCGTGCCATGGCGATGGCCATCCGGGACTCCGTGACGGTGTCCATGGCTGCTGAAAGCAACGGAGTCTGAACGGAGATGCGCTTGGAGATACGGGACGATGTGTCTGCGTCGGACGGGATGACGTCCGTGTGGCCGGGGAGCAACAGGACGTCGTCGTAGGTCAGGCCAACAAAGCCAAAGGGATCGTGTTCGGGCTGGGTCATGAGTGTGCGCCTCTTACCTGGGTTTCCGGGGGCTTAACTGGTAGGGGTTGCAACTGATGACCAGCCCGTCATTACGGGACTGGCCTGTGCATTGAGGTACCTATGCAGAAATTACCTGTGCAGATGGTATTGGATAAATACTAGAACCTTCCCGGCGATCGCCATATTCCGGGAGGCCTGAGTGTGAGTAACAGCACTCGAGGAACCTAACTGGCGGACCATCCGGTGGCGGCCAGCAGCCGCTCTTCAAACATCGGGATCATGGTCTGCACGTAGGTCTTGGAGAGGTGATTGTCGTCCTTATAGACATAGACATTGCCCACCACAGCCGGACACGTCCCCTGCTCGCAGATGAAGTCGCTCATATCCATCAGGTAGAGCCTCTCCACCTTGCCGAAGTAATCGTCCAAAGGTGAGGACTCCGCCAAGGATTCTTCAAGCGGCACATTGCAGTCCGGAGAATCCTTGCCCTTCTTCTGGACGCACTCCGGCATGTTGAAACTAAAACGCGGGTTGTCGCGGACACCCACCACATCGATCCCCAAGTCCGTGAAAGGTTTGATGCCTTCAAGGTACCCGGGCACTTCAGTTTCAAAGGGTGCGTCCACGTGCGTCAGCGACGCCACGGTGAACACGGCGTCCGGCTTATGCTCCAGAACATAGGCTGCACTTGCCCTGTTGAAGTCGTTGCAGAAATCTGCACGCTCCGGGGATTGAGCACCGAACCGGCAGCCACCCTTAATCAGTGTCACCACTTCCCAGCCGTGCTGCTTGGCAATGGGGCCGAGGGCGGCCAAGTATTGCTGGGAGTGGGAGTCACCCAAAACAACAATCCTTTTGGTGACAACCTCGGGCTCCTCGTTCTGCAAACATTCCTCCAGCACCGGATCGGTAGGCACATTGTCTCCTGTGCAAACACCGTCCACATTGGCCCACTCGTCCTTCATGGCCGCCGGTGCCGGGATGATCAGGGCTTCCTCACTAGGCTGGCCGGCGTAGTCCGGGGCCAGCGCCGCGGCACCAGGCGTCAGCTCGTGCGGTTGATCCGCAATCGCCGCAGCCTCGGCAGTGATGGCGCTTTGCCAGGCCGTGACCGGTAGTGCCAACAGCGCACCGCAGGAGGCAATCACGACGGCGGCCCGCCAGGACCGCACGTCCGGCCACTTCCAGCTGCGCAGGGGTACTTCCACGAACCTCGTGGTCAGCACAGCGAGCAGCAGGGAAACCGCCATGATTCCCAAGCCTTCCAGGAGGCTTGGTTTGGTGGTTCCGGCGGCTAGAAGGAAAAACACCAGAATTGGCCAGTGCCACAGGTATAAGGCGTATGAATTGTCTCCCAACATGACCAACGGGCGGGCACTCAGGAGGCGATCCACGCCAAAACGGCTGCCGCTTTGCCCGGCGACAATGACCGATGCAGCCGCGAGAGTGGGCCAGAGAGCCACGAACCCAGGGAAGGATCGGTCTACGGGGAGCACTAGCCCGCAGGCCACCATCGCTGCGATACCGATCCACCCGAGGAAGACACGGAGCTTGCGCCCGGGTTTCAGGTACGGGATGGCCAAGGCAAGGAGGGATCCCAGGGCGAACTCCCAGAGGCGGGCACGGGTGTCAAAGTAGGCATATGCCTGGTTGGAGGCGGTTTGCTCGATGGAGAACACGAGCGATGCCAGGAAGACTGCACCGAAGGCGATGAACAGCAGTTGCCGGTGTCCCACGGCTTTTCGCTGTGGAAACAGCCTGGCCAGCAGTGGCTGCAGCAGGGCCACCCCAGCGAAGATGAGTGGCCACAGAATAAAGACCTGGCCTTGTACTGACAGGGACCAGAAGTGTTGAAGGGGGCTGGCGTCCACGTGCTGCTGGGCGTAGTAGTCCACCGCGAAGGCGGCAAGCTGCCAGTTTTGCCGGTACATCAGCGATGCCCACGCTTCGGTGAGGACATCAGGCCATCGGCTCTGCGGGATCAGAGCCCAGGTCCCGGCGAGGATCGCCAGCAGGACAACGACGACGGCGGGCAGCAGACGCTTGAACACGTGGAGCCAGTGCCGCACAAGCTTCAGTGGCGTGCGGCTTTCGAGCTTGCGGGTGAAGGACAGTGTCAGCAGGAAAGCCGAGATCAGCAGGAAGACGTCAACGCCACCTGAGACCTTGCCCAACCAGATATGGTAGGCCGCGACCATCAGCACGGCCAGTGCGCGGAGGCCTTGTACTTCGCGCCGGAAGCCGGGTTTGGCTTGCTGCCCGGAGGAGGAAGGCTGTTGCGGCGGCGTAGCCGGTTTTGGCATCATCGCTGCCACCCTGTCGCGGCAAACCACCTTTCGTCCAGCATGCCTGCCATGCTCTGGACGTAGGTTTTGGTCAGGTGGTTGTCATCGAGGTAGACGAAGGTATTGCCGATGACAGGTGGGCAATAGAGTTCCGGGCAGATCAGATCAGTCAGATCCAATAAGGACAGGTTCTCGAATTTGCCCGTCACTGCATCAAACGGGCTTGGTTCGGCCAGGACGTCGGCCTTGAGCGGCCGGCAGTCCGGACTGTCCACGCCTTTGGCCAGGGTGCAGTCTCTCAGGCTGTAGTTGAAGCGGGGATTGTCCCGCACCGCCACGACGTGGATGCCCAGCTCAGTGACTTGGGGGATGAGATCCTCAAAACCGTACGTCAGTGTTTCATCAGGCCAAGAGGGCACCGCCGCAGTTCCCACCATGAAGAGAGCATCCGGAGTGTGTTCCCGAATGTGGTTGACCACATCACTGTTGAATTGGTTGCAGGCTGGCTCGGATTCGGGATCTTCAGTCGTGAAAGGGCACCCCCCGTATAGAAGGGAGTAGAGGCGCCAATGATGCTCTTCGGCCAGGACCGCCATTGCAGCAAGCCACTGCTGGGAATGGGAGTTGCCCACAACCAGTACCGTTTTTGTGGCGTCCGCCCCGACGCCGTTCTGTTTGCAGTTCTCCTGGAGCAACTTCGCTTCAGGTTTGACGTCTCCGGAGCAGTCGGCGGGCAGGCTCGCCCAGTCGCGCCCAACCCTTTCCACTGTGGGCTGGATGGGTGCATTCGGAGCTGCTTCATTGACGTAGTCAGGCGAGAGGATCTTCGCTCCCGGGTTATCGAACACCATGCGTGCCTCGGCTGCTTGCTCATCCAGATCCAGACGATACTGGAACGCCATGAGGGGCGCGGACACAACAGCGAGGCACGCAGCGATGGCAATCACTGAACGGCGCCGCTTTACCTCCGGCCATTTCCATTCCCGGAACGGTTTTTCCACGAACTTGGTGGTCAGGAAAGCCAGGGTCAGCGACAACGCGATAATCACCGTACCGGACAGCCAGCCAGCATGGTCCTTGCCGCTCCATGCCAAAGCAATCACAAGAATGGGCCAATGCCAGAGGTAGAGGGCGTAGGAGTTATCACCGAGCCGGACAAGGAACTTCGAACTCAGGATCCGGTCCACACCTAAGCGGCTTCCGGTTTGGCCGGCCGCGATCACGGCTACCGCAGCCAGCGTGGGCCATAAAGCGACGAAGCCGGGGAACGCCGTCTGTACCTGGAGCAGTATTCCGCAGCTGAGCATGGCGGCCACACCCACCCATCCCATGACAATGCGTACAGGCTTGGAAAAGTTCAGCGCGGGCAGGATCAAGGCCACCAGTGTGCCCAGGGCAAATTCCCACAAACGGGCAAAGGTATCGAAGTACGCCACTGCCTGGTTGCTGGCGGTGAAGATGATGGAGTAGACGAACGAGACCAAAAAGATGATCGCGAACACGTACACCAGGGTGGCGCGGTAGCGGAGCGCAAAGCGGCGGCACACCAGCGCTGCAGTGGCGAAGATGATGGGCCACAGAATGAACACCTGGCCCTGGATGGACAGCGACCAGAAGTGCTGCACCGGGCTGGCCATGCTGTGGTCAGTGGCGTAATAGTCAACCGCCAGGTCCTGCAGCAGCCGGTTTTCAAAGTAGAACAGGGAGGCCCAGGTTTGCTGGACGATCTCAAACCAGCGCGTGGCCGGCAGGAAAATGAAGGTTGCTGCCAGAGTGGACACCAGAACCACGACGACGGCGGGCAGCAAGCGCCGGAACAGGTGCAGCCAGTGCCGCACAAGGTCCATGGGCCGGCCCTGCTTGTACCGGCCCGTGAACTGGAGGGTCATGAGGAAGGCTGAGATCAGGAGGAAGACATCGACACCTCCGGAGACCCTTCCGATCCAGATGTGGTAGCTCACCACCATGAGGACGGCCAAGGACCGAAGTCCTTGGATTTCGGGGCGGAACTTAGACTTCGCAACGGGTCCGGAAGCCCGCCTACCGCGGTGGGCAGGGGCTGGAATCGTTGGCGTCGTCACGGTAGGCAGTTCCTCAAAGCTGTGGCACAAAGCATCAATATTACGCGTTTTCAGTCGCGCAACCCATGTGGGAAAGTGTTCCTGGCCGCCATTCGATGCCCCATCAGCACAGGTCCAGCCATACATTGTGCCACCCAAACCTGTGCGTGACCTGTGCTGATGCTCTCTCAGCCCGACAGTCTTGGTGCTTGGCACAGCCCTCCATAACGTGAGCTTTCACACGTTGACGAGTCCGCTGGAACGCGGCGCCGTGACCCTCCCGGCAAGGTACCGGGCGTCCCGGCAGACTCCCGGTAGCGTTGCCGAGGCCGCCGCAAACAGGAACTCCTGGCCAATGAAGTACAGGCCCGGGACGCTGTTGGCCACTCCCCTGGTCTGTTGAGGTTCACCGTTGGCGTCAAAGGCCGGCAGGTTCACCCATGAGTAATCCTCGTGATACCCCGTGCACCAGATGACGTTCGCGGCCTCCACCCGTGTCCCGTCTTCCAGCACCGGGAGTCCATCCTGAGCACCAGCCAGCCTGGGGTTGAGGCGGACGCCGGCAGCGGCCAGATCCTTGGTCTTGGTACGGATTAGCGGTGCGGCCATGGATACGAACTTGGGGGCGGCTTTGCGTCCCATGGGGGTGTTGAGGTTGAGAATGTAGAGGCCCAGGAATCGGACCACTGGCAGGGCGAAACGTGCAGCCGTCCGGCCATGCCGCATGGGCATCTCGGCGCTTGGCTTGCCCGCAAGAAGTGTGGGACGGAAGCGGGCAACTTCAAGGGCGATCTCTGCCCCGGAATTTCCCAGCCCCACCACCAGCACAGGGCCTTCCTTCAACTGATCGGGGTTTTTGTAATCTTGCGAGTGCAGTTGCAGGATGCCCCTATCCAGCTCTCCTGCAAACTCCGGCACCTTCGGGATACGATGCCCGCCGGTGGCAATCACCACATTCCTGCTGCTCCACTCACGGTTCCCCGCCCTGAGCAGGAAAGCCTCACCCTCACGGCTGATGTCCTCCACGCTGACGCCTGGAACGTAGGGAAGGTCGAAGCGGCGTACGTATTCCTCCAGGTAGTCGGCCAGTTGATCTTTGGTGGGAAAGGCCAGGGGGTCGCCGGGGAAAGGCAATCCTGGAAGGCCGTCATATTTGGCCGGTGTGAAGAGCCGCAAGGAGTCCCAGCGCTGACGCCAAGCATCCCCCGGCCTTTGATGCTGATCCAGGATGAGGAACTTCCTGCCTTGTTTGGCCAACCAGTATCCGAGGGCGAGCCCGGCCTGGCCACCTCCCACAATGACGGTGTCAACCTCTGGATTCCGGTTTATGGACATCATCGACTCCTATCTCGCTTGCCGTGAATCACTGTGCTCGCAGTGATTTGATAAGAGCCACGCTATGAGCCCGGACCGTGGCGACGCATCGGCCAAATGAGCCACTCACGCCGCGAGGCATGGGTATTTCTGCGCAAGGGCGTCAGCGCATCAGTCCGTGTTCGAAGGCGTACCCGGTGGCTGCGGCCCGGGATTGCACGGCGAGCTTGGAGAGGATGTTGCTCACGTGTCTGGCCACAGTCTTTTCACTCAGATACAGCTCCCGGGCGATGGTCCGGTTCGCGTGCCCTCCAGCCACGAGGCGGAGCACCTCCACTTCACGGTTTGTCAGAGGGGAGCTGCCTTTGCCCTTCTCGCCGGTGAGTTCCAGGACGTCAGTTACTGCCGGGGTCGCCCCAAGATCTGAAAACTCGGCCCTGGCAGCTTCGAACTCCATGGCGGCAGAGTCGGGGTCGCCCAACAAGGCACACGCCCGCCCGGCGAGGACCCTGCACCGGGCGGCCTGATAGGGAGCCTCGAGGCTGTACCAGGTCCTCCACGCACGCCTGGACTCACGAAGGGCATGCTGGGGTTGGCCTTCAGCCAGCAGGACCTGCGCTGCGGCGTGGGCGGCAAGGGCCAGCTCCAGTGGCCGACCGTTCTCCTGAAGAGGTTCTGACAACTCGTCCAGTGCCTGCCTGGCTGCAGCCACGTCTCCAGCGGCAAGTTCAATCTCGACGACGGTGGGCAGTAAGCGACGACGGTTGGCTGAGTCGGCGCCCGCCATCGCGCGCCGCATGGTGGCCTGGGCCTGGGCCGTTTTCCCTTGGGCGAGCTGAAGAAGGGCGATGCCTGGAACGGGCTCAAAACCGGTTCCGGCGGCTGTGGCGTAGGCTTTGGCCGCTTCCTCCACGAACCCCTGCAGCCGGAGTGCTTCACCCTGCTGGTACCAGGATCCGAACGTTGCATCCGGATCGCCCTTCCTCACCCTTCCTTCGGCGGCCCGGGCAACAGCCAGTGCGTCGTCCCACGCTCCATGGAGTATCAGGAGTTCGGCGCGGTAGGCCTGGCATTGTCCGCTGAACATCACCATGTCCGGGCGATCCCCGCACCAGCGTTCCAAAGCCGCAGTCCACTCGTGGGCGCGGCGAACGTCGTTGGAAAGACGGCAACTGCCCAGGACGGCGCAATAGATGATGCCCGCGGGGATGGGGGAGACTTCACCTGCGGTGACCGAAACCATCACTTCATCCAGCAGCTGCAACCCCTCTTCCACGTGTCCAAGGGAAACGTGGGACGTTCCGACGCCAAGCCGGCCCAAGGCTTGGAGGTCTTTATCGTGAAACGAGGTACCCAGCTCCAATGCCCTGGCGAACAGGCCCTGTCCGGCCTCCGGGGCTCCGCTGCGCAACAACCCCAGGGCAGCCGGGATCAGGAGGTACCCCTCGGCCGCACCCGGATCAGGCATCCCCTCCAGCAAGTGCTTGGCGCGGGACAACCAACCATTGCCACGGGCGGCCTCACCCATGTCCATCAGGAACATGACCAGCCACGCCGCACACCTCGCGGCGCTGTCCGTGTCGCCCACAGTCAGGAATTCGTCATGAGCCCTGGCCAGGTACTCGATGCTCTGGCTATTCAAGCCGAGCAACATCGCCACTGACGCCGCCAATTCAATGTCCTGTGGAGGGAGACCGCCCTCTGAATCGGCGCGGGAGAGGCACTCAAGCGCATCGCGCCAACGGCGCTCGTGGAACGCCGAGCGCCCCAAATCCAAGTCTGTGTCCGGAACTGTCATGGTTCACCTTGCGACCGGGAACAGCCGGTTGGCGCACCCAAGCCGTCCTAGTAGCGTCAGGTTACCGCCGCCGTCGTACGCTCACAAGAGCTTGGCGGCGCTGGCCGGACACCACCTCCGGAAACACCACAAGCCCCGGTCATCATGACCGGGGCTTGTGGTGAACAGGGCCGTTAGTGCTGGTGGCCTGCGTGTGCGTCTTCTTCCTCAGCCGGCTTCTCGGCAACCAGGGTCTCGGTGGTGAGAACCAGGGCAGCGATGGAAGCGGCGTTGCGGAGAGCCGAGCGGGTGACCTTGACGGGGTCGATCACGCCAGCGGCGATCAGGTCCTCGTACTCGCCGGACTTTGCGTTGAAGCCGTGGTTGGCTTCCAGCTCGGAAACCTTGGCAACAACTACGAAGCCGTCGAATCCGGCGTTCTGGGCGATCCAGCGCAACGGCTGGACCAGGGCGCGGCGGACGATGCCCACAGCAGCTGCTGCGTCACCTTCCAGCGCCTTGACGGCCGGGGACTCGTCCAGTGCCTTGAGGGCGTGGATGAGAGCGGAACCGCCACCGGAAACGATGCCTTCTTCGAGGGCTGCACGCGTGGAGGAAACGGCGTCCTCGATGCGGTGCTTCTTTTCCTTCAGCTCAACCTCGGTGGCTGCGCCAACCTTGATCACGCCGATGCCGCCGGCCAGCTTGGCCAGGCGTTCCTGCAGCTTTTCCTTGTCCCAGTCGGAGTCCGTCCGGGTGAGTTCAGCGCGCAGCTGTGCAACGCGGTCCGCAACGTCCTCAGCCGTGCCGGCACCGTCAACAATGGTGGTGTTGTCCTTGGTCACCGTGATGCGGCGGGCGGTACCAAGTACCTCCAGGCCAACAGTGTCCAGGCTCAGGCCAAGATCCGGGGAAACAACCTGGGCGCCCGTGAGCGTTGCGATGTCCTGGAGCATGGCCTTGCGGCGGTCGCCGAAGCCCGGAGCCTTGACGGCAACTACGTTGAGCGTGCCGCGGATGCGGTTGACGATCAGCGTGGACAGGGCTTCGCCTTCAATGTCTTCAGCAATGATGAAGAGCGGCTTGTTGGCCTGCAGGGCCTTCTCAAGCAGCGGCAGGAAGTCCTGCAGCGAGGAGATCTTGCCCTGGTTGATCAGGATGAGGGCGTCCTCGAGGACGGCTTCCTGGCGCTCAGCGTCGGTGACGAAGTACGGGGAAAGGTAGCCCTTGTCGAACTGCATGCCCTCGGTGAGGACCAGTTCGGTCTGGGTGGTGGAGGATTCTTCGATGGTGATGACACCATCCTTGCCAACCTTGCCGAACGCTTCGGCCAGCAGTTCGCCAACCTCGTCGCTCTGCGCGGAGATGGCTGCAACGCTGGCAACCTGGGTGCCTTCGACTTCGCGGGCATTCTCCAGGAGGCGGGCTGCGACTGCTTCAACAGAAACCTCGATGCCGCGCTTGATCTCGCCAGGAGCGGCGCCGGCAGCAACGTTGCGCAGGCCTTCCTTGACCAGGGCCTGTGCCAGCACGGTAGCCGTGGTGGTGCCGTCGCCGGCGACGTCGTTGGTCTTGGTGGCTACTTCCTTGGCCAGCTGTGCGCCAAGGTTCTCGTAGGGGTCATCAAGCTCAACTTCGCGGGCGATGGTCACGCCGTCGTTGGTGATCGTGGGAGCGCCCCACTTCTTGTCCAGCACGACGTTGCGGCCGCGCGGGCCAAGCGTCACCTTGACAGTGTTGGCGAGCTTGTCGATACCGGCCTCAAGAGACCGGCGGGCAGCATCGTTAAAAGCAAGCTGCTTTGCCATGGTTGTGTCCTTTCAAGACAGAAAACCCGCACCGCTGACGGCTGGAATGATTCCAACGCGACGGCGGTGCGGGGCTCCGGGAAGTTACTTTACGACGATCGCAAGGACGTCGCGGGCGGACAGAACGAGGTACTCGTTGCCGCCGGTCTTGACTTCGGTTCCACCGTACTTGGAGTAGATGACGACGTCGCCAACAGCTACGTCAACCGGTACGCGGTTGCCGTTGTCATCGAAGCGGCCGGGGCCGATTGCAACAACTTCGCCTTCCTGCGGCTTCTCCTGCGCGGAGTCCGGAATGACCAGGCCGGAAGCCGTGGTCTGCTCTGCTTCGAGCGGGCGAACAACAATACGATCCTCAAGAGGCTTAATCGAGACCGACACTCGGACTCTCCTTTTCATGAGCTGATTCATGGACTAAGAACTAGGGTGCCTGGGCGTTCAACCGTCGTCGCGGTGCCGGAAGACGCTTGGCGTGGTTAGCACCCTCCGGGGGAGAGTGCTAATACGACTCTATGTAAGCGTTAGCACTCGGTCAAGGTGAGTGCCAGCATTTCGTCATGGGTGAACGTCCTTCACCTGCCCGTGAGGTCGTCCAGATCGTAGTCTTCGCCGTCGTCATCCTCGTCAAGGGGAGCATTACCGCGGTTCAGGTAGAGCACCACGGCAGAGGCAACAGCCACGACGCCGGAGATCACCAGCGTGATGATTCCACCGGTCCGGGCGCCGCTGTAAAGTTCGCGGATGCCTCGCGCTTCATCGGTGGCGTCATTGACGCTCTTGCCAGCCACCGAATAGGTAGCGGCATTGAAGGAATCCAAGGCGAAGATGATGATCAGCAGGCCGATGCAGACCACCGCGATCACGACCCCCGCTATCAGGGCGGGGCGCGCGAACTTTGTCAGGGTGGAGGTGTGCGGGGCAGCGTTGTCTTCCATGAAATCAACCCTATCCGGCTGATTCGCCAGTCACACCGTCAAGCGCCGCGCCGTTAGGCTTGATCCCATGTCTCACGCACCGCAGGAACAGATCGCACCCTTGCTGACTACTGAAGGATGGGAACTTCTTGCCTCTTTGGGACCCTACCGGGAGGCCGACTCATTCAGCGTCAACGCCGACCTCCGGAAGGCGGGGCACTCCCCTGAACTCGTAGCAGCGGTCCTCACACAGTCCCGGCTTCGGACACGCGCAGAGGCAAAGTTCGGTGAGTTTGCCCGGCAGATGCTGTTCACCCAGGCCGGTTTGGAGCAGGCCACCCGCTTGAACGTCGCGGCCCGGCACGCCGAGCGTTTCGCGAAGGCCGGCATTTCCCACGTTGCAGACCTTGGTTGCGGCCTGGGTGCCGATTCCATGGCGATGGCGTCCATGGACATTTCGGTGACCGCCGTAGAGATGGACGAAACCACTGCCGCCTGCGCCACCATCAACCTCATTCCTTTTCCGCATGCCACCGTGGTCCACTCTGATGCAACAACCGTGGACCTGGAAGGGATAGACGGCGTGTGGCTGGATCCCGCCCGGCGGACCACGTCCACCTCCGGAACCAAACGGATCTGGGACCCTGAAGCCTTCTCTCCCCCGTTGTCCTTCGTGGAGCGCCTGGCGGCTACTGGCCGCGCCATCGGCGTCAAAATGGGTCCTGGCATTCCCCATGACTCCGTGCCCTCAGGCTGCGAAGCCCAGTGGGTTTCAGTAAGCGGCGACGTCACCGAAGTGACCCTGTGGTTCAACGCTGTGTCCCGCCCCGGCGTGCGCCGCGCCGCGCTGGTGATCGGCAGTCAGGGCGCGGCTGAAATCACCAGCAGCGCAGATTTCGACGGCGGCCCGGTAGCCGCCGTCGGGCCTGTTGAGGGTTTCCTCTACGAACCGGACGGTGCGGTGATCCGCGCAGGGCTGGTGGCCGACGTCGCCGAACGGCTGGGTGGGCATCTGGTGGATGAGCACATCGCTTACATTTGCGCTCCGGAACTGCAGGACACACCCTTCGCCCGGGCCTACAAGGTCCTTGATGTCATGCCGTACAACGTCAAGGCCCTCAAGGCCTGGGTGAAGACAAACGGCATCACAGTACTGGACATCAAGAAGCGCGGCACGGCGGTAACCCCGGAAGAGCTGCGGAAGCAGTTGCTTCCCGCCAAACCGGCAAAGGGCAAGGACGCAAAAACAGCCACCCTGGTCCTCACCCGGATTGGCGAGGAGAGAGTGGCTGTTGTTGTGGAGCCTGTGACGTTCTAACGCGCTCCTGCCGTCAGCGACGCGAGAATTCCGACGCTTCGCGGACCTGCCCCGCTGTGGGGCGCACGCCCGTGTAGAGGACGAACTGCTCTTCCGCCTGGATGGCAATGACCTCAGCGCCCGTGATCACCTTCTTGTCAGCCTTACGGGCAGCACTGATGAGTGGTGTCTCGGACGGCAAGGCAACGACGTCGAACACCACCCGTGCGGCGGCGATTGTGGCGTCGTCGAACGACTGGGCCGTTTCGTCCGCGCCCGCCATTCCCAGCGGAGTGACATTGATGATGAGGTCCGCGGTGGAACCGTTGACGTCGTTCTGCCATGCGAAACCGTAGAGATCGGCAAGGGCACGGCCGGTGTCCTCGTTGCGGGCCACGATGGTGACAGCGGTGAACCCGGCGTCCCGCAGGGCTGCGGCGACAGCCTTGGCCATGCCGCCTGCACCACGGAGCAGCACGGTGTGGCCGCTGGGAACCTGATGGTCCTTCAAGAGCCGGGCGATGGCGATGTAGTCGGTGTTGTAGGCCGTGAGGACGCCGTTGTTGTTGACGATGGTGTTGACCGAATCAATGGCCTTGGCCGACGGGTCCATCACGTCAACCAGGGGGATGACTGCTTCCTTGTACGGCATGGACACCGCGGCGCCCCGGATCGGGAGGCCGCGGATGCCCGCCACCGCAAGGGTGATGTCAGCAGGGGCGAATGCCTTGTAGACAAAGTTCAAGCCGAGCAGATCGTACAGGTAGTTGTGGAACCGGGTACCGATGTTGCTGGGCCGGGCCGCGAGCGAAATGCACAGGGACATGTCTTTGTTCAGGATTGGCATTCCCCCATTAAACAACGGCCCGTGCTCAGCCTTGCCGCGCCTTCATTCGCGGGTTGTTCTTGTTGATGACGAACGTGCGTCCGCGCCGGCGCACAATCTGGGCGCCGGGGATCTTCTTGAGCGCACGCAGCGAATTCCTGACTTTCATGGTGTTTCTCCTTTTAGTTGGGTGTTAGGCCTGATTGTTGTTGCTGGTCTGGTTGTTGCTGGCTTAGAGGGCGTCGTTAAGTTCCAGGGGGTCGTCCCAGACGCCGAAATTCTGTTCCATCTCTGCTTCCGTCAGCTGGCAACCTTCCAGCAGATCACTGATTTCCTGCGGGTCAATATCCTCGGACCGTCCAGTGATGGCCAGGACAGTTCCGCGGTCGCCATGGCTGGGGTGCCAGTCAAGAAGGGAGTCGACGTCGGCACCCGCAGTTCCAGGGCGTGCAAGGCCGGGCGCTGATTCAGCGGAATCAGCCAACCATTTTCCGGTGCTTTCAAGCCACACCCGCGGCCCGATTCCCTGGACGGCGATCCGCGTTTTCGGTGCCGATGCGATCCAGAGGCGGCCACGCAGCCAGTGCGTGCCCACAGCCAGGTGCGGCAGCGCATCTCGGAAACGCCCGGGGTGTAGTGGCCGACCCGCTTTGTGGAGCACCGTCCGGAAGGAACCTGGCGTCTCGCTAACAGGAACACGTACGACGCCGGGGCGGTTGCGGGCCGCCGCTTCGGCATCATCAAAGCACCCCGGCCGGAACTCGTCGGCTTCCCCGACCCTGGCTGCGTGGGGCGCCAACTCGCCCAGTAACTCCATTCCGGTCCCCCACTGCGCCGATCCTTCACGGTGATCGCCGGTCAACACGGCTCCGAGGCCCGGATGCACCATGACGGTGTCCACTTGCCCGAACTCACCGATGAGGAACTCGCCGCTGGTGCGGTCATCCTGCGGCATTGAGGTGAATCCGGATTCAAACAGCGTGTGCCGGTCCCAAATATGGTCCTCCAGATCCGCCGGGTCCAGTGCCAACACCGCGTTGTCTATCACCGCCGGGCGGCTGAGGCCACCACGAAGCTCCGCAACGGCCATCCCGGCTGCCACTCCTGGTGGCAGGCCAAGGACAACGTGGTCGAAACCGCACGCGGCGAGGCGTTCCGCCGTCGGGACCACGTCCAACCGAACCGTGCAGCTGAGGCAACCATGTTCCAGGACTGTTGTTTCGCGTTCGAACAGACGGCCACCACGGTAAACACGGCGAAGGACCAGCGAACCGTCCAGGAGGTCATGGAGGACCACTACCGAGTTGGAGTGCGTTCGGCCCAGCCTGCTGGTGGCTGCCTCACGGCATTGGCTGTCCAGGGAACTGACGACTGAGAGGTGCATGCGTCAATTCTATTGAGAATCATTCTTATTAGCAAATGACGGCTCATTGCTGCACGTAAAGGCTCGATATCAGCGGCGTTCTGGCTGCATTAGACTTGATCCGACCGCTGGCGGCCCCGCAGCGGGGAACCGCGTCCGGCTGAGACAAAACAATGAGGGGACTAAGGGGACTACGTGCAGATTGATTTTGCGCCATCCAGGCAATCGACACTGGGTGTGGAATGGGAGTTGGCGCTTGTCAATGCACGCACCGGGGAATTGGTATCAGTGGCCAACGATGTCCTCAAGGGCGTCGCTGCGAACCACCCCGACCTCAACGAGGACGACGAACACCCCCATATCAAGCGCGAGTTGCTCCTCAACACCGTGGAGCTCGTCACCGGTATTTGCGAGACTGTCAAAGACGCCAAAGACGATCTCAGCCGATCGCTGGCAGCAGTCCGTGAAGTCACCGACCCCATGGGCGTTGAAGTGTTCTGCGCAGGCAGCCACCCCTTCAGCCCTCCCCTGCTCCAGCCCGTCACCGACAAAGAGCGCTATGCCAAGCTGATCGAGCGGACCCAATGGTGGGGACGCCAGATGGTCATCTACGGCGTTCACGTCCACGTGGGCATCGACCGCAAGGAAAAGGTCCTCCCCGTCCTGGACGGCCTGGTCAACTACTTCCCGCATTTCCAGGCACTGTCCGCCTCCAGCCCCTACTGGGCAGGCGAGGAAACCGGCTACGCGTCCCAGCGTGCGCTCATGTTCCAGCAATTGCCCACCGCGGGACTTCCCTTCCAGTTTGATTCGTGGGAAGCCTACGAGTCCTACGTCCAGGACATGTTCACCACCGGTGTCATCGATGCCACGTCTGAGATCCGTTGGGATATCCGGCCCGTGTCCAACCTGGGCACCATCGAGATGCGGATCTGCGACGGCCTGGCCACCCTTGAAGAAGTAGGCGCCATCGCTGCACTGACCCAGTGCCTGGTGGACGAGTTCTCCTCCATCCTGGACGCCGGCGGCACCATCCCCACCATGCCGCCATGGCATGTGCAGGAGAACAAGTGGCGCGCTGCCCGCTACGGCATGGAAGCCATCATCATCCTCGATGCCGAGGGCAACGAGCAGTTGGTCACCGAACACCTCGCGGAAACGGTTGCGCGGCTGGAGCCTGTGGCTGCCAAGCTGGGTTGTTCCGAAGAGTTGGCGGACGTGCTCAAGATCGTTGAACGAGGCGCCAGTTACCAGCGCCAGCGCCGCGTCGCCGCCGAACACAACGGCGATCTGCAGGCAGTGGTCATGGACCTCGTTCAGCAGATGCGCAACGGCCCGGACGCCTAGTCCCGGCCGGTGTGCATGCCCTGGTGGGAAGCCTAGGCAGGCACTGACACTGTAGTGACGGGCATGGAGGAATCCGGCGCGAACGTCATTCCGCTGGGGCCGACGCCTGCCATGATCAGTTGGGCTCCCAGCGCTGCCACCATGGCGCCGTTGTCCGTGCAAAGGTCCAGCGGCGGGACATGGAGCTTGATTCCAGCCGAGGTACAGCGCTGCCCGGTCAACTCCCGGAGCCTCGAATTCGCTGCAACGCCACCGCCCAGCAGGACATCGGTGATGCCGTTTTCCTTGCAGGCCAGGACAGCCTTTGAACTGATGACATCAACCACGGCTTCCTGGAAAGCCGCTGCGATGTCCGCCACCGGTACTTCCTCGCCACGGGCCTCGAACTGTTCCACGCACCGGGCCACCGCTGTCTTCAGGCCGCTGAACGACCAGTCATAGCGGTGCGGGCCCTTATCCTCGGCGGTCCCCATGTACTTGGGTTGGCTAAGTCCGCGCGGGAACCGGATGGATTTGGGGTTGCCCTGGCGCGCCAGTTTGTCGATGGCGGGCCCACCCGGGTAACCGAGGCCAAGGATGCGGGCAACCTTGTCGTACGCTTCACCGGCTGCGTCATCAATGGTTGAACCAAGCAGTTCAACATCGTCCGTGATGCTCCTGATCCGCAGGATTTCAGTGTGCCCACCCGATACCAGCAGGGCCCCGAGGTTCTCGGGCAGCTTTCCGGCACCCAAGCCGGCGGCAGCACCGGCGTCGTGCTTTCCGTCAGTTCCTTGACGTCCGTCAAGCAGTCCCACACCCACGTGCGCCACCAAGTGGTTGATGGCGTAGAGCGGCTTGCCCGTGGCCAGGGCCAACGCCTTGGCAGCACAGACACCCACCATCAGGGCACCGGCCAGACCGGGACCTGATGTAACGGCAATGGCATCGATGTCGTCCAAGGTCACGCCGGCCTCGTGCAGCGACTCCTGAAGCGTCGGAACAAAAGCGTCCAAGTGTGCACGTGAAGCGATCTCCGGGATGACACCGCCGAACCGGACGTGCTCATCCATGGAAGAAGACACAGTATTGGTCAGCAGCGTGGTCCCCCGCACGATTCCAACGCCGGTCTCATCGCAGGAGGACTCGATGCCCAGCACCAACGGCTGCTTGTGATCAGGGCCGCTCATGCGGAAGCTCCTTCGGAAGACTGGGGATTGTTCAACGGGAGCCGCATGATCAGGGCGTCGGTGCCGTCCCGGTAATAGCGGGGGCGGACGTGGATCTGTTCGAAGCCGAAGCGGACGTACAGCTGCTGGGCGCGGGGGTTGTCCGCCCGGACCTCAAGCAGGACGTCGTCCGCACGGCGACGCCGGGCTTCCTCAATCAGCTCCGCGAGGACAGCGGAACCGATTCCTTTTCCTTCGAATTCAGGCACGACGGCGATCGTCTGGACGTCCGCGATCGGTTCGATGCACATCAATCCGGCGTAAGCCACGATCTCCCCGGCAACCTCCGCCACCACGTATCGCCGGGTCTCGGGCTGGGCCAACTCGTCGAAGAACATCTGTAAGGGCCAGGCGTCCACGGGGAACAACCGGCGCTCCAACACCTCAACTGCCGGGATATCGGCCTCAGTCATGTCGCGCAGTGAAACACCGGCGAGTTCCAGCTTGGGTGACAGTTTCACAGTGTCCTTCCCATCAAAGAGCACGCTTCCTGGGCCCGGGCACCTGGGCATCGGATTCGCGAAGGTAGAGCGGAGTGGAGTCAAGCAACGCCTGCCCGGCCGTGAGCCTGGCCAGAGCGAACTGGCCCAGCGAGGCCGCGTCCGGTTGTGTCTGGGCAAAGTCCTCATCCGCGGTGAGGACGTCAGCATACAAACCTGCACCCGCCCCGAAGACCGGCAAGTCCGGAAGCTCGGAAGCGAAACCCACATGCGGGCCGTCCACAAGCTCCGGAAGCTGGCCCTCAGCCAACGTGTAACGGGCCCAGTAAACCTCTTTGCGTCGGGCATCCGTAGCCACAAGGAATTCGGGGGTGGCGGCCGTTGACTCCGCGACTTCCAACGCGATGGCATCCAGGCTCATGAGCCCATACAACGGCTTGTTCCACACGAAGGCGAGGGTGCGGGCCGTCGCGATGCCGGAACGGAGTCCGGTGAACGGGCCAGGTCCCACGCCTGTGACGATCGCGTCGATGTCAGCACCAGTGACCCCGGCACCAGCCAGGAGCTTCTCGATCCCAGGGGCGAGGACTTCGGCGTGGCTGCGGGTGTCCTCGGTGGCGAAAGAATCAACAACGCCCTCCATGGCATCATCCGAAATCAGGGCCGCACTGGCAACCGCCGACGTATCAATGGCCAGGATCAGCATCAATGACCTTCCACCTGTGACGTAATTTCAAGGACTTGCGGTGCTTCGGCCCAACGGGGACCGAACCCACGGAACACGATGGTGCGGGGTTCGTCGTCGTCATCAGTATCGAAGTCCAAGAACACCCCATCCGGGGAGCTCGCAGGGCTTTCCCCACCAACAGACCTGTGCAGGTCAACCTCAAGACGGCTGTCCGAGAGGTGCTCCACCCGATCCCGGCCCCACTCCACCACGGTTACCGCTGTGTCCATGGTGTTTTCCAGATCGATGTCATCGATTTCCGCTGCCGAATCCAGTCGGTAGGCGTCAACATGGACCAGGTCCGGACCCCCTGGCCTGGGGCCGTCGGGGAGATTGGGGTGGATCCGTACCAGGACAAACGTTGGCGAGATAATGCCCGCACGCACCCCCAGGCCCTCGCCAAGGCCTTGGGTGAACGTCGTCTTGCCCGCGCCCAGCTCGCCGGTCAGGACCAGGAGATCCCCGGCCTCAAGCACCCCGCCCACAGCTGCTGCGAGCGCATGGGTCTGCTCCGCCGTCGTGACCGTGAGCGTGCGCTCCCACTGGGCTTCACTCACAGCGTGGCCGCTTCAGCGTGGCCGGCGACAGCCGCAGGGGCCTCAGGCACGGCAGGCATTTCGTTGACGTAGCTGCGCGGGACCCGGGGGCTGATGCGCGTCACGATTTCGTAGTTGTTGGTTCCAGCTGCGGCCGCCCAATCATCGGCAGTGGGGCCGCCATCGGCACCGTTGCCGAACATGACAGCCTCGGAGCCTTTGAGGCGGGACGACTCTTCCGGAGACAGTGGCCCCAGATCAATGACCATCTGGTCCATCGCGATCCTGCCCACTACCGGGTAATTGAGGCCGTTCACCCGCACGGGACCGCCGGTGGCGATCCTTGGGACGCCGTCTGCATAACCCAGCGGCACCAAGCCCAGCGTACTTTCCCCGCTGGTCCGGTAATTGAGTCCGTAGGAGACGCCTTGGCCTTCAGGCACCTTCTTACAGTTGGACAGGAGGGTCCGGACCGTCATAGCGGGATGCAGGCCGAGCTCTGCTGAGGTAGCCCCTTCGAAGGGCGAGAGTCCGTAGATGCCGAGGCCCACACGGACGAGGTCGAAGTGGGAGTCCGGTCGTGACAATGCTGCCGGTGTATTGGCTATGTGCCGGACCTCGGTGTCAACACCGGCGTCCTCGGCCATGGCGATGGCTTCGCGGAAGACCGCCAGTTGCTCGTCCGTTTCGGGGCGTTGCGGCTCGTCGGCAACCGCGAGGTGCGAAAAGATACCCACCACCCTGAGGAGGCCCTGGTCTTGGTATTCCATGGCCTGGCCCAAGAGTTGGTCCCAATCGGCGATAGTGCAGCCGTTCCGGCCCAGTCCCGTGTCCACCTTGAGATGCACGCGCGCGGGGCGTTCCTGTTCCCGTGCTGCGGCGACTACCGCTTCCAGCTCCCAGCCGGAGATGCCGACGTCGATGCCGGCGGCGACTGCGGCTTGGAAGTTACTTTCGCGGGTGTGCAGCCAGGCAAGCAGTGGAGCATCCACTCCGGCGGCGCGCAAAGCGAGTGCCTCGGATATGTGGGCGACGCCCAGCCAGGCCGCTCCGGCGTCGAGGGCTGCCCGGGCCACCTGTACGGCACCGTGCCCATACGCGTCCGCCTTCACCACGGCCATGACAGCGGCCGGGGAGGCGATGCCGACGAACTGACGAACGTTGTGCCGCACGGCGTCGAGGTCGATTACGGCGGAGCGCTCCAGCACCGCTGACTTTGCTATGGAGGCTTTCGTCCCGATCCCGATATCTGCAGCTGCTTCGTAAGTCACCCTAGAGATTCTAGTGCTGTCAGTGAACTCGGGTTAACTGCGGGGCTCCATCAGGGGCTACTGGGCGTCAGACAAGTGGGCGATGGTGGCCCGGGCTCGTCGTTGCGCTTCTGCCGGGATGTCCTTCACGATCGGTTCCAGGAAGGCGAAGCGCCGCAACCATTGACTGGACTGACGCTCTTTACGTGCGTTTGCCCGTTGCCACCAGTCGGCGATGTCCCCCCACCCCGGTGCGGCCAGCGAACCTCCCACTTCCTGGACCGCCAGGGAGGCGCAAAGGTTCGCGAACCGGAGCCGGTCCCCCAGTCTCCACCCTGCCAGGCATCCCACGATGAACGCCGCGCCGAAACAGTCTCCGGCACCCGTGGGATCGGAAGCTGATACGGGCAGGGACGGCACCCATTCTTCTTCCCCGGTTTCCGAGTCCACCGCCACCGCGCCTTGAGGGCCGAGAGTTACCACGGCCACTGGGACGCGGTCAGCCAGCGAATACAGCGCCGCCCACGGGTCCGCCTTGCCGGTGAACGCCATCGCTTCGGGAGCATTGGGCAAGAAGGCGTGGAAATTGGCCAGTTGGTCCAGCCGGCGCTCGGACCACTCCCCGGTGGGGTCCCAGCCCACCACGCCAAAGAGCTTGGTTCCTGCATCCCTCGCTGCGAGCATCCACGGTTCCATCTCCTCGCCTAAATCGGCGACGGCGGCGAGCGCCTTCGGTGGCTTCCCGATCAGTTCCGAGGAGCTGATCGGGGCGGGGTGGCCGTGCGTGACCATGGACCGGTCCTGGTTCACGCACATGGATACCGTCACTGGTGAGTGCCAGCCCGAAACCCGCTGCGAGAGTGAGAGGTCAACGTGCTCCTGGCTTTCCAGGATCTGCCAGTTGTAGTCGCCGTAGCCGTCGTCCCCGAACGTTGCCGCGAGGTTGGTTCGCAAGCCGAGCCGCGCGGCAGCAATGGCTTGGTTGGCCACACCGCCGGGGCAGCTGCCCATGCCATCGCTCCACACCTCCGTGCCGGGTTCGGGTGCGTGCGGAAGTCCGGTAAAGATGATGTCCTGGAAGACCGTGCCGGTCAGGAGGAGGTCGCATTGGTGGTCCCCGTCAGACCGCACGGCAGCCAAGGGGTCGAATCGTCGCTGGGGCATAGCGTCCATGCACGGCAGACTACGCTGCCCGTTGTGGGCTGCATAGACTTGCGGGCCTGCATAGACTCGGAGCATGCGGCTCATGATCGCCGGTGGCGGCGGATTCCGGGTTCCCCTCGTGTACCGGGCTTTGTGCGAGGGTCCTTTTGCGGGTTTGGTGGACGAACTTGTTCTCTTTGACGTGGATGAATCACGTCTCGCAGCCATTGAGGCAGTGCTCCGCGATATGCCCGCCGGCGCTTCCGCGCCCGTCGTCATGGTTTCCACGGATCTCGGGCGTGCACTCACCGGGACGGACATGGTGTTCGCGGCAATCCGTCCGGGCGGTACCGCCGGGAGAATCGCTGATGAACAAGTTCCCTTGAGCTTGGGCCTGCTGGGACAGGAGACCACCGGGGCCGGCGGCATCTCCTATGCGCTCCGTTCCATCCCCCGGATGCTTGAAGTCGCTGAGGCCATGCGGGAGCATTGCCCTGAGGCCTGGCTCATCAACTTCACCAATCCGGCCGGCATGGTCACCGAGGCTTTGGTGCCGGTCCTGGGGAACCGGGTGATCGGCATCTGCGATTCCGCCGGGGGCTTGGTGCAGCGTGCTGCGCGCGCTGCCGGGGCGCCGCTTGCCGAAGGAGTGCTCGACGGCGTGGGCTACTACGGGCTGAACCACCTGGGCTGGCTTTACCGATTGGCCCCTGACGGGCGGGACCTCTTGCCGGCTCTGCTGTCCGATCATGGTGCTCTTGAAACCATGGAGGAAGGCCGCTTGTTCGGGCAACACACCCTGCTTCACCTTGGCTGCCTGCCCAACGAATATCTCTATTACTACTACAAAACGTCACAGGCCACCGAGGCCATTGGACAGCAACACCAAACGCGTGGGGCCACCATCCACAGCCAGCAACAGTCGCTGTATCCCTCGCTTCTGCAGGCTTCACATCCTTACGGGCTCTGGGATGCAGCCCGGCGCTCCCGCGAAGAAGGGTACTTGGCCGAGGCGAGGACCCACGGGGAGCAGCGGGACGAATCCGATCTCGCAGGTGGCGGCTACGAACGTGTGGCGCTTTCGGTCATGCGTGCGCTGTCCGGAGGCGGCACGGCCCAGTTGGTCCTCAATGTTCCCAACTCGCCCGTGCTACCGGCTGGGTCCGGCGCCGAGGTTGCAGTGCCCGGCTTGCCTGCGGACGCCGTCGTTGAGGTTCCTTGCGAGGTAACTCCCGACGGCGCGTTGCCGCTCGCGCAGGACCGCCCGGACGGACAGTTCCTGACCCTCATGCAGCACATCAAGGAAGTGGAGCGGCTGACAATCCGCGCCGTGGTTTCCGGCGAGCGTGAGGCGGCCGTGCAAGCCTTCGCCGCCCACCCGTTGGTGGGTTCGCTCCCCCTGGGCCGGCAATTGCTGGAGGGGTACGAGGCCGCTTTTCCTGATTTAACCCGGTTGTGGGCTTAAAGCTTTCGGTACATGACGTGCAGGCCCACGTAGCCGATCTCCGGATGGTTAAAGGCCTCCGGAATCGTGGCCAGAATCTTGAAACCCATGGACTGCCACAACCACACGGCACGCACGTTGCTCTCCACCACAGCGTTGTACTGCATGGAACGGAAGCCTGCCGCCTTCGCTTCGCTCAGTGAGTAGGCGCAGAGGGCCCTGGCGATGCCTTGACCCGAGTTGTTGGCACCCACCATGTATCCGGCGTTGGCAACGTGGCTTCCACCGCCCGCTTGGTTGGCATGGAACTCCCCCGTTCCCAGGATCTCGTCAGTGTCCTGGCGCACCGCAACGAACGTCTGGCCAGGGGCTTCCTTCATCCATTTGGTCCTGGCTGCTTGTTCGCTGGTGTCGCGGTCCCATGTGAAGGTCTCACCCTCACGGATCACCGGTTGCAGGATCGACCACATTCCGGGCCAGTCCTCAGGCGTTGCTTTACGGATGTCAAAGGATTGTTCTTGGCTCACAGCGGCCACGCTAGCAGTCTTGTCCACATAGCGGAGCTTGCCCGGCGTGGGACTCAACGGCAGGAGTAATGTTTTCTGCAGTGCAAAGTTGATTTTGCTGTGATCGTGAGGAGGACCGGATGCCATTGATCCGTCGTGTGGCGTTTCTGTCGCTCCACACCTCCCCCATGGAGCAGCCCGGCGCGGGAGATGCCGGCGGAATGAACGTCTACGTCCGTGCCTTGGCCATGGCACTTGCTGAGTCCGGGGTGGAGGTGGAGATCTTCACGCGATCCACCAAAGCAAGCCAGCCCGCCGTCGAGCATCCGGGGCCCGGCGTCTGCGTTCACAACGTCATGGCAGGACCACGCCGCAAACTGCCCAAGGAAGAACTCCCTGCACTCCTGCACCACATGGTCGAAGAAATCGACAAGATCCGCCACCAACAGCTTCACGGCCGCTACGACGCCATCCACTCCCACTACTGGGTTTCAGGCGTGGCGGGGCTCGAATTGTCAGAACTTTGGGGGGTCCCCCTGATCCACACCATGCACACCATGGCCAAGGTCAAAAACCTGGTCCTGGAGTCTGGCGAACGGCCTGAGCCGCGGCGCAGGGAAGACGGCGAACAACGGATTGTGGACCGTGCCTCCAGGCTGGTCGCCAACACTCCTGCCGAGGCCGAGGAACTGGTTTCGCACTACGGTGCGGACCTGGACCGGATCGATGTCGCGCCGCCCGGAGTGGACCTCAAGGTGTTCACGCCCTCATTCCGGCGGAAGTCACGTTCTTTGCGGGGCGTCAGGCCGGACAGTTTCCACATCCTCTTTGCCGGTAGGATCCAACGGCTTAAAGGACCTCAAGTGTTCGTCAAGGCCGCCGGAATCCTCCGCAAACGCCGGCCGGACATAGATTTGGAAATGACCATACTGGGATCCCTCAGCGGGGCCAAGGACTTCAACCTCCAGCACATCATTGAAGACGCCGGACTGTCCGACGTCGTCACTCACCGGCCGCCTGTAATGGCACCGGAGCTGGCCAGCTGGTTCCGTTCAGCAGATGTGGTGGTGATGCCCTCGTTCAGCGAGTCCTTCGGTTTGGTGGCGTTGGAAGCACAGGCGTGCGGCACACCCGTGGTGGCCACCAACGTTGGTGGTCTTTCCCGCGCCATCTCTGACGGGCGAACAGGGATCCTGGTGGACGGACACGATCCCTCCGATTGGGCAGACGCCCTGGAGGATCTCTACGACGACACCCAAACGCGCGAGGACATGGGCCGGCTTGCGGCTACCCACGCCGAATCGTTCGGATGGCAACGCACCGCGGCCATCACCTTGGAAAGCTACCGGGAAGCCGTCGGTGGACTGTTGGTCCCACGGCGCTGAGTTCAGCTCGTATACGCTCCCGGGCTGGTAGATTGTCGCGCACAGCCTAAGAACCCCAGCAGCAGCATCCCCGCTGCGGGCAGAGCCGAAGGACAACGATGTCTGAAAACAAGGTCCTGAGTGATCTTGAGATTGCCCACCACGCCACCATGCTTCCCATTGAAGCAATCGCCGAACGCGCCGGTATCACTCTGGACGCCCTCGAGCTCTACGGGCCTTACAAAGCCAAGATCAATACCGCCAAACTGGTGCTGCCTCAGGGCAAGGCACGCGGCAAGGTAGTGCTCGTATCTGCCATGTCCCCCACCCCCGCCGGCGAAGGCAAATCAACTACCACTGTGGGACTTGCGGACTCCCTTGCACGCGCCGGACACAACGTGATGATCGCCCTGCGCGAGCCTTCCCTGGGACCAATCTTGGGCATGAAAGGTGGAGCCACGGGCGGCGGTTACTCCCAGGTGTTGCCCATGGACGACATCAACCTGCACTTCACGGGCGACTTCCACGCCATCACCTCGGCAAACAACGCCCTCATGGCCTTGGTGGACAACCACATTTTCCAGGGCAACCAACTCGGCATCGATCCACGCCGCATGACGTTCAAACGCGTGCTGGACATGAACGACCGCGCTTTGCGCGAAGTGATCATCGGACTCGGCGGCCCCATGCAGGGAGTGCCCCGGCAAGACGGCTTCGACATCACCGTGGCCTCGGAAATCATGGCGGTCTTCTGTCTCGCCTCAGACCTTGGCGATCTTCGGGACCGGCTAGGACGCATCACCTTCGGGTACACCTACCACCGCACACCAGCCACGGTGTCGGACCTCGGTGTGGAGGGCGCTCTCACCATGCTCTTGAAGGACGCCATCAAGCCCAACCTCGTCCAAACCATCGCAGGTACGCCCGCTTTGGTCCACGGCGGCCCCTTCGCGAACATCGCCCACGGGTGCAACTCCTTGATCGCCACCCGCACCGCCATGCAGCTTGCCGACGTCGTGGTCACCGAAGCCGGCTTCGGCGCGGACCTTGGTGCGGAGAAGTACATGGACATCAAGGCGCGCATCGCCGACGTGGCGCCATCCGCCGTCGTGGTGGTGGCAACCATCCGCGCGCTCAAGATGCAGGGCGGCGTTGCCAAGGAAAATCTCAGCGTGCCAAACGTCGACGCGGTGGCAGCCGGTGTAGAGAACTTGAAAAGGCACGTGGGCAACGTGGCGAAGTTCGGCCTGTCCCCTGTTGTGTCCATCAACAAATTTGCAACGGACAGTCCTGAGGAACTTCAGTGGCTCCTTGCCTGGTGTGCTGCCGAAGGCGTGCAGGCGGCGGTTTCCGATGTTTGGGGGCGCGGAGGTGGTGGCGACGGCGGTGATGAGCTAGCCGCCAAGGTTGCAGCTGCGCTGGATGCGCCGTCCGACTTCCATCACCTGTACCCGCTGGAGCTCAGTGTTGAGGACAAGATCCGGACTATTGTGCAGGAGATCTACGGCGCCGACGGCGTGGAGTTCTCAGTCCCGGCCCTCAAGCGCCTGGCCGAAATAGAGAAGAACGGATGGTCGGAGTTCCCTGTTTGCATGGCCAAGACCCAGTATTCCTTCACCGACGATGCGTCCAGGCTTGGTGCGCCCAAGGGATTCCGGGTGCACGTCCGCGATCTGATTCCCAAGACCGGTGCTGGATTCATTGTTGCGCTGACCGGTGCGGTGATGACCATGCCCGGCCTCCCCAAGGAACCTGCCGCCATGCGCATGGACGTGGACGCTGACGGCCACCCGACCGGTCTCTTCTGACGCTCTCTCACATCCCTACCCCTTCAACCCGTCCCTCTCTCACTTTCTTGAAGAAAGTGGGAGAGGGTTGCGCTCAAGCCCGAGGGAAGTGATAGAGGGTTCGGGAGACAGCAAACGCCCCCGTATCGGAAGACGGGGGCGTTTGCTGTAGTGCGGTGTTTAGCGTTCGATGTCGCCGCGGATGAAGGCTTCAACCTTGTCGCGGGCGAGGTCATCGTTGAACTGCTCCGGCGGAGACTTCATGAAGTAGCTGGAAGCGGAGAGCAGCGGGCCGCCGATTCCGCGGTCCAGGCCGATCTTCGCCGCACGGATGGCGTCAATGATCACACCGGCAGAGTTCGGGGAGTCCCACACTTCGAGCTTGTACTCGAGCGAAACGGGTGCGTCACCAAAGTTGCGGCCCTCAAGGCGGACGAAGGCCCACTTGCGGTCATCGAGCCAAGCCACGTAGTCGGACGGTCCGATGTGGACGTCGTCAGCGTGCAGTTCAGCCTCCACGTTGGAGGTGACAGCTTGGGTCTTGGAGATTTTCTTGGATTCCAGGCGGTCACGTTCCAGCATGTTCTTGAAGTCCATGTTGCCGCCGACGTTCAGCTGGTACGTGCGGTCCAACGTGACACCACGGTCTTCGAACAGTTTGGCCATGACGCGGTGCGTGATGGTGGCACCGATCTGGCTCTTGATGTCGTCGCCCACAATCGGGACGCCGGCTTCGGTGAACTTGTCAGCCCACTCTTTGGTGCCTGCGATGAAGACGGGAAGGGCGTTCACAAAAGCAACGCCTGCGTCGATGGCGCACTGGGCGTAGAACTTGGCGGCCTGGTCCGAACCAACGGGCAGGTAGCAAACCATGACGTCGGCCTTGGCTTCGCGCAGCGCGGCAACGATGTCTACAGCTTCTTCCGGAGCCTCAACGATCGTCTCGCGGTAGTACTTGCCCAGACCGTCCAGGGTGTGGCCACGCTGGACAGTCACACCGGTGGCGGGAACGTCGGCAATCTTGATGGTGTTGTTTTCGCTGGCACCGATGGCGTCTGCGAGGTCAAGCCCAACCTTTTTGCCGTCGACGTCGAAGGCAGCAACGAACTGAACGTCGTTGACGTGATACTGGCCGAACTCGACGTGCATCAGACCCGGGATCGTGGCCTTGGGGTCAGCGTCGCGATAGTACTGAACCCCTTGGACCAGCGATGCGGCGCAGTTACCTACGCCGACAATGGCAACACGAATCGGATGTGAAGACACGGAACTCCTTTTGAGAAATAACCTCAGGTGCCAGGCGCATCCCTGACTGAGTCCAGGGCACGGCTAAAAGGCACGGCGCCATTCGGCGCACACTTGCATTGTAGCTAACACAGCGGAGGCCGGTTTTGTTCCCTACCGGCCTCCGCTATTTGTGTCGGTCCTTGACGGCTACTTTTGTGCCCACCTGTTGATGTCGGACTCGACAGCGAACTCGTCGATCGCCGTCAGCTCTTCGGCGGTGAATTTCAGGTTGTTGATGGCGCTGAGCGTGTCCTCAAGCTGGGCCACGCTGGAGGCACCAATCAGTGCAGAGGTCACTGGTGATCCCTTGGGCTGATCGCGCAGGATCCACGCGATGGCCATCTGCGCGAGTGTCTGCCCACGCCCTTCTGCGATGGCGTTCAAGCCGCGCACCCGGTCCAGCTTCTCCTCGGTCAGCTGCGACTCGGACAGGAACCGTTCCTTGGCTGCGCGGGAGTCTGCCGGCACACCGTTGAGGTAGCGGTTGGTGAGCATGCCCTGCGCCAGCGGTGAGAAGGCGATGGAGCCTGCACCCACCTGATCCAGTGCCTCGTACAGGTTGGGGGAACCGTTCTCCGTCCACCGGTTCAGCATGGAGTAGCTGGGCTGGTGGATGAGCAGCGGGGTTCCGAGTTCCTTCAGGATCCGCGCGGCTTCAAGCGTCTGCTCCGGCGTGTACGACGAGATGCCCGCGTACAGGGCCTTGCCTGACCGGACAGCGTAGTCCAGCGCGCCCATGGTCTCTTCCAGAGGCGTCTCCGGGTCCGGGCGGTGGCTGTAGAAAATGTCCACGTAGTCCAAGCCCATGCGCTCCAGGGACTGGTCCAGGCTGGAGATCAGGTTCTTACGGGATCCCCACTCACCGTACGGGCCAGGCCACATGTAGTACCCGGCTTTGGTGGAGATGATCAGTTCGTCACGGTACGGCTTGAAGTCGTCCTTCAGGTGTCGCCCGAAGTTGGTCTCGGCCGAGCCATCCGGTGGTCCGTAGTTGTTGGCGAGGTCGAAGTGGGTCACCCCGAGGTCAAACGCCCGGCGCAGGATGGCACGCTGTTCATCAAAGCGCTTGTCATCGCCGAAGTTGTGCCAGAGGCCCAGGGAGATGGCCGGGAGCTTGAGTCCACTGCGTCCGACGCGGCGGTAAGGCATGGTTTCGTAGCGGTTTTCCGCAGCCGAATAAGTCATACGTACCATCCTGCCACTGCAGAAACAGCAGTGGCGGCGCCGTCCGCTATGTGGGCGCCGTCACGGCTGTTTCTGCAGTGGACTTAGTGGACGCGCACGACGGCGGCGCTACCGCCGGGAAGAGTCAGCGTCCCGTCTTGCAGGGCTACTTCGTCGTCGGTAGCCAGCATCACGGAGCCATTCAAGGGCGTGCCAAATGTTTCGTCCCCGAAGTTGCAGACCACCCGGACGGTGCCGCGAGAGAACTGCAGCCAGTGTTCGTCGTCGTCGAACTCAACGGACGTCTCACCGAAGCCACCGTCCACCAGTTCCGGAGTGTTACGGCGCAGCTGTGCCAAATCCCGGTAAAGCTGCAGCAAACATGCATGTTCCCCTTCTCCGGCTTCGTCCCACCTAAGCTTGGAGCGCTGGAAGGTCTCGGGGTCCTGCGGATCGGGTACAACCGCAGGGTCCCATCCCATGCGTTCGAATTCCTTGATCCGTCCCTCCGCTGTAGCCTTCCCAAGCTCAGGTTCCGGGTGGGAGGTGAAGAACTGCCATGGAGTGGAAGCCCCGAACTCTTCGCCCATGAACAACATGGGTGTGAAGGGGGACGTCATGGTCAGCACAGCGCCGATTGCCAGCTTCCCGTACGACAACGACGCTGTGAGCCTGTCGCCAGTGGCTCTGTTGCCGATCTGGTCGTGGTTCTGCAGGCAGACCACAAGAGCGGACGGGTGAGCGAGGTCGTGCCTGATGGGCCGGCCGTGGTGCCGTTCCCTGAAACTGGAGTAGCTGCCATCGTGGAGGAAACCATGCTCGAGGACTTTCGCCAGGACTGCGAGCGAGTCAAAGTCTGAGTAGTAACCCGTGGTCTCCCGGCTGAGGTTGACGTGCACGGCATGGTGGAAGTCGTCGCTCCACTGGCCCTCCAAGCCGTAGCCGTTGTCTTTGCGGGGGTAGATGAGCCGCGGGTTGTTCAGATCAGATTCAGCAATCATGGTCCGGGGAATCCCCGTCTCGGCCTCAACTTCATCTCCGAGTGCCCCGAACTCCTCAAGGATGTGCACGGCACGCTCGTCACGCAAAGCGTGCACAGCATCCAGACGGAGCCCGTCCACGTGGTAATCCCGGAGCCACATCGCTGCGTTCTCCAGGATGTAGCGGCGGACATCGTCCGAGCCGTGGCCGTCAAGGTTGACAGAATCACCCCAGGTGTTGCCCTCCCCCGATTTCAGGTAGGGGCCGAACTTGGGCAGATAGTTACCGCTTGGCCCGAGGTGGTTGTAGACAACGTCCTGGATAACGCCCAAGCCCGCAGCGTGTGCAGCATCCACAAAGCGTTGGTAGGCGGCGGGGCCACCATAGGGCTCGTGCACGGCATACCAAAGGACGCCGTCGTAGCCCCAGTTGTGAACACCGTTGAAACCGTTGACCGGGAGCAATTCAATGAAATCGACGCCGAGGTCCACCAGGTAATCCAGTTTTCCTGCGGCGGCATCCAGCGTGCCCTCCGGAGTGAAGGTGCCCACATGCAGTTCGTAGATGACCGAACCCTTGAGGCTCCGCCCCTTCCATTCGTCGTCCGTCCACTCATGGGCGGAAGGATCGAAGGTGGCGGACAGTGCGTGGACGCCGTCCGGCTGCCTCCGCGAGCGCGGATCCGGAAACGGTCCCTCGCCGTCCACGATGTAGCCGTACCGCACCCCGTCGGTCTCCTGCGCCGCCACGTCAGCCGGCGCCCGCCACCATCCGGCCGCGGCGCCGTCGTGATGTTTCTCCATGGAGTACTCGTGACCTCCTGCCAGCAACCGGACTGAATCGGCATTCGGAGCCCAGACGTCGTAAAGATTTTTTCCAGCAGCGTGCTCCAGCATCATGCTCCCCTGTACGTGTTTCAAGCGTGCTTTGCAATGACGGTGTTGACGGTGCGATCAGCGACAAACGGTGATCGCACCGTCCGGAAATTAGTCCGTTGGAACCAGCAAGGCCACCGGGTAGTGCTCCAGCAAGATGGCCAGAGGGACGGTACCTGCCTCATAGCTGGCCCCCGTGAGTTCGTCCCGGCAGTTCACGGTCAACTCAATGGACGTGTCCCGCCAGCCGCCTTCCGCGGCCAGTCGCTTGGGCAAGCGGGTGGCAACGGTGAGAGCTCCCCGACGTTCGGCTCCGCGATCAAAGGCCACCACGTGGCCCGCTGCTGCGCCTTGGGCCGCCACCGGAAGGTAACCGGCGAACAGCTCCGGCCGGTCACGGCGAAGCCTCAGTGCCCGGGAAACCACCAGAAGTTTGGCGGCCTCATCGGTGAATGCTGGCTTGCCACCGCGATCCAACTCTTCCAGAGCGGCAATCCGGGCCTTGAAATCCACGGGCCGCCGGTTGTCGGGGTCGGTCAGTGAACCGTCCCTGAATTCCGTCCCCTGATATACATCAGGAACTCCTGGCATGGTCAGCTGGATCAACTTGGCGGACAGCGAGTTGGAGGTTCCATACGGTTCGAGCTCGTTGACGAAGTTCGTCAGTGCGGCTCCTACCTCCGGTACATCGAAAACGGCGTCGACGGCGGCTGCCAGCTGGCGTTCGAAATCCTGGTTGGGATCGGTCCAGTTGGTGGAGTTGCCGGCCTCCCGTGCCGCTTTCAAGGCGTAGGACTGCAACCGTTGGCGATCTGCCGGCCATGCGCCTGCGATGGATTGCCAGACCAAGGCGGACAAGGGGCCATCCGGGATGGGCGCGAGCTCATGGACGATGCCCAGGAAAAGCTCCCATTCCGGTACGGCCTCGGAGATCACGGAGATTCTTGCCCTGGCATCCTCGCTCCGTTTGGTGTCGTGGGTGCTCAGCGTCGTCATGGACAGCGGCAAAAGCTGTTGCCGCCGCGCCATGCGCTCATGGAAAACATTGCCAGGGATGGAGAATTCCGTGGGATCGGCGCCCACTTCCGTCAGTGACCCCAGACGGGTGTAACGGAAGAAGGCGGTGTCCTCCACGCCCTTGGCCATCACCATGCCGGACGTCTGCTGGAAACGCCGGGCCAGCAGGGTGGATTCATCCATCAAGAGCGGCTGAAGGTGGCTGAGGACCGTCGCCAGGTCAGGGCGCTGCTTGGCGGCGTTCTCCACGGACTCGGTCAGTGTTTTCCCGCCATAGGGCAGATACGTCCTGTAGATGGGGAAGCAGCATATGACCTCAGCGAGGGCATCGGCTACTTTGGCGAACGGCAGCTCCAAGGATTCGGGCACAAGGCGGGCCAGACGCAGGACTTCCGAGCGCAGGATCCCATCGGCGATCCGGCGCTTGGTGGCATGAATCATGGCCTGGTAGTCCGCTGGTGCGTCGGCATCCCGGAGACGGGCATCCAGGGAGTTCAGGTACTCCTCCGCCGTCGGGTCCACCAAGACACGGTCGACGTCAGCCAAGGCGTCGTATCCGGTGGTCCCTTCGCACTCGAAGGTCTCCGGCAACTGTTCCCCGGGTTCCAGGATCTTCTCCACCAGCAGGTAGGCACCTCCGGTCGCTTCACGCAGCCTTGCGAGGTAGCCCTCGGGGTCGGCGAGCCCATCCGGGTGGTCGATTCTCAGCCCGTCCACCAAGCCTTCACGGAACCAACGGACTATCTCTTCATGGGACTCGTCAAAGACCCAAGGAATCTCCACGCGTACGCCGGCCAGGGTGTTCACTGCGAAGAACCGGCGGTAGTTCAAGTCGGCGTCCGCCCGGCGCCAGCCAACCAGCTCATAGTGTTGCCGTGCATGGACCTCGCGCGGGCTCTCCCCTGAGGTGTATGTGCCCTCGGCCAGCGGAAAACTGTGATCGTAGTACCGCAGTTCGTCGTCCACGATCTTCAGTTCGTCAAGGTCGTCGTCACTTCCCAAGACCGGAATGCGGATCTTTCCCCCGCCAAAGTCCCAGTCGACATCGAAAGCCTCGGCATACTTTGAACCGCGGCCTTCTTTCAGGAGCTGCCACCACCAGGGGTTCTGCTTGGGCGAAGCTACGCCCATGTGATTGGGCACGATGTCAGCCAGAATGCCCAAGCCCTTATCCTTCGCAGCCCGCGACAGCGCCGCCAGCCCCTCCGGACCTCCCCGAGAGGGATCAACAGTGGAGGGATCGGTCACGTCATAGCCGTGATCCGAGCCCCTTTCTGCTGTCAGGATCGGTGAAACATAGACCCAATCGATCCCCAGGGTATGCAAGTATCCGGTGAGCTCAGCCGCGTCCTGCAACGTGAAGCTCGGGCGAATCTGGAGACGATACGTTGAGACAGGCGTCCTCATGCTTCCGTTTCCTTTGTTTCACCTTCACCGTCATTACCCTCGGGCGCAGAACTCTTGTAGTCGAAAGGCAAGGACGTTACTGCCGGAGCGGTAATGGATGCGGTTTCCGGAGTGCTCGTCTGCGTCAACGCCGCAAGGGAAGCTGCCACCGAGTGATCGGGTTCAATTTCCGGGGTGCTGTGGGCGCGGAGTACCACCAGTGACTTGCCGCCTACCATCAGGATCTGATCTGGCTTGATCACACCTGCTTCAGCACCTTCTCCGGCGGTATCAATCATGACGTCCCAAGCCGGCGCGTATTCATCCGAAGGAATCCGGAAGCCCACCTCGTCCTGGTCGGCGTTGAAGTACAGCAGGAAGTTGACGTCAGTGATGCGTCGGCCCTGTGTATCCCTTCCATGGATGCCGTCGCCGTTGAGGAACACGCCCACGGACCGCCCCAAAGCTTCGTCCCAATCGGACGGAGTCATGGTGCTGGCATCGGCATCCAGCCATACGATGTCCGGGAGTCGCTCGCCCTCACCACGCAGCACCGGACGGCCGTCGAAGAAGCGGCTGCGGCGCAGGCTGGGGTGTTTGGCGCGGAGCGCGCTGACAGCTGCTGTGAACTCGATCAGGGGCTGGTCCACGGTGTCCCAGTTGATCCAGGTCAGTTCGGAATCCTGGCAGTACCCGTTGTTGTTGCCGTTCTGCGTCCGGCCCAGTTCGTCGCCGTGCAGGAGCATGGGAACACCCTGGGACAGGAACAGCGAGGCAATGAAGTTGCGCTGCTGGCGTGCCCTCAGGCCAAGGACCGTGGGATCGTCAGTGGGCCCTTCCGCACCGCAGTTCCAGGAACGGTTGTGTGATTCGCCGTCGTTGTTGTCCTCGCCGTTGGCATCATTGTGTTTCTCGTTGTAGGACACGAGGTCTGCCAGCGTGAAGCCATCGTGGGCGGTGACGAAGTTGATGGACGCCACGGGCCGACGCCCCGAGTGTTCGTAGAGGTCCGCCGAGCCGGTCAGCCGTGAAGCGAACTCGCCAAGGGTGGAAGGTTCGCCGCGCCAGAAGTCACGTACGGTGTCGCGGTATTGGCCGTTCCACTCCGTCCATTGCGGAGGGAAGTTGCCCACTTGGTATCCACCGGGGCCAACGTCCCAAGGCTCGGCAATGAGCTTCACCTGGGAGACCACGGGGTCCTGCTGGATGAGTTCGAAGAAGGTGGACAGTTTGTCCACGTCATAGAACTCGCGTGCCAGCGTGGAGGCGAGGTCGAACCGGAATCCGTCAACGTGCATCTCGGTGACCCAGTAGCGCAGGGAGTCCATGAGCAGTTGGAGGGAGTGCGGGCTGCGGACATTCAGGGAGTTGCCCGTGCCGGTGTAGTCCATGTAGTACTTCTGGTCGTCTTCCACCAGTCGGTAGTACGCGGAGTTGTCGATGCCCTTGAAGGACAGAGTGGGTCCCAGGTGGTTCCCCTCAGCGGTGTGGTTGTACACGACGTCAAGGATGACCTCGATACCAGCGGTGTGCAGCGCCCGAACCATGGCTTTGAAATCCTGGACCTGCTGCCCCGTATCGCCCTTGGAGCTGTAGCTGTTGTGGGGCGCAAAGAAGCCGATGGTGTTGTAGCCCCAGTAGTTGTTCAGGCCCTTGTCCTGCAGGATGCCGTCGTTGACGAACTGGTGCACCGGCATGAGTTCGATCGCCGTGATGCCCAGCTTCTGCAGATGGGAAATAACCGCCGGGTGTGCCACGCCAGCGTACGTGCCACGTTGTTCCTCGGGTACTTCGGGATGCATCTGAGTGAGGCCCTTGACGTGTGCCTCGTAGATCACGGACTTGTGGTACGGAATCCGCAGGAGCTTGTCGCCGTCCCAGTCAAAGAACGGGTTGATGACCACGCCCAGCATCATGTGCGGTGCAGAGTCCTCGTCATTCCGCGAATCCGGGTCACCCATGTTGTATGAGAACAAGGACGGGTCCCAGTCAATCTGCCGGTGGACAGCCTTGGCGTAAGGATCCAGCAGCAGCTTGTTGGGGTTGAAGCGTTGGCCGGCGTCGGGGTCGTACTGACCGTGCACCCTGTAGCCGTACTTCTGTCCCGGTTGGACTTGCGGCAGATAACAGTGCCATACGTAACCATCTACTTCGGTAACATCTACGCGGACTTCCCCGCCGTCGTCGTCAAAGAGACACAATTCCACTTTTTCGGCCTTCTCGCTAAACAGCGCGAAGTTAGTGCCGGTGCCGTCAAAGGTGGCACCCAGCGGATAAGCCGATCCAGGCCAGACTTCCATGCGTTCTCCTCTAGATGATGCGAACAACTGTTGCAAGCCTACTCAAGCCCTCAGACACCGACAGCAACCTTAGGGTCTTGTTCGGTCGTATTCCGCGTTGAGCGAACCAATGACGCGCGGAACCGCCGTCATGATGGCCGAGGCTGTAAGGGGGCCTCCACCGAAATCTTCGGATGCCAGGGCTCCTGCTCGTCCGTGGACGCTCGCGGCAACCGCAGCCACGGCAGCCCATCGGTCGGCGGGATCCAAACCCAAGGCGGCGTACGCGCCGTCGTCGTGGCAAATCAACTCCGTGGACCGCGCCAGCAAGGCCCCCAGTATGCCCGCCAGGACATCGCCACTCCCTGCCGTGGCCATCCACGCGGTGCCTTCGGACTGGCTGAAAACCACGCCCGACGGCGAGGACACGAGTGTGGTGGCACCCTTCAGGAGGACTGTGGCGCCGGTTTGTTCGGCGGCCTGCCGCACATAGTGCAGGGTCCGCGATTCGACGTCGTCGCGGGTTACCTTTAGTTCCCCCGTTGAAGGAAGCGAATTCAGCAACGTGGCCAGTTCCCCGGCATGCGGTGTCAGTATCCAGTGGGCCGGGCACCGTTCCGGCAGGACACTCAAAGCTCCGGCGTCCACCACTACTGGCAAGTCGTCGGCAATGGCCGACATACTGGCGTCCCTTGCCCGTTGCAACTGCTCCTCGCCATCAACCCCGGACCCCAGCAGCCACGCTTGGACCCGGCCGGGGTGGTCGTCTTCCCAGAGGGCTTCCGGGGTGCGGGCCAGCACCAGCTGTGCCGCTTCCGGGGGCCCGATGTAGCGCACCATGCCCGCTCCGGTGAGGGCAGCAGCGTGCACACTCAGGGCAGCAGCTCCGGCAAAGCGCGCCGAACCCGCTACTACTCCCAAAACTCCCCGTGAGTACTTGTGGGCGCGCCGGTCAGGATGGGGCATCAAAGCCCCGAGCTCCGCAGCCGTGAGCCGACGAAGCTCAGGGCGGTGGTGTTCCAAGGATTCCTCAATCCCGATGGGTACCAACTCCACGCGCCCGCTACACCCTTCACCCGGGTCCGCCATCAGCCCGGCTTTGATGCCGCCAAAGGTGACGGTGACGTCCGCATCCAACACCGGCCAATGCACTTCACCGCTGTTGGCGTCCAATCCGCTGGGGAGGTCGCAGGCCACCACCAAAGCTGGACGCAGCTCCTGGAGCGAGGCAACCAGTTCTGCTGAAGCGCCGCGCAGGCCGCCGCGTGCCCCTGTTCCGAGCAACGCATCAATAAGGACGTCGTGGCCCGCGCACAGGACAGCGAGCTCTTCCGCGTTCGCGGCCTCCAACGTCACAAAGGTCCCACCGGCTGTGACAAAAGCGGCCAGCGCCTGCTGGTGCACTTCCGCGGCGGCGAGTACCGCCGTCGTCCGTATTCCACGGCGGGCCAGGAAAGCCGCAGCGAAGAGACCGTCCCCGCCGTTGTTGCCCTTTCCTACCAGCACAGTGACGCTGGCGCCGGCAAGCTTTCGCCTGCTTTTGACCTCACGGGCCACTACTTGGGCCAACCCGTAAGCCGCCCGTTGCATAAGAACAGCGCCCTCACCGGAGTCCAGGAGCGGCTGTTCCGCATCCCTGATCTGTTGTCCGGTGAAGGCGCTGATCATTGCTGTTGAGTGTCCGTTTAGCCTTCGGCGATGACAGTCGCCGTAGCGATGCCGCCGTCGTGGCTTATGGACAGGTGCCAGCGCTTGACACCCTTGGCCTCGGCCACGGCAAGCACTGTTCCCTTGACTTGGACCGTGGGGCCGTTCTGGTCGAGGCCGATCCAGCAATCCTGCCAGTTCATGCCCGCCGGAGCGCCCAGCACCTTGGCCACAGCTTCCTTGGCCGCGAAACGCGCAGCAAGGGACCGGGTGTTGAGTTCCCGCTCCGCAGGAACAAACAAGCGGTCCCGGAGGCCCGGTGTCCGTTCCAATTGCCGACCAAACCGCTCGATGTCTACGACGTCTACGCCAATGCCAACAATCATGGCGTTATTCTACGGTGACGCTCTTGGCGAGGTTACGCGGCTGGTCGACGTCGTAACCCTTGGCACCGGCCAGTTCTGCAGCAAAGATCTGCAGCGGAACGGTGGTGAGCAGCGGCATCAGCAACGTGGGGGTTTCAGGTACGTAGAAGACGTGCTCTGCGTAGTCCTTGACCGATTCGTCGCCCTCTTCAGCGATGACCAGGGTACGGGCACCACGTGCACGGACTTCCTGGATGTTGCTGACAACCTTGGAGTGCAGGGAGTCGCGGCCACGCGGCGACGGCACCACAACGAAGACTGGCTGGCCGTCGTCGATCAAGGCGATCGGACCGTGCTTCAACTCGCCGGCGGCGAAGCCTTCGGCGTGGATGTAGGCGATTTCCTTGAGCTTCAAGGCGCCCTCGAGGGCTACCGGGTAACCAACGTGGCGGCCCAGGAAGAGGACGGATTTCTCGTCCTTCATGCTGCGGGCCAACTCGCGCAAGGGTCCTGCGTTGTCCAGGATTTTCTGGATCTTGGCAGGAATCTTGTTGAGGTCCGCGAGGACGTCCTTGATCTGGCCGGAGAAGATGTTCCCCCGCAACTGAGCCAAGTACAGGCCCAGCAGGTAGGCAGCAGTGATCTGCGCCAGGAACGCCTTGGTGGAAGCAACCGCGATCTCCGGACCGGCGTGCGTGTAGAGCACGGCGTCGGATTCACGCGGGATGGTGGAACCGTTGGTGTTGCAGATGGAGATCGTCTTGGCGCCCTGTTCGCGGGCGTAACGGACAGCCATCAGCGTGTCCATGGTCTCGCCCGACTGGCTGATGGAAACCACCAACGTGTTGGAGTCCACAATGGGATCGCGGTAGCGGAACTCGTGAGCCAGCTCCACCTCGGTGGGGATGCGGCACCAGTTTTCAATGGCGTACTTGGCCACCAGGCCGGCGTAGGCCGCGGTACCGCAAGCCAGCACGATGATCTTGTCTACCTGCTTGAGCAGCTCGGGATCGATGCGGACCTCGTCAAGGGTGAGCTTGCCGTTGAGGTCCGAGCGGCCCAGGAGGGTCTGAGCCACGGCGTCCGGCTGGTCGTGGATTTCCTTCTCCATGAAGGAGCTGAAACCGCCCTTTTCGGCAGAAGCGGGATCCCAGTCAACGTGGTATTCCTTGCCCTCTGCGGGAGCGCCAAAGAAGTCGGTGATCTCCACGGAGTCCGCGGTGATGGTGACAATCTGGTCCTGGCCCAGTTCCACGGCACGGCGGGTGTAGTCGATGAAGCCGGAGACGTCGGAGCCGAGGAAGTTCTCGCCGTCGCCCAGGCCTACAACCAGCGGGGAGTTGCGGCGGGCAGCCACTACGACGTCGGGCTGGTCCGCGTGGACAGCGAGAAGGGTGAAAGCACCTTCGAGTCGCTGGCATGCCAGACGCATCGCCTCGGTGAGGTTGCCGCCGTCGCCGTTGAGCTGGGTGCGGAAGATGTCACCAATGAGGGCGGCCGCAACTTCGGTGTCTGTTTCCGATTCGAAGGTCACGCCCTTGCCGAGCAGTTCCTGCTTGAGCTCAGCGAAGTTTTCAATGATGCCGTTGTGAATGACCGCCAGCTTGCCGCCGTCGGAGAGGTGCGGGTGCGCGTTACGGTCGGTGGGTCCGCCGTGCGTAGCCCAACGGGTATGGCCGATGCCGGTCAGCGACTCGGGAACGGGGTTTGATTCCAGTTCTGCGATCAAGTTGCTCAGCTTGCCGGACTTTTTACGGGACGAGATGGTCCCGTCAGCCACTACTGCGACGCCGGCGGAGTCATAGCCGCGGTATTCCAGACGGCGCAGCCCTTCCACCACAACGTCAAGAGCGCTGTATCCAGCTGCCTTGCGAGACGAATTGCCAACATAGCCTACGATTCCACACATGGGTACAAGCCTAGCGGCTAGTGCAAACAACTGATGTGGGACGTCCCCCCTCCTGCGGCCCCACGCAAGGAATCCAGCGCTCACAATTCACCTGCCCGTCGTCGTGCATTTCCTGATCCGTCCCGCGGAGGGCAGAATCATGAGCGTGACTTTGCAACGCACCGAAGCTAATGGCGACGGCGCTTCCCCGTTTGTAGAGCTGGACCGTCAGACGTGGTCCAGGCTTGCAGCGCAGATGGAGCAGCCCCTCAACGAAGAGGACGTCTTCCGCCTCCGCGGCCTCGGAGACCCCTTGGACATGAAGGAAGTCCGGGAGGTCTACCTCCCGCTCTCACGCCTTCTCCACCTGTACGTCGAGGCGTCGCACCAACTCCACGCAGCCACCACCACGTTCCTGGGCGAGCAAACTCAACGCACGCCGTTCGTGATCGGCGTGGCCGGATCAGTTGCTGTTGGTAAGTCCACCATCGCCCGTGTACTCCGGGAAATGCTCAGGCGCTGGCCCGGTACCCCCAACGTGGAACTCATCACCACGGATGGCTTCCTCTACCCCTTGGCCGAGCTGAAGCGCCGGCACTTGCTGGAGCGAAAAGGATTCCCCGAGTCCTACGACCGCCGCGGACTTCTTCGCTTCGTTTCAGAAGTCAAAGGCGGCGCCGAGGAAGTCCGTGCGCCGTGGTACTCCCACGTCACCTATGACATTGTTCCGGGCAAGGAAGTTGTGGTGCGCCGGCCCGACGTCCTGATTGTGGAAGGCCTCAATGTCCTGGCCCCCGCCCGTCCCCGCATGGACGGCAAACAAGGACTGGCCGTCAGCGACTTCTTCGATTTCTCCATCTACGTCGATGCCAAGACCTCCTACATCGAGGAGTGGTATGTGGACCGCTTCCGGAAATTGCGGACCACGGCCTTCGCCCAGCCCGAGTCCTACTTCCACCGTTACGCAACACTCTCTGACGACGACGCCGAATCCACGGCACGAGGCATCTGGAAACGCATCAACGAGCCAAACCTCGAGGAGAATGTCCTGCCTACCCGCGGACGTGCGCAGTTGGTACTCACCAAGGACGCCGACCACTCAATCCGCCGCATGCTGCTGAGGAAGGTCTAGCGTGCCCCACAATCCTCAACCGCTGCCTAGCCGGCGGGTATTCGCGAGCCTGCTGACCGCTGGCGCTGGAATGGCTGCCCTCGCGGCCTGCACTCCTGAAAACGCCACTCCCTCCCCCGTTGCCGCCAACGCCGCCAGCGAAGCCCCTTCAGCTTCCGCAACGAGCTCCGCGGCCACGCCAAGCGCTGCGCCCACCGAACCCGCGCCCGTTGAAACGGCGGCCAGCGCGACGCCCTCAAGCGCAGCCCCCTCGCAAGCCGTTGCCCCTCAGCACTCCCTGACGGACCCCACAAGTCCCTGGGTTGTGGTCAATAAACACCGGCCTTTGGCTCCCCAGGACTTCGTGCCGGCAGACTTGGTTCAGCCGGGCGTGCGGTTGGCCGTCAGCGGCGAAGCTGCTTTGCTTAACAGCACGACGGCGGCTGCCGCTGAAAAGATGTTCGGGGCCGCGGCCGCTGAAGGCGTCATCATGACGTTGGCCTCTGGTTACCGTTCCTATTCCACCCAGGTGGCCACCTACGGCGGATACGTCGCCAGCACCGGTCAGGCCGCCGCCGACCGGGCTTCCGCCCGTCCAGGGCACTCTGAGCACCAAACGGGCTGGTCCTTTGACATCGGCGACGGTGCGGGTGCCTGCAGCTTCCAGCCGTGCTTCGCTGAGCAGCCCGCCGCCGTGTGGGCCAAAGCCAATGCCCACAAGTTCGGGTTCGTGGTCCGCTATCCATGGATGCTCCACGACACCACCGGCTACTTTTACGAGTCCTGGCACCTACGCTACATCGGGGTGGAAGCTGCCACTGACATGTCAACGCGCGGCATTGCGACCCTGGAGGAGTACTTCGGGCTCGAAGCAGCGCCGGACTACCTCTAGAACCTTAAACGCCAAGGCCCGCTCCCCTGCGTCTACTCAAGCAGGAGTGCGGGCCTAAAAAGCGTGATTTCTTATACTGCCATTTGGCTGGGAGCGCCCAAACGTTCCTTGACTACGGCAGCGAGGTGCGTGCACACGCGCTCCGCCGTTTCCATGTCAGCGGCTTCCACCATGACGCGGACCAGTGCCTCGGTGCCTGAAGGGCGGAGCAGCACGCGGCCGGTCTCCCCCAGTTCAAGCTCCGCAGCGGCTACGGCCTCGGCAACGCCCTCATCGGTGGCGGCCCGGGCTTTGTCGACGCCCTTGACATTGATCATGAGCTGCGGAAGTTTTGTCATGGCGCTGGACAGTTCCTTGAGGCTGCGGCCAGTCAGCGCTACCTGGGCTGCGAGCTGGAGTCCGGTAAGGACCCCATCGCCTGTGGTCGCGAAGTCCGAGAAGATGACATGGCCGGACTGCTCGCCACCAAGGTTGTACCCGCCGGCGCGCATTTCCTCCAGGACATAACGGTCACCAACACCGGTCTCGCGGATGGTGATACCGGCATCGCGGAGCGCAATCTTCAAGCCAAGGTTGCTCATGACCGTGGCCACGAGGATGTTGTCCTTGAGCTTTCCTGCATCCTTGAGGGCCAACGCCAGGATCGCCATGATCTGGTCGCCGTCCACTTCGTTGCCTTCGTGGTCAACGGCCAGGCAGCGGTCCGCGTCGCCGTCGTGCGCTACGCCAAGGTCCGCGCCGTGCTTGACCACGGCTTCCTTCAGCGGGCCCAAGTGCGTAGAGCCAACGCCGTCGTTGATATTCAGGCCGTCGGGCTCAGCTCCGATGACCACTACGTCAGCGCCGGCATCCTTGAATACCTGCGGCGAACAGCCGCTCGCAGCACCGTGGGCGCAGTCGAGAACTACTTTCAAGCCTTCCAAGCGCTTGGGCAGCGTGCCGAGCAGGTGGACGATGTACCTGTCCTCGGCGTCTGAGAACCGCTGGATGCGTCCGACGTCGGCCCCCACCGGGCGCTGCGGCTCTTTGCCCAGCTGTGCCTCGATGGCGTCCTCAACATCGTCCGGAAGCTTCTGACCGCCACGGGCGAAGAACTTAATACCGTTATCCGGCGCAGGGTTATGGGAGGCCGACAACATGACTCCAAAGTCGGCGTCGAGATCTGCCACAAGGTAAGCCGCGGCAGGCGTGGGGAGAACACCGGCGTCATAGACGTCGATACCGGAGCTGGAAAGCCCGGCCTCAACGGCAGCGGCAAGGAACTCGCCGCTGGCCCTGGGGTCCCTTGCGACGACGGCGCGCGGCCGCTTGCCGTTTGTTGTGCGGTCATGGCCGAGTACGACGGCGGCTGCCTGCGCGAGCTGCATAGCCAGTTCGGCGGTGAGCAATCCGTTCGCGAGACCGCGGACGCCATCTGTTCCAAATAATCTAGACATCGGGTCAAGTTTAGACGACGTCAGGACACCACTGGTCCAAGGCGCTTCGGAGGGTCACATCCACCCGTCGCCCTTGACTCTTCAAATGGGTTCTGAAACGACGAAAGCCCGCCCCGCCACATGGCGGAACGGGCTTCCGATACCCCAGCGAAGGGGCGAAGCGAATTAACGCTTGGAGTACTGCTGAGCCTTACGTGCCTTCTTGAGACCAGCCTTCTTGCGCTCGATGACGCGGGCGTCACGGCTCAAGTAACCGGCCTTCTTGAGGGTGGCGCGGTTGTTGTCGACGTCGATCTCGTTCAGCGAGCGAGCAACACCGAGGCGCAGCGCACCGGCCTGGCCTGAGATGCCACCGCCGTGGATACGGGCGATGACGTCGTAGGCGCCTTCAAGATCAAGGATCTTGAAGGGCTCGTTGACGTCCTGCTGGTGCAGCTTGTTCGGGAAGTAGTTGTCCAGCGTGCGGCCGTTGATGGTCCACTTGCCGGAGCCCGGCACAACGCGAACGCGTGCAACGGCTTCCTTGCGGCGGCCAACAGCTGCGCCGGCAACGGTCAGTGCCGGGCGCTCCTTCTTCGGCGCATCTTCACCAGATGTGCTTTCAGAGGTGTAGCTGGTGAGTGTTTCCTCAGCCTCGACGGCTTCGGCGGTCAGTTCTTCGTTCTGAGCCACGGTTCTCCTTGTAATAAAAAGTTTAGTTGGTGGCCAGGACTACTGGGCGACCTGGGTGATTTCGAAAGTCTTCGGCTGCTGTGCAGCGTGGGGGTGCTCCGGGCCTGCGTAGACCTTGAGCTTGCCCAGCTGCTGAGCGGCGAGGGAGTTCTTGGGGAGCATGCCCTTGATGGCCTTCTCAACAGCGCGAACCGGGTTGGATTCCAACAGCTCGGCGTAGTTGACGGAGGTCAGGCCGCCCGGGTAACCGGAGTGGCGGTATGCGCGCTTCTGCTCCAGCTTGGCGCCGGTGAGGGCAACCTTTTCAGCGTTGATGATGATGACGAAGTCGCCCATGTCCATGTGGGACGCAAAGGTCGGCTTGTGCTTTCCGCGCAGCAGTGTTGCGGTCTGGCTGGCAAGACGACCAAGGACAACGTCGGTGGCGTCAATGACGTGCCACTGGCGGTTGATATCGCCGGGCTTCGGGGTGTACGTACGCACGGTTTTGCCTCGTTCTTGTTCTGGCGTTCATGTTTTAGGCGGCACGCAATAAGGCGTGTACCTACTATGTATGCGCTACCGGAGCAGAGGTGAGGGCTCTATGTACCAGTTATCCCAGGATCTCGAAATGCCTCAGGAGTTAGCGATCCTGCAACTGGATCCCCCGTAAGGCATGTGTCATCGAGATAGGACACGCACAACGACTCTAAACAATACCGTCACTAGGGCGTCCGGGTCAAAATGGGGTAACCGACCATAGGGCTAGCGATCCGCAGAGAGGGCAGCATATGACCGACGGCCTCGTCTTTCCACTCCTTATTGCCCTCGCGGGACTACTGCTGAGTCCAGCATGCGAGTGGCTCATCGCAAGGACACTGCCGCGTCTCGGCAGCACCCCTGCACCTAAGGTTCGGATCACGACGGCGGCTGTCACCGCGCTGCTTTTTGGCTTGCTTGCCTGGCGGGTCGGTTTTTCAGCGGAATTGCCCGCCTTCCTTTTACTGGCATTACTTGGCGTGCAACTTTCGCGGATCGATTTCACGTTGCATTTGCTCCCCAACCGCATTGTGTTGCTGCTACTGGGTGGTGGCTTAGCGCTTCTTTCCTGGTCCGCGGCTCTCGCACCGGGCTGGCCGGACCTCTTCCGCGGCCTCGCCGGCGGGGTGATCCTGTTCGCGAGCTACGTCATTCTCAAACTTATTTCGCCAAGAAGCCTCGGAATGGGCGATGTGAAGCTCGCAGCACCGCTCGGACTGTACTTGGGGTACTTAGGTTGGCAGCAAGTAGTCCTCGGGGGACTGCTGGGATTCGTGGTGGGCGGGGTGCTCACGCTGCTGATGTTGCGCCTGCGACCCGTGGAAAAGCCTGCAGAAACGGCGCACGGACCCGCCATGCTCGTTGCGGCAGTTGGCATCATCCTGGTCATGAACTAACCCAGGGCTAGTACGCACTTACCAAGCCCTTGGAATCTCCTTGCCGCGCCTCGAAATATAAGGCTGCTGTTAAAACCAAGTAGATTTCGGCCTCCCCGCCCTCAGCAGCTGAGTACCAACCGGCCCACTCCCGCGTGGCTACGTGCTACCCCTGACTTGAATTCGAGTACAAATACGCATTGTTGGGCAGGCATGTCAGGGTGAATTCTTATGTCATCGAATTCCGAACCGCTAAAGACTTCAAGAGGGCAGTTTGGAAATCGGGCGAATTTAGATAATTTGCCGCCCTGATATTCAACATTTGCCACATTAATTCTGGGAAGGATTTTCCAATGTCATCTCTCATGGTTTCCGTTATTTCATTCATCGCCGGCGTCAAGGACCGCTTCACCGAGGAGAAGGGTGCAACGGCCGTTGAATACGGACTGCTGGTGGCCCTCATCGCCGCCGTCATCGTCGGCACGGTGCTGACTTTGGGTCAAGACGTCCTTCGGGGCTTCACGACTGTCACAACCGCACTGCCGTAGCCCAGGACCAGGCCGGCTTCACTTCGATTACCGGGTCGGCTGCCCCGATGCTCTCATCGGCTGCAGCCGGCCCGGACTCGTTTTCTGGGAGTTGCTATGAAATCCAAAGCTATGAAGAGCAGGTGGCTCCGCAGTCGGCGGCGCTCTACCGCAAACAGCCAAGCTGGCGCCGTGGCTGTCGAATTCGCACTCGTGCTGCCGATATTCCTCGTGCTGGTCCTCGGCATCTTCGAGTTCGGCAGGGCTTTCAACATCCAGATTTCTTTGTCGGAAGCCGCCCGCGAAGCAGCACGCTACGCCGCAATCCATCAGTCAGAGTCCGGCTATGCCGTGGGCGAAGCCCAAGCTGCCGGCGTGGCTGCTGCACCCTCCGTGGACCTCGATCCCGGTGACATCACCATCACTTCATCAGGCACCAGTCCGTGCAACGTAGAGGTCAGCATCGCCTACAGCACTCCGTGGATGACCGGCTTTCCCGGGCTCGTGCCTGGAATGCCGGCCGAGCTGGATGTCTCAGGGACAGGAGTCATGCGATGCGGAGGTTAAAGCGCGATAATCCGGAACGCGGGGCTGTTGCTCCCATGACGGCCATGCTGATGGTAGCGCTGCTTGGCATGACAGCATTCGCTGTTGACGTTGCCATGATGTATTCCGAGCACGCCCAGCTTCAAAACGGGGCGGACGCATCCGCCATAGGCATCGCACAGGCATGCGGTCAGAATGCGGCTTCCGCCGATTGTGCTGCACCTGGCTCCGCAGCATCCTCTTTGGCCGGCATGAACGCCCTCGACGGAGTCAGCAATGCACCCGTGGCTATAGTAAACCTGGGCACCGGAACAGTGAATGTCACCACCCAATCCCGCAATACTTCCGGTGATAACCACTTCAGCTTGGTGTTCGCGCGGGCTCTGGGTGTTCAGACGGCAAACATTCAGGCCTCAGCCCAGGCCAAGTTCGGGGGTTTTTCGGCCACCGATGCAATCCCGCTGACGTTCTCACAGTGTGAGTCGGATCCGGGTTTCACTAAAGGCCTTCAGTTTTTCCCCGTCCACGGGACTAAGTTGTCCGATGATCCGGATTACGCATGTGCGCATCAGTCCTCTTCCGGCTTTGAGTTGCCGGGTGGATTCGGATGGCTGAAGCATCCGGGCACAACATGCACTGTCCACATCGACGTCGATTCACCGTGGGTCGAAGCCAATGAGGGCAACGACTTCGATTCCACGTGCAGCTCTGCCTTCGCCTCCTGGGAGACCAAGCTCAAAGCCGGCAAGTCAGTTGAACTTCTGATTCCCATTTTTGAAACGGCCTGCCCCGTGAAAAAGGGAACGGGAACCAATCCCTGTGCGTCCTCGCCCTACAAGAAGTCCTTCAAGATTGAGGCCTTTGCACAGATATCCCTCAAGGGATGGCATCTTACGGGTGGCGGCCCCACCTACATGATGTCCGAGGCATCTGCACTTCAGAAGTCCTTGGGACTCAAAAACAGCGACACCGGTTTGTACGGCACATTCATTAAGAAAGTAAGTCTGACGGAGGCCGCAACTCTGGGCGGCCCCACCACGTACGGCGCCCTGGGCGTCCAACTCACCGAGTAGTAATTCAATCTGGGAGAAAACTCCATTGCACTAAAGGAGAAAGTCAGTGAAAACTCGCCTACTGGGAGGCATAGTCGCAGTAGTGCTGGCAATAGTCGGCACTCTGCTACTGGTCACATATGTTCAAGCAGCGGATGCGCGGGCGCAGAAAGACCTCCAGCCCGTTGACGTCCTCGTTATCCAGAATCAAGTTCCCGAGGGCTCGGATCTCCAGCAGATCAAGTCAGCGGTCAAGCTCACTTCGCTACCGGCGGCCTCCGTTCCCAACGGAGCACTCAAGAGTCTGTCCGGGATGGAAGGCAAAGTTGCCGGAATAGAGCTCATGCCCGGTGAAGCCTTGCTGGGAAACCGCCTGGTGGATCCCAACAGTTTGGCGGCTCCGGGATCCGTCCCGGTGCCCGATGGTCTTCAGGAAGTTTCAGTTCAACTTGATGCGCAGCGTGTGGTGGGCGGCCGATTGGCTGCTGGCGACACCGTAGGCGTGATGGTGCTGCTGGGCGAGTCCGGGCAGACCGAAAGTGAGGCTTCAGCGCAACTCGTGTTCCACAAAGTGCTTGTCACCAGCGTCCAGCGGGCCACAGCCAAGAACTCGAATACCGCACAGGCAAGCTCTGAACAGGCAAATACGCAACTGCCGGAGGGCTCCTTCATTGTGACGCTTGCCCGTAGCGATGTGGACGCCACCAAGATTGTTTACGGAGCCAAGTACGGGGACATCTGGCTAACCAAAGAACCTGCAGAAGCCCAGGAAAGTGCGCGCGTCACTATCAAGAAGGCAGAGGTACTCCAATGAGCCGCTTTCTAGTCATCACCGCTGACGTTGAGTTCGAAAAGCGCGTCCGCCACGCCGCAACCGGCATGCACGGCGACGTACAGTCCATCATTGCCGACTACCTGCCGCAGGGCCCGGACGACGTCCTCCGGGTGTTGTCCGGGCAACTGCTGGAAGTCCTTATTCTGGGTCCCGGGCTGGAGTCCGAGGACGCAATCCGCCTGGCAAGCCTATTCGACCTTCAGTATCCGGAGATCAGCGTAGTGCTCGCATCCACTGATGCAGCGCAAGTCGCACTACCGGCAATGCGCGCAGGCATCCGTGACTTGTTGGAGCCTTCCGCGGATTCGGGCACCATTCGAGCGCTGTTGGAGCGTGCCAGCCTCGCAGCTGCCGGGCGTCGCAGGGGCTTGGGTGCCCAAGTGGACGCTGGTCCACAGGGAGGGCGGATTATCGCCGTTATGTCGCCTAAGGGAGGCGTCGGCAAGACGACCATTTCAACCAACCTCGCTATTGGGTTGGGACGTACCTCTCCCATGAGGGTAGTCATCGCTGATTTGGATCTACAGTTCGGCGACGTCGCGTCGGGTCTCCTCATAGACCCGGATAAGACAATCGCGGATGCAGTTACCGGCGCGGCGGTCCAGGACAGCATGGTGCTGAAGTCATATCTCTCCGTCCATCCCGCGGGGATCTATGCCCTCTGCGCACCCCGCAACCCGTCTCAGATCGAGCAGATTTCCGCGGAACAGGTGGGGCAACTCCTTGAGCAACTGGCCAGGGAATTCGATTACGTGATTGTGGATACCGCGCCGGGTCTTGGTGAGCATGTTCTGGCCACCCTCGAACGTGCTTCCGACGTCGTTTGGGTCTGTGGAATGGACATTCCCAGCATCAGGGGTTTGCGGAACGGACTCGAGATCCTGGATGAAATTGGATTGGTTCCGGAACGCCGCCACGTAGTCCTCAACTTTGCTGACAAACGGAGCGGGCTCACCTTGATGGACGTGGAAGCAACCATTGGTTGCCCTGTGGACGTCACCTTGCCGCGTTCGCGGTCGCTCCCCTACTCCACCAATCGCGGTATTCCTGTCCTCCAGGACGGAGCAAAAGACGTGACACTCCGTGGTCTCCGGCAACTTATCGAGCGATTCAAGCCCGGCTGGGAAGAGCGCCCACACAAGCAACTGCACCGAAGGGCGGTAGTGAAGTGAACCTCGCAAAACGACTTCAAGCAGTCCGTGGATTGGAAGCTGAAAATCCGGGGACCTCCGTGCTGGGAGACCCGTGGGCAGGGCCAGCAAACCACACTCCGGACTACATCGCCGATTCAACGCGGGCGGAAGGTACCACCGAAGACTCCAGTCAAGCGTTGTCGGCAGTCAAGGATCGCACCAGTACAGCGTTGTTTGATCGCATAGGTTCCCGAATTTCAGACACCACACTCGATGAGGCGGAGCTCCATCGCTACGTTAAAGAGGAACTGCGCGCCGTCATTGACGAAGACGACATTCCGCTGACGTCCCAGGAAAGACAACGGCTGGTCCAGGAAATCGCTGACGACGTTCTAGGTCTGGGGCCACTACAGCGTTTCCTCGACGATGTAGACGTCACGGAGATCATGGTGAACGGTTTCGACCACGTGTATGTGGAGATCGCTGGAAAGCTTCACTTGACCAATGTTCGCTTTACATCCGAAGAACATCTTCGGAAAATCATCGAACGGATCGTCTCCAGAGTTGGCCGCCGGATCGACGAATCCTCCCCGCTTGTGGATGCCAGGCTTTCTGACGGTTCCCGCGTCAACGCCATAATCCCGCCACTCGCGGTCAACGGCTCGTCCCTGACCATACGAAAGTTCGGACGCGTTCCCTTGACCGCCCAGAACCTCGTTCAGCTGGGGACCATGAGTCCCGAGATCAGTGAACTACTGCACGCATGTGTTCAGGCGAGGATGAACATCATCGTCTCGGGCGGTACAGGGACGGGCAAGACCACGCTGCTGAATGTCCTTTCGTCGTTTCTCCCACCAGATGAACGCATCGTGACCATCGAGGACGCAGTGGAGCTGCAACTCCAACAGGCACACGTGGTCCGTTTGGAGAGCCGCCCTAGCAACATCGAAGGAAAGGGCGAGATAGCCATCCGCGATCTTGTACGCAATTCCCTGCGTATGCGCCCGGACCGGATTGTGGTGGGCGAGGTTCGCGGCGGTGAAGCCTTGGACATGTTGCAGGCCATGAACACCGGCCACGATGGCTCGATTTCCACCGTGCACGCGAATTCGCCACGTGATGCCATCGCACGCCTGGAAACGCTGGTGCTCATGGCTGGTATGGACTTGCCGCTCCGCGCCATCCGGGAGCAGATCTCGTCCGCAGTAAATTTGGTGGTTCAGATTTCGCGCCTGCGGGACGGAACCCGTCGCATCACGCACATAACGGAGGTCCAGGGTATGGAAGGCGATGTGGTGACCCTGCAGGACGCCTTCATCTTCGACTACTCCGCCGGAATGGACGCCAATGGGCGGTTCCTTGGAAAACCCGTTCCTACCGGAGTGCGACCACGGTTTGTGGACCACTTTGCAGACCTGGGCATTCACATTTCGCCGGCCGTCTTTGGAACGATGGCCGCTGGCGGTGGGCAGCGATGATTACAGCAACCAGCCCCCTGCTGCTCATCGGCGGGGTAATCCTCGGAATTGCCGCCTTGGCAATCGGACTATTCCTCATCCCCCAGTCGAGAAACTCTGCAATCGCATTGTCACGGCGGCGTCCAAACGCCAGGCCTCACGATTCAGTGCTGACCCGAGTGACAAATTCAGCTGTCGCCTTGGTAGACGGCTCGGTTTCGGCCAGCAGGGCGTCCGGAACCAAGCTTCTCCTTGAGCAGGCCGGTTCCCGGATGCGGCCCGCGGACTATGTACTCCTGGTCATCTGCGCTACATTCACCGGCGCTGTGGTGGGGTTCATCCTCGGCGGTCTTCTGGTAGCTATTCTGTTCGGAATCCTGGTTCCGGTCGGCTCACGGATGATTTTGGGTATTAAGACTTCCCGCCGTCGGGGTCGGTTCGAAGCCCAGCTGGGTGACACTCTGCAAATGCTCTCCGGCAGCATGCGCGCTGGCCATAGCTTGCTGCGAGCTATTGACGCTGTAGCCCAAGAGGCACAGTCACCCACCAGGGAAGAATTCGCCAGAATCGTTGGAGAAGTGCGTTTGGGACGCGATCTCCGGGACGCGCTTCTGGACGCGGCGTCGCGTCTGCATAGCGAGGACTTCCTATGGACCACACAGGCTGTCGAAATTCACCGTGAAGTGGGCGGCGACTTGGCTGAGGTACTGGACCATGTGGCTGAAACTATCCGTGAGAGAGCACAGATTAAAGGCCAAGTACGGGCACTCAGCGCAGAAGGGCGGCTTTCCGCTTATGTGCTGATAGCTCTCCCAACCGGCATGTTTCTGTACCTCAGCGTCTTCAACGGAAGCTACATTCAGCCACTTTTCAGCAACCCTGTGGGTTGGATCATGCTTGTGGTGGCCGTAGTGCTTCTTCTCGTTGGTTCGTTCTGGCTCAGTCGCGTCGTCAAGATCAAGTTCTAGGGAGTGACCATGAATGTCGTTGCATGGGCGGCAGTCGCGTTGATTGTAGTCCCGGTTGCCTTAATGGCCTGGGCTTTCATTTCGGTGGATCGCGCTGGCCTCGCGACTGTTCGCGCCAATTTGAGTCGAAGCGCCGGATTATCCACTGCGGGCGGAAGCCAGGGGCCAACATACAATTTGCACCGGCTGGGTGCCAAGCTCACCCCCAAGTCCTACACCCTCTGGCTGGACAAACTGCTGGCCAAGCTGGGCCGACCGGCGGGTATGCCCCTGGGACGCCTCCTGGTCCTGAAGCCGGCGTTGGCCCTAGCTGCAGGGGTGGTGGGACTTCTGTTCTTCCTGAGGGCCCCCTCCGGTCAGGGTTTCCTGTTATACCTCGCCGCTGTGTTGCTGGTGTACTTCATCCCTGACCTGCTTATTCACGGACGTGCTGCCGAACGGCAAAAGGCAATCCAGACCGAACTACCCAACACCCTGGACCAGATGCTGATCTCCGTTGAGGCCGGTCTTGGATTTGAAGGGGCCATGGCCAGAGCCGGCCAGAACGGCTCAGGCCCCTTGGCCATGGAAATGCTCCGCACACTGCAGGACATGCAGGCGGGACGCAGCCGCAAGGAAGCCTACATTGCTCTGGCCGAACGTGTGGATGTCCATGACCTCAGGGCATTCGTTGGGGCCGTAGTCCAAGCAGACACCTATGGGATCGCAATCGCCAATGTCCTGCGAACGCAAGCCAAGCAAATGCGTATCAAACGCCGCCAAAGGGCTGAAGAACAGGCGATGAAACTGCCGGTGAAAGTCCTTTTCCCATTGATGATGTGCATCCTGCCGGTGCTTTTCATCGTCATCATGGGACCGGCCGTCATCAATGTGATGAACAACTTGGCCGGCGGCCTTTAGATCTCAGTTGTTTCTGCCCTAGACCGGCACTTCGCGGATCCCAGACCACGGAGTGCCACAACGGCCCCCTTCCGGTACCCAGAGCCGGGAGGGGGTCCTCCCACGTCCTGGACGAAGAATAGACGGCTACTCCCGCCGCGCCCGCGTCAGCTCGGCCCGCGCCAGCATCTCGGCATCGGACGGATAAGCAACTTCCTCCAGCACTAACGGATGCGGGGCGGAGAGCACGGACTTGGCATCACGTCTCCGTTCCAGAAGTCGCGCGTACAGCCATGCCGGGGTTTCCAGCCCCTCCCCCACTCGCACTGCGGAACCAACCAAGGACCGCACCATGTTGTGGCAGAACGCATCAGCCTGAACGGTGACAACTATGACGTCGTCGCTTGCACGCTCAAAGGCAAACTTCTGCAGCTCGCGTATGGTGGTGGCGCCTTCACGCGGCTTGCAGTAGGAACGGAAGTCCTGGAGCCCCAGCAACGCCGAAGCACCCTCATTCATGAGAGACACGTCCAAGGGAGACTTGTGCCATAACGTGATGCCACGCAGCACCGGGTCCCAACGTTCGGCACCGTCTGCAATCCGGTAACTGTACCTACGCCACAACGCTGAAAAACGGGCGTCGAAACCTTCCGGTGCCAGGCCGGCGTCGTGCACTTCCATGGCACCGGTCAGGTCGCCGAGGATGCGGCTCAAAGCGCCGCGGAGCCGCCGCAAAAGCGCGACGCCGGGATCGAGTTCGTGCCCACGTGGCATCGACAACCACTCGTTCTCGGTCAGGTCCATATGGACCACCTGGCCCCGGGCGTGGACACCCGCGTCCGTCCGGCCGGCAACCGTGACACGAACGGGCCGCTGCAGAAGAAGCGCCAAAGCCTCTTCAAGGGATCCTTGTACCGTCCGAAGACCTGGCTGCAGGGCCCATCCGCTGAACGGACCGCCGTCGTACGAAAGATCAAGCCGGACACGCAAAAACCCGCCGCCCCCCATAACGGGGGCAGCGGGTTTTCGTTCGTTCATAGACTTAAGTCTACTGTGAAGAATTCAGTGAATTACTTCTTGTCCTCAGCGGCCGGAGCCTCTTCGGTCTCAGCAGCTTCAGCTTCAGCAGCTTCTGCCTCAGCGGCCGGAGCCTCTTCGGTTTCAGCGGCTTCGGTCTCTACGGCTTCGGTCTCAACGACCTCTTCCTCGGCAGCCGGAGCAGCCTTGGCAGCGGCAGCGGTTGCTTCAGCAACAACGGCCTGCTTCGGGGAAACCGGCTCGAGAACGAGCTCGATGACAGCCATGGGAGCGTTGTCGCCCTTGCGGTTGCCGATCTTGGTGATGCGGGTGTAGCCACCATCGCGGTTAGCAACAGCGCCGGCGATGTCGGTGAACAGCTCGTGGACAACGCCCTTGTCGCTGATCAGGCCGAGAACGCGGCGGCGCGAAGCGAGGTCGCCACGCTTGGCGAAGGTGACCAGACGCTCTGCGTACGGCTTGAGGCGCTTGGCCTTGGTGACCGTGGTGGTGATGCGCTTGTGCTCAAAGAGAGCAGCTGCCAGGTTCGCGAGCATCAGGCGCTCGTGAGCCGGGCCGCCTCCGAGGCGCGGACCCTTAGTGGGGGTAGGCATAGTTATTTCTCCTGTTATGTAAGCCGATCAGGTCCATTGCTGGACCCGGCGGCCAAGATCTGCTGTTTAGAGCTCGTCGTCGCTGAACGCGGCGTCGTCCTCTTCGATGGCTGCGGCGCGGGCTGCGAGATCGAAACCGGGAGGGGAGTCCTTGAGGGACAGACCCAGTTCCACGAGCTTTGCCTTGACCTCGTCAATGGACTTCGCACCGAAGTTACGAATGTCCATCAGGTCAGCCTCGGAGCGGGCAACGAGTTCACCCACGGTGTGGATGCCCTCACGCTTGAGGCAGTTGTAGGAACGGACGGTGAGGTCCAGATCCTCGATCGGCAGAGCCATGTCCGCTGCCAGGGCAGCGTCCGTCGGCGACGGGCCAATCTCGATACCTTCAGCTGCGGTGTTCAGCTCACGAGCCAGACCGAACAGTTCCACCAAGGTGGTGCCTGCGGAAGCAACAGCATCGCGCGGGGCGATGGCCTGCTTGGTCTCGACGTCGACAATGAGCTTGTCGAAGTCAGTGCGCTGCTCAACACGGGTAGCTTCCACGCGGAAAGTTACCTTCATGACCGGCGAGTAGATCGAGTCGACCGGGATACGGCCGATCTCGGAGTCGCCGGACTTGTTCTGAGCTGCCGAAACGTAGCCACGGCCGCGCTCGATGGTCAGTTCGAGTTCGAACTTGCCCTTCGAGTTCAGAGTGGCAATGTGCAGATCCGGGTTGTGGAATTCGACGCCGGCCGGAGGAGCGATGTCCGCGGCGGTGACGACTCCGGGGCCCTGCTTGCGCAGGTAAGCAACAACCGGCTCATCGTGCTCGGAGGAAACCGAAAGGTTCTTGATGTTCAGGATGATCTCGGTGACATCTTCCTTGACACCCGGAACCGTGGTGAACTCGTGCAGCACGCCATCGATCCGGATGCTGGTTACAGCGGCACCGGGGATGGAGGAGAGCAGGGTACGGCGGAGGGAGTTTCCGAGGGTGTAGCCGAAGCCCGGCTCCAGCGGTTCAATGATGAAACGGGAGCGGTTCTCGGATACAACTTCTTCAGACAGGGTGGGGCGCTGTGCAATGAGCACTTAGGTTTCCTTTCGGCGAGCATCCGCTATATGACGCAACACAGGTGGTGGAAATCGGCTTCGGTTTCCAGCCTGACCAGCCGGGCCATGCTGATGGATGATCGAAACCATCCATAGCAGGCCCGGCCGGTCAGGCGGGGAAGACCTAATTAGACGCGGCGGCGCTTCGGCGGGCGGCAACCGTTGTGGGCGCTGGGGGTGACGTCCTGGATGGAGCCAACCTCGAGGCCAGCAGCCTGAAGCGAACGGATTGCGGTTTCGCGTCCGGATCCCGGGCCCTTGACGAATACGTCAACCTTGCGCAGACCGTGCTCCTGAGCGCGCTTTGCAGCAGCTTCGGCAGCCATCTGGGCAGCGAACGGGGTGGACTTACGGGAGCCCTTGAAGCCAACCTCACCGGCGGAAGCCCATGAGATTACAGCACCGTTCGGGTCCGTGATGGACACGATGGTGTTGTTAAAGGTGCTCTTGATGTGCGCCTGGCCAAGCGCAATATTCTTCTTATCCTTGCGACGCGGCTTACGAACCGCTCCACGAGTCTTCGGGGGCATTGTTTCTCCTACAGAAAGTTATCGGGGGAAAACCGGATTAATCCCGAGGGATTAACGTCCAGCCTTCTTCTTGCCAGCGACGGTGCGCTTCGGGCCCTTACGGGTACGAGCGTTGGTCTTCGTACGCTGTCCGCGTACGGGCAGGCCCTTGCGGTGGCGCAGGCCTTCGTAGCTGCCGATCTCTACCTTGCGGCGGATGTCAGCGGCTACCTCGCGGCGAAGGTCACCCTCAACCTTGTAGTTGCCTTCAATGTAGTCACGCAGCTGGACCAGCTCGGCGTCAGTCAGGTCCTTGACGCGAACGTCAGCGCTGATGCCGGTGGCAGCCAGGGTTTCGTGTGCACGGGTCTTGCCCACGCCGTAGATGTAAGTAAGCGCAATTTCCAACCGCTTTTCGCGGGGAATGTCTACGCCAGCGAGACGAGCCATAGTGGCAGTACTCCTTGAATAAACCGGAGGTCGTAGGCAGTACACCCACACGTTCAGTGTGGCCCCAGCCTCCGACCGGGGGTTCGCTGACCAGGCTCTGTACTGCAGTCCTGGCACAGCTTGTGCTGCCTTTATTTACTTGCGTGGGCTAGCAGCCCAGGTTTGTCCTTGCGGACACTGATTCCCGAAGGGGGAATTAGCCCTGGCGCTGCTTGTGGCGCGGGTTCTCGCAGATCACCATGACCCGGCCGTTACGGCGGATCACTTTGCACTTGTCGCAGATCTGCTTGACGCTCGGCTTGACCTTCATGGCGTTCCTTTGCGTGTTTTGCAGTTGATCTGCTGGAGCGGCTTAGGCACTATTGCCTTGCCGCCCAGCAATTTACTTGTAGCGGTAGACGATACGACCACGTGTGAGGTCGTATGGGCTCAGCTCAACCACTACCCGGTCCTCGGGGAGGATTCGAATGTAGTGCTGTCGCATCTTCCCAGAGATGTGTGCGAGAACGACGTGCTTATTGGTGAGCTCAACGCGAAACATCGCATTGGGCAGCGCCTCAGTCACAACGCCCTCGATCTCAATGACCCCGTCCTTCTTGGCCATATCCTCCGCTAACTGTTGTTTGCCACCGTCCTTCAGTTAGGCACCGAAGATCCAGCGGACGTTTTTTGTTTGCTTGGTTCTCTTGGAACCACGACACTAAAAAGGGCGTGGCTGCAGAGACAACCAACAAATAACTCTACGCCAATGAGGCCGGAAAGTTAAATCCGTCTATGGTAGCGCACCCATCTCCAGCCGTCACTCCCCCGCTGGCCGATAAGCCGGGAAGTCGCCTGCCGCCGTCGAGACGCTTTCGGCCGCCATGACACCATCCAGAATGGCCAGCCGAGCGGCTTCCGCCGCAGCACTTTGGAGCGTTATCAGTGAGACTTGGCGTGCCTGTTCGGTACTGCGGTCAAGCTCGACGGCGCCGGTCGCCAAGGCGAACACGGTATCGCCGTCCGCAAGGGTGTGGGACGGATCCAAGGCCCGAGCCAACCCCGCATGCCCGGCAGATGCCGTCCGCTTGCACTCAGCGACATCCAAGACAGCGTTAGTGGCGATCACCACGAGCGTCGTGTTCAGCCCCTGCGGCGGAACGGCCAGGCCCGCAGATTTTTGTGGCCCCGACCCGCTGAACACTGGCGTTCCAAGCGCGTTCACCACGGCAAGGGCCCCCACAATCACCCCGCCATCAAGAGTGATGGAAGAAGTACCTAACCCGCCCTTGTAGTGTCCGCGTGCAACTACAGCGCCGGTTCCGGCACCAACGTTTCCGCGCTCGACGGCGGCATGGTCGCCTGAGGCGAAGGCTGCAGCAGCAGCCTGGTAGCCCATGTCGGCGTCGGGTCGAGCTTTGACATCGCCACCCCGCCCAAGGTCGAAGATGGCCGCCGCCGGCACAATGGGCACCACCGTCCCCGGAACAGCAAAACCCCGCCCCTGCTCCTCACACCACAACTGAGCACCCGTCGCCGACGCCAACCCAAAGGCGCTACCCCCGGCCAACACCACGGCATCCACAGTCGAAACCAACGTCGTCGGATCCAGGGCATCAGTCTCGTGCGTCCCGGGCCCACCCCCGCGCACATCAACAGACCCCACAGTCCCGGGCGGAGGAAGCACAACGGTCACCCCGGACAACCACCCCTCCCCCACCCTCTGCACATGCCCAACCCGTATGCCAGCAACATCGGTGATCGAATTCATGGCTCCATTCTCCACTGTCACACTGCGCGCCCTGAAGGGCGGCCGGGGGCGTGACCCGGCAGCGCGCGTCTAAGGCAGGCACGACCGAGCGCGCCGAGGGTTGCGCCCCGGCTGGCATCGCCAGCGCGGGAAAGTACTGCGAGAAGTGGGAGCCAAGCCTCAAATACGAACACGCGAGTAACGCCGAGTAAACGGGCTTGGAAGTGTAAGCCAACTATCGATACGCCCCCCCATTTTGGCCCAAACGCGGGCTTTCGGTGTGGTGAGCTAGGCCTGTCTTCGCCGCCCCGGTCCGGGAGCTGGCGCCCCACATTCGCCCGAAACCGTTAGTGACTCATGACTACCCGACAGATTCACAGCAGCAGTGCTGCGCCTGCAGACCAGCCGGCCGAGCCTCCGGTTCCACCCGTCAGAGCAGCCAGCCCAGGTCAGGCTGGAAAGCGCTGGTCCGCCCGCAGCCGCCGGGAATTTCTGGTGTTCCTGGCCATGGCCCTGCCCAACCTCGTGCTGATCGGCACGTTCACCTATTGGCCGCTGATCAACAACATCTACTACTCCACCTTGGATTGGACCCTCGGTTCGGCTTCGGCCACAGTGGTGGGGCTGCAGAACTACGTCACGTTCTTTACCAGTGAAGACGCGTCCACGGTCCTTGGGACCACAGCAATCTTCACGCTGGTGACGGTGGGTGGTTCCATGGTCCTGGGCCTCTTGGTTGCCCTTGCCCTGAATTCAAAGGTCCGCGGCACCACGTTTGCCCGGTCTGCTGTCTTCGCACCGTATGTGCTGTCCGGTGTGGGCGTTGGCTTGGTGTGGCTGTTCATTTTCGATCCCGGCTACGGGGTGCTGGCGTGGATCCTGCGCGGCTTTGGCCAGCAGAGTCCTCAGTGGATCAACGATCCCCAGCTCTCGTTGGTCATGGTGATCATCGTGTACGTCTGGAAGAACTTGGGCTACTGCGCTGTGGTCTACTTGGCCGGCCTCCAGTCACTCCCCCGCGACGTCATGGAAGCTGCGGCGCTGGATGGGGCCAACGGTGCACGGAGGTTTTTCAACATCTCCGTACCGCTGCTTTCCCCCACCACGTTCTTCCTGCTGATCACCACCATGCTGAGTTCATTGCAGGCATTTGACCTCATCCGCATCATGACCCCCTTGGGGAACGGCACCAGCACCTTGATCTATGAGGCGTACTTGCAGGCGTTCGGCGCGTACAACCGGGCAGGCTACTCAGCCGCGATCTCGGTGGTTCTCTTCGCGATCCTGCTCATCATTACTGTTCTTCAACTGCGGTTCGTTGAGCGAAAGGTCCACTACTCATGAGCGGGCCCACACCCGCCGTCGTCGTTGATTCCCTAAAAGGGAATGCGCAATTAGCTGCCCGGGAAGAACCGCCGCGACCTTTCTCCAAAGCCAACCTCATCCGGACGGTGGCCACCGGCTACCTGCCGTTGATTCTTGCAACGCTTGTGGTCTTCCTGCCGTTGCTCTGGATGTTGCTGAGTTCGTTCAAGCAACCCGGCGAGATCGTCACCATGGATCTGAAGATCCTGCCCGAGTCCTTGAACCTGGAGAACTACGCCACAGCGATGACCACGGTTCCGTTCGCCCAGTTCTTCGCCAACAGCCTGATCGTTACAGCGGTGGGTTCCACCATCAAGGTGATTCTGGCGATCCTGACGGCGTACGCGCTGGTGTTTGTCCGCTTCCCGTTCAAGAACGTGATCTTTGTACTGATCCTGGTGGCACTCATGGTTCCCGCACAGGTGTCCATTCTGCCCAATTACATCCTGATCGCAGGTATGGGTGGCAAGAACACCTTGTGGGGCATCATCCTTCCAGGCCTCGGTACGGCGTTTGGCACCTTCCTGCTGCGGCAACACTTCCTGACACTGCCTCCCTCGATTCTGGAGGCAGCCGAAATCGACGGTGCAGGCCACTGGCGGCGCTTGTGGCAGATCATCGTGCCGGTCTCGGTCCCGTCCATCGCCACCGTGGCGCTCGTGACCGTGGTCAGCGAGTGGAATGACTACATTTGGCCGCTCATCATCACTGACCGCCCCGAAACCATGACGCTCCCCGTGGGCTTGACCCTGCTGCAGAATTCCGAGAGCAACGGCGCAGGCTGGGGAATCCTCATGGCCGGAGCGGTATTGGTGATCGTTCCCATCCTGCTGGTCTTCGCAGCGCTCCAGCGCTACATCGTCGCCGGGCTGACACAGGGCAGTGTCACCGGCTGAATTTCTCCAACCGCACCATTCGCATCGAAGTAACGTATTGAGAGGAAACACCATGCGCAGCAACCTTGACCGCCGCCATTTCCTGGGGCTGGCAGGCCTCGGAGCCGGAGCCGCGGCCCTCGCCGCATGCGGCGGCCCGTCGACGGCGGGCACGGCAGACGCCGTCGACACCGCAACCATCGATTTCAACGGTGTGAAGCCCGCCGCGTCCATCGATTTCTGGACTAACCACCCCGGTAAGTCGCAGGACGTGGAGAAGGCGATCATTGAGAAGTTCCATGCCAAGTTCCCCGACATCAAGGTCAACCTGGTAACGGCCGGCGCCAACTATGAAGAGATCGCACAGAAATTCCAAACCTCACAAGCAGCCAAGACCGGCCTGCCCGGGCTGGTAGTTCTTTCCGACGTTTGGTGGTTCCGCTACTTCTCCAATGGCAGCATCATCCCCCTCGATGGTTTGGTGAAGCAGCTGGACATCAAGATCGACGACTTCCAGAAATCCCTGGTGGACGACTACAAGTACGACAACAAGCAGTGGGCCCTCCCCTATGGTCGCTCCACGCCGTTGTTCTACTACAACAAGGATCATTTCAAGGCCGCCGGACTTCCGGATCGTGCACCGGCAACCTGGCAGGAATTCGCGGAGTGGGCTCCCAAACTGAAAGCCACCTCGGGTGCCCAGTACGCGTACATCTACCCTGCCCTCGCGGGCTACGCAGGCTGGACCCTCCAGAACAACTTGTGGGGCTGGGGCGGCAGCTGGTCCAAGGACTGGGACATCACCTGCGATTCAGCCCAGTCCGTAGCTGCTCTGCAGTGGGCCCAGGACTCCATCTATAAGGACGGTTGGGCGGGTGTCTCCTCCAAGGAAGCAGCGGATGACTTCGCCGCAGGGATCACCTCGTCCACCATTTCCTCCACAGGCTCCCTGCTCGGTGTTCTGAAAGCAGCCAAGTTCAACGTGGGCGTCGGGTTCCTGCCCGGCGGCCCGGAGGCACCCAGCGGCGTCTGCCCCACTGGCGGCGCTGGCCTGGGCATTCCCAGCGGCATCAGCAAGGAGGAGCAGTTGGCTGCGGCAACGTTCCTCAAGTTCATGACGGAACCGGAGAACACTGCCGCTTTCTCAGCCGCCACCGGCTACATGCCCACCAGGCTCTCCGCGGACATGTCGGCGGTCCTTGCGGCAACACAGCAGATCAAGACCGCCATGGACCAGCTCGCTGCAACCAAGGTCCAGGACAATGCCCGGGTGTTCCTGCCGGGCGCGGATCAGGAGATGGCCAAGGCAGCGGCCAAGATCCTCACGCAACAAGGCGATGTCCAGGCAACCATGACCGATCTCAAGAAGACGCTCGAGGGTATCTACACCAAGGACGTCAAGCCCAAGCTGAAGGCATAACCGCTTCAGAACAAGGAAGAGCCGGGCTGCGTTTGCAGCCCGGCTCTTCTCCTGCGGGGTGTTACGGAATGGGGACGGGCACGACGCCGAGCGGCACCAATTGCGCGGCTCCGCCATCAGCGGCGGACAGGACCCAGATGCCCTTGTCATGCACAGCCACCGAGTGCTCCCACTGGCAGGAACGCTTGCCGTCGGTGGTCACCACAGTCCAGTCGTCGTCGAGGGTTGCGGTCTCGATGTCACCACGAACCAGCATGGGTTCAATGGCCAGGCACAGGCCGGGCCGGATCTTGGGTCCGCGGTGACCGGTCCGGTAGTTCAAAACGTCCGGCGCCATGTGCATCTCTGAGCCAATGCCGTGGCCCACGTAGTCCTCCAGGATGCCCAAGGGTTTTCCTTGTACGGAAGATACGTAGTCGTCAATGGCGTTTCCGATGTCTCCTACATACTTGCCGGTGGCCAGGGCAGCGATACCGCGCCACATAGCTGCCTCGGTGACATCGGAGAGCCGCTGGTCTTCCGGATCAGCGGTACCGACGATCACGGTCCTGGCGGAGTCGGAATGCCAACCGTCAACGATGCAGCCGCCGTCAATGGAGATGATGTCGCCATCTTGGAGAAGCTTGCTCCCCGGGATCCCGTGAACCACTTCCTCATTGACCGAGGTGCAGATGGTGGCCGGGAAGCCGTGATATCCGAGGAAGTTCGACTTCGCCCCGGCATCATTGAGGACCGCGGCGAAGACGTCGTCCAGGTCCTTGGTGGTGACGCCCGGTTTGGCCGCGGCAACGGCAGCGTCGAGTGCACGGCTCAGGACAAGTCCGGCCTGGTGCATGATGCGCATCTGCTCGTTGGTTTTGTATTCAATGCGGGGCTGACCGAACGCCATGATCTCCTCTGGAAGGTTTGCTGTAGAGGCCGATCAGGCCTCTTGCTTCAACCATTTTCCCGTACCGGGGAGCGTGGCCGAAATTGAACTGCAGGGTGGAAAAGGAAAAGGGTGTGTCCCGCACTCACAGTACGGGACACACCCCTCACTCCAGCGCCGGGCTACCGGCTATGTGGAGAACAAACTAAACAGCCTTGGCCGACTCGATCGCCGTCAGCACGCGGTCGGTAACTTCATCGATACCACCGATGCCATCAACCTGCGTGAGGATGCCACGCTCGGCGTATTTGGCCACAACCGCCTCGGTCTGCTCGTGGTAGAGGTCCAGGCGGTGGCGGATGACGGTTTCGTTGTCATCCGAGCGGCCCGTTTCCTTGGCACGGCCAAGAAGGCGGGTCACCAGTTCTTCGTCGTCAGCGGTGAGCTGGAGCACGACGTCGAGCTCCTGCTCGCCCTCAGCGAGGATCTGGTCAAGGTAATCCACCTGCGCGGTGGTGCGCGGGTAGCCATCCAGGAGGAAGCCGTTTTCCACATCGCTCTGGCTCAGGCGATCCCGGACCATATCGTTCGTGACGCTGTCCGGAACAAAGTCACCGGCGTCCATGTACTTCTTGGCTTCGATGCCCAAAGGGGTTTCGCCCTTGACGTTGGCACGGAAGATGTCGCCGGTGGAGATGGCGACTACGCCGAGGCGCTCGGAAATCCGCTCAGCCTGCGTACCCTTGCCCGAACCGGGAGGTCCAATGATCAGCATTCTCGTCATCGCAAAAGCCCTTCGTAGTGACGTTGTTGTAGCTGCGCATCAATCTGCTTGACGGTTTCCAGGCCAACACCCACCATGATCAAAATAGACGTGCCGCCGAACGGGAAGTTCTGGTTGGCGTTGATCAGGACGAGTGCAACCAAAGGAATCAACGCCACGAAGCCCAGGTAAAGGGCTCCAGGCAAGGTGATCCTGGAAAGCACGTACTGCAGGTAGTCCGCGGTCGGTTTACCCGCCCGGATGCCCGGAATAAACCCGCCGTACTTCTTCATGTTGTCAGACACTTCTTCAGGGTTGAAGGTGATGGCAACGTAGAAGTAGGTGAAGAACACAATCATGGCGAAGTACAGCGCCATGTAGATGGGGTGGTCGCCACGGGTGAGGTTGTTGTTGATCCACTCAACCCACGGAGCCATCTGCTCCCCTGGCGCCGGCTGGTTGAACTGCGAAATCAGCCCGGGCAGGTAAAGCATGGAGGAAGCGAAGATGACAGGCACGACGCCGGCCATGTTCACCTTGATGGGGATGTACGTGCTGGTGCCGCCCACTGTGCGGCGTCCGATCATCCGCTTGGCGTACTGAACGGGAACACGACGCTGAGACTGCTCCACGAACACCACCAGGGCCACCGTGAGCAGGCCGACCGCAAGGACTGTGAAGAAGGTGCCAGGGCCCTTGGACTCCCAGATGGAGCCCAGCGAGCCGGGGAAGCTTGCGGCGATGGAGGTGAAAATCAGCAGCGACATTCCGTTGCCAACACCCTTTTCGGTGACCAGTTCGCCCATCCACATGATGAGGCCGGTGCCGGCCGTCAACGTGATGATGATGAGGATGGTGGTGATGATGCTTTCATCAGGAATGATGGGCAAGTTGCAGCCAGGGAGCAGCTGACCGGATCGGGCAAGAGACACCAGAGTGGTGGCGTTCAGCAGACCGAGGGCGATAGTGAGGTACCGGGTGTACTGCGTCAACTTTGACTGACCGGAGGAGCCCTCTTCGTAGAGCTGCTGGAACCGGGGAATGACCACCCGGAGCAGCTGCACGATGATGCTCGCAGTGATGTAGGGCATGATGCCCAAGGCAAACACTGAAACCTGCAGCAACGCGCCGCCGCTGAACAAGTTCACCAGCTGGTAGATGCCCTGCGAGGTGTCACCGGTGTTCAAGCATTGCTGGACATTCTGGTAGTTCACACCAGGCGAGGGGATGAAAGCTCCCAAGCGGAAGATTGTGATGATTCCCAGCGTGAACAACAACTTGCGTCGCAAATCAGGCGTCCGAAACGCCCGGCCGAATGCGCTTAGCAAGCGTCCTCCTGAGTAGAAAGTACAAGGATGTGGATGGATCAATGAAACCCAACAACCGAGTCTAACCGCTTGTGACGCCGTCGGAATAATCGAGAGTCCACAATCACGCAAAAAATCCCGGTATACGAGGCCGAAGCCCCGCATACCGGGATCTTTTTACAACGGGCTTTTGCCCCACTGGCTCTTAGAGAGCAGTGGTGCTTCCGCCTGCTGCAGCAATCTTTTCCGCAGCACTGGAAGAGAAAGCGTGGACCGTGACGTCAACCTTGACGGTGATGTCGCCGGTGCCCAGCACCTTCACGGGCTGGTTCTTGCGAACGGCACCCTTCTCAACCAAGGACTCCACGGTGACAACGCCACCTTCCGGGAACAGCTCGTTGAGCTTCTCCAGGTTAACAACCTGGAACTCAACCCGGAACGGGTTCTTGAAGCCGCGCAGCTTCGGCAGGCGCATGTGCAGCGGCAGCTGGCCGCCGGCAAAGCCAGCCTTTACCTGGTAACGGGCCTTCGTACCCTTGGTACCGCGACCAGCAGTCTTACCCTTGGAGCCTTCACCACGACCAACACGGGTCTTGGCGGTCTTGGCACCCGGGGCGGGGCGCAGGTGGTGGACCTTCAGAGCGTGCTGCTTCTCAGCAGTCTCTTCGGCGGTCTTGTTCTCTGCCATTACTTCGCCTCCTCTACATTCACGAGGTGCGGAACCGTGTTCAGCATGCCAACGGTCACGGCGTCAGCGTTGCGGACAACAGTGTGTCCGATGCGCTTGAGGCCGAGGGACCGAAGGGTAGCCTTCTGGTTCTGCTTGGCGCCAATGACGCCCTTGATCTGGGTGATCTCCAACTTGGCGTCGGAGGGAGTCAGGTTCTTAGCCATGACTAAACACCTGCCTTCTGGTTCTGGAGCGCGCGCACCAGAGCAGCAGGAGCAACCTCGTCCAGCGGCAGGCCACGGCGGGCAGCCACGGAAGCGGGCTCTTCGAGCTGCTTCAGAGCGGCAACAGTCGCGTGAACGATGTTGATCGCGTTTGAGGAACCGAGCGACTTGGAGAGGATGTCGTGGATACCCACGCACTCCAATACCGCGCGGACCGGACCACCGGCAATAACACCGGTACCGGCGGAAGCCGGACGCAGCAGGACTACACCTGCAGCGGCCTCACCCTGCACACGGTGCGGGATGGTGCTGCCAACGCGGGGAACGCGGAAGAAGGACTTCTTGGCCTCTTCAACGCCCTTTGCGATAGCCGCGGGAACTTCCTTGGCCTTGCCGTAGCCAACGCCGACCATACCGTTGCCGTCACCGACGACGACGAGAGCGGTGAAGCTGAAGCGACGACCACCCTTGACGACCTTGGCAACGCGGTTGATGGTGACAACGCGCTCTACGAACTGGCTCTTCTCAGCCTCACGACCGCCGTCGCGGCCACCACGGCCACCACGGTCGCCGCGGCCCTGGCCACGGTCGCCGCGCTCGCCACGACGTCCGCCGCGGCGGTCATCGGTAGCGGGTGCGGTCTCAGTTGCTTCAGCAGCTACAGCTTCAGTCACCTGAATGTCCTTTTCGTTATTTTCAACGGTCACAGTGCCAGCCCACCTTCGCGAGCACCGTCAGCGACGGCGGCGATGCGGCCGTGGTACTTGTTACCGCCACGGTCGAAGACAACAGCTTCGACGCCTGCAGCCTGGGCACGCTTGGCAACGAGCTCGCCGACGCGCTTGGCCTTGGCAGTCTTGTCTCCGTCAAATGCGCGGAGGTCAGCTTCCAGGGTGGAAGCGTAAGCCACGGTTACACCCTTGCTGTCATCGACAACCTGGACGAATACGTGACGTGCCGAACGGTTGACGACCAGACGAGGACGTACAGCCGTACCGGTGATGCGCTTGCGGATACGAAGCTGGCGACGGCTGCGTGCAGCAGACTTGCTCTTGTTCGAACGCTTCTTGTTAATTGCGATGGCCATGGTTTACTTACCAGCCTTTCCGACCTTGCGGCGGATGACTTCGCCGGCGTAACGGACACCCTTGCCCTTGTAGGGGTCAGGCTTGCGCAGCTTGCGAATGTTGGCAGCAACCTCGCCGACCTGCTGCTTGTTGATACCCGCAACAGAGAGCTTGGTCGGACCCTCTACTACGAAGGTGATGCCTTCGGGTGCAGAGACGTTGACAGGGTGACTGTAGCCCAGAGCGAACTCCAGGTCAGAACCCTTGGCCTGAACGCGGTAACCAGTACCAACGATTTCAAGCTTCTTCTCGTAGCCCTCGGTAACGCCCTGGATCATGTTGGCGATCAGGGTGCGGGTCAGGCCGTGCAGCGAACGCGAGTTGCGCTCGTCGTTCGGGCGGGTGACCGTGAGAGTGTTTTCTTCCTGGGTAACCTCGATCGGGCTGGCCACAGTGTGGCTCAGCTCGCCTTTGGCACCTTTGACGCTGATGACGGAGCCATCGAGCTTGACCTCAACTCCGGCAGGAACGGTGATGGGGAGACGTCCAATACGTGACATTATTCTCTTCCTTTCCCGTTACCAGACGTACGCGAGGACTTCGCCGCCCACGCCCTTCTTGCCGGCCTGCTTGTCAGTCAGGAGGCCGGAAGAGGTGGACAGGATTGCGATACCCAGGCCACCCAGCACGTGCGGCAGGTTGGTGGACTTCGCGTAAACGCGGAGGCCCGGCTTGGAGATGCGGCGGACGCCAGCGATGGAACGCTCGCGGTTCGGACCGAACTTCAGGTCGATGGTCAGCTTCTTTCCAACCACGGCGTCTTCTTCCTTCCAGCCGGCAATGTAGCCTTCTGCCTTCAGGATGTCAGCAACGCGTGCCTTCAGTTTGCTGTACGGCATGGACACGGTGTCGTGGTATGCCGAGTTTGCATTGCGCAGACGCGTGAGCATGTCTGCGACAGGATCTGTCATAGTCATTTGGGCTATAGCCCTTCCTCGTACCGGTTTCCGCTGCGCCCGCTCCTAGGAGCATGCGCGGTCGGACCTGTCACGTAGTTAGTTTTCGGTCTTGAACGGGAAACCAAGCGCCTTGAGCAGCGCGCGGCCTTCGTCATCGGTCTTGGCGGTGGTGACGACCGTGATGTCCATACCGCGAACGCGGTCGATGGAATCCTGATCGATTTCGTGGAACATAACCTGCTCGGTCAGACCGAAGGTGTAGTTACCGTTACCGTCGAACTGCTTGCCGTTGAGGCCGCGGAAGTCGCGGATACGCGGCAGTGCCAGCGAAACCAGACGGTCCACGAATTCCCACATGCGGTCTCCACGCAGAGTTGCGTGTGCACCGATGGGCATGCCTTCACGCAGCTTGAACTGTGCGATCGACTTGCGGGCCTTGGTTACCTGCGGCTTCTGGCCGGTGATCAGGGTGAGGTCGCGGACGGCGCCGTCGATCAGCTTGGAGTCCTTGGCGGCATCTCCAACACCCATGTTCACTACAACCTTGACCAGGCGGGGAACCTGGTTGACGTTCGCGTAGCTGAATTCGTCCTGCAGGGACTTTTTGATGGTCTCTGCGTACTTCGTCTTCAGACGCGGAACGATCTTTACTGGAGTCTCGAGAGTCTCAGTCATTAGATGTCCTTCCCGGTGGCCTTGGACACGCGGATACGGACGGTCTTGGTAGCGCCATCCTTCTCAACGGTGTCGAGACGGAAACCAACACGGGTCGGCTTCTTGGTCGACGGGTCAACCAAAGCAACGTTGGAAACGTGGATCGGGGCTTCAACAACCTCGATGCCACCGGTCTTGGTGCCGCGCTGCGACTGACCGACCTTGGTGTGCTTGGTGACGCGGTTGATTCCCTCTACCAGCACGCGGTTGGTGTCCGGGAATACGCGCAGGACCTTGCCCTGCTTGCCGCGGTCGCCGCCACGTTCCTGCTTGGCGCCGGTGATGACCTGAACGAGGTCACCCTTCTTGATCTTAGCCATGGACTAAAGCACCTCCGGGGCCAGCGAAACGATCTTCATGAACTTCTTGTCGCGAAGTTCACGACCAACCGGGCCGAAGATACGGGTACCGCGGGGGTCCCCGTCGTTCTTCAGGATCACAGCTGCGTTTTCGTCAAACTTGATGTAGGAACCATCCGCACGGCGGCGTTCCTTCTTGGTACGAACGATGACAGCCTTGACGACGTCACCCTTCTTTACGTTGCCGCCAGGGATAGCGTCCTTGACGGTGGCGACGATGACGTCGCCGATGCCTGCGTAGCGACGACCGGATCCACCGAGAACGCGAATGGTAAGGATTTCCTTAGCACCCGTGTTGTCGGCGACCTTGAGTCGCGACTCCTGCTGAATCAATTTTTACTCCTTGCGTCGCGCCGGTTCTCAGACCGAAATCATGCATACGGAATGAGCCTTGCGGAACGGTTGATCGGGGTGTCTCTTGACCTGCCTGGATTTTGCCAGTACAGGCCTAAACGCCCGTGCCACAAGCATCAGCTTCCCTTGCAGAAAACTCTGCGCGGGGCAGTATGCAGCGGCACGATTGTTTACGAGGTAGTGGACGACGCACAAGTGGCGCCATACAAACTCAATATCCTAGCACGTTATCAGCCTGAAACCGAAACGGCTGGAGAAGCGGAGAAGCCCGCATTCCCAAGGGAATACGGGCTTCTCCAGTGAATCACTGCCAGGCATGCCTGGCGTCGGATTTACTTGGCCTTTTCGAGGATCTCCACCAGACGCCACCGCTTGGTAGCGGAGAGCGGGCGGGTCTCTGAGATGAGAACGAGGTCGCCGATGCCGGCGGTGTTCTCTTCGTCATGAGCCTTGATCTTCGAGGTGCGGCGAATAACCTTGCCGTACAGAGCGTGCTTCACGCGGTCTTCAACCTGAACAACGATGGTTTTTTCCATCTTGTCAGAGACAACGTAGCCGCGACGCGTCTTACGGTAACCGCGCTGTTCAGCGCTGGCTGCTGCTTCCGTCACAGTTTCCTTCTCGCTCACTTGGCGTCCTCTCCAGCTTCAACCTCGGCCTTTTCAGCCTTGGCAGCCTTCTTGGACTTCTTTTCTTCCTTGGCTTCCACAACCGGTGCGGCAACCTCGGCACGAATGCCCAGCTCGCGCTCACGGAGAACGGTGTAGATGCGTGCGATGTCTTTCTTTACCGCGCGCAGGCGACCGTGGTTCTCCAGCTGTCCGGTGGCGGACTGGAAACGCAGGTTGAACAGCTCTTCCTTGGACTTGCGGAGTTCTTCAACGAGACGCTCGTTGTCGAAACCGTCCAGCTGTGCGGGTGCGAGATCCTTCGACCCTACTGCCATTTCTATTCACCACCTTCGCGACGCACAATGCGTGCCTTCAACGGGAGCTTGTGGATTGCCAGGCGCAGGGCCTCGCGAGCTACCTCTTCATTGACACCGGAGAGTTCGAAGAGAACCCGTCCCGGTTTGACGTTTGCGACCCACCATTCAGGAGAACCCTTACCGGAACCCATGCGGGTTTCGGCAGGCTTCTTCGTGAGCGGACGGTCCGGGTAGATGTTGATCCAGACCTTACCGCCACGCTTGATGTGGCGGGTCATCGCGATACGAGCAGACTCGATCTGACGGTTGGTTACGTATGCCGGGCTGAGAGCCTGGATACCGTACTCACCGAAGCTGACCTTGGTGCCGCCCGTTGCAGCGCCGGAACGACCCGGGTGGTGCTGCTTACGGTGCTTGACTCGACGTGGGATAAGCATTTAAGCCTGTCCTCCTTCTGCTGCCGGAGCAGCAGCTTCAGCGGCCGGTGCTTCAACGGCAGCGGGTGCTGCCTCAGCTGCCGGACGGTCGTTACGACGACGGCGGTCGCCACCCGGGCGGCCCGGACGGTCTCCTGCACGGCCACGGGACGGAGCAGCAGCTGCCTGCTGAGCCAGTTCCTTGGCAGTTACGTCACCCTTGTAGATCCAAACCTTCACGCCGATACGGCCGAAGGTGGTCTTGGCTTCGTAGAAGCCGTAGTCGATGTTCGCGCGGAGGGTGTGCAGGGGCACACGGCCTTCGCGGTAGAACTCCGAGCGGGACATTTCTGCGCCACCCAGACGACCCGAGCAAGCAACACGGATACCCTTGGCACCCGCACGCTGTGCGGACTGCATGGCCTTCTTCATCGCACGGCGGAAAGCCACGCGGGAAGTCAGCTGCTCAGCGATGCCCTGGGCAACAAGCTGTGCTTCCATCTCGGGGTTCTTGACCTCGAGGATGTTCAGCTGAACCTGCTTGCCGGTGAGCTTTTCGAGCTCGCCGCGGATGCGGTCTGCTTCAGCGCCGCGGCGGCCGATAACGATACCCGGGCGTGCCGTGTGGATATCCACACGGACACGGTCACGGGTGCGCTCGATCTCGACCTTGGCGATGCCGGCGCGCTCCATGCCGGTGGACATGAGCTGACGGATCTTGATGTCCTCGCGGACGAAATCCTTGTAGCGCTGTCCGGGCTTGGTGCTGTCAGCGAACCAGTGCGAAACGTGGTCGGTGGTGATGCCGAGTCGGAACCCGTGCGGGTTAACTTTCTGTCCCACTTAGCGAGCCTCCTCTTTCTCCGGGGTTGCGACAACCAGCGTGATGTGGCTGGTCCGCTTCCTAATGCGGTAGGCGCGGCCCTGGGCACGCGGCTGGAACCGCTTCATGGTCGGGCCTTCATCAACAAATGCTTCGGTGATGAAGAGGTCGCTGTCGTCGAATGCAACGCCGTCACGGTCCGCGAGGACACGTGCGTTGGCCATTGCCGACTGAAGTACCTTGAATACCGGCTCCGAAGCTGCCTGGGGGGCAAACTTCAGAATTGCCAGAGCCTCATTCGCTTGCTTACCACGAACAAGGTTGACGACGCGCCGGGCCTTCATAGGCGTTACGCGGATGTGACGCGCAATAGCCTTGGCTTCCATTGCTTTCCTTCTCTCGTCTAAGACGTAAAGTCAGGCGCCTAGCGGCGCTTGCCCTTACGGTCGTCCTTAACATGGCCGCGGAATGTCCGCGTGGGAGCGAATTCGCCGAGCTTGTGCCCGACCATCGACTCAGTGACAAACACCGGGATGTGCTTGCGTCCGTCGTGTACGGCGATCGTGTGCCCGAGCATGTCGGGGATGATCATCGAACGGCGGGACCAGGTCTTGATGACGTTCTTGGTGCCCTTATCGTTTTCCCGTGCGACCTTCACAAAGAGGTGCTGGTCAACGAAAGGACCTTTTTTCAGGCTGCGTGGCATGTGTCCAGGCTCCTATCGCTTGTTCTTGCCAGTACGGCGGCGACGAACAATAAGCTTGTCGCTCTCTTTGTTCGGACGGCGGGTACGGCCCTCGGGCTTGCCGTTCGGGTTAACCGGGTGACGTCCACCGGAAGTCTTACCTTCACCACCACCGTGCGGGTGGTCAACCGGGTTCATGGCTACACCACGGACGGTCGGGCGAACGCCCTTCCAGCGCATACGGCCGGCCTTGCCCCAGTTGATGTTCGACTGCTCGGCGTTGCCCACCTCGCCGACGGTTGCGCGGCAGCGCACGTCAACGTTGCGGATTTCGCCGGAGGGCAGACGCAGCTGAGCGAAGCGGCCTTCCTTGGCAACGAGCTGTACCGAAGCACCTGCGGAACGTGCCATCTTGGCGCCGCCACCCGGACGCAGTTCAACTGCGTGGATTACGGTACCAACCGGGATGTTGCGCAGCGGCAGGTTGTTGCCCGGCTTGATGTCAGCGTCAGGACCAGCCTCGACGAAGTCACCCTGGGACAGCTTGTTAGGAGCGATGATGTAACGCTTGGTGCCATCAACGTAGTGCAGGAGTGCGATGCGAGCCGTGCGGTTCGGGTCGTACTCAATTTCGGCAACGCGGGCGTTGATGCCATCTTTGTCGTGACGACGGAAGTCGATCAGACGGTACTGGCGCTTGTGCCCACCACCCTTGTGACGGGTGGTGATCTTACCGGAGTTGTTACGGCCGCCTGTTTTGTGCAGCGGACGCAGCAACGACTTTTCCGGAGTCGATCGCGTGATTTCAGCGAAGTCGGCTACGCTCGAGCCACGACGGCCCGGGGTAGTCGGCTTGTATTTACGGATTCCCATAATTTATTTCCTCGTTAAAGTGGTCTCCGCTACGCGAGCGGACCGCCGAAGATGTCGATTGTGCCTTCTTTGAGGGTGACAATTGCACGCTTGGTGCTCTTGCGCGTTCCCCAGCCGAATTTGGTGCGCTTGCGCTTACCGGCACGGTTGATGGTGTTGATCGAGTCAACCTTGACCGAGAAGATCTTCTCAACGGCCAATTTGATCTCGGTCTTGTTCGAGCGAGGGTCCACCAGGAAGGTGTACTTGCCTTCGTCGATCAGACCGTAGCTCTTTTCCGATACGACGGGTGCAAGCACGACGTCGCGCGGGTCCTTGATGGTGGTTACGCTCACTTGGAGGCCTCCTCGTTCTTGGCCTTGTCAGCGACGAACGCCTCGAAAGCAGCCTTGGTGAAGACCACGTCGTCGGAGATGAGTACGTCGTAGGTGTTCAACTGGTCTGCGTACAGAACGTGAAAACCTTCGAGGTTACGCACGGAGAGTGCAGCAACATCGTTGGCGCGCTCGATTACGACGAGCAGGTTCTTGCGCTCGGAGACTGCGCGCAGCGACGCCAGTGCTTCCTTGGCGGACGGCTTGGTGCCGGCTACCAGTTCAGCGATGACGTGGATGCGGCCGTTACGGGCGCGGTCAGACAGGGCGCCACGGAGTGCAGCAGCCTTCATCTTCTTGGGGGTGCGCTGGCTGTAGTCACGAGGGGTCGGACCGTGGACAACGCCACCGCCGGTCATGTGAGGAGCACGGATTGAACCCTGACGGGCGCGGCCGGTGCCCTTCTGCTTGAACGGCTTGCGACCTGCACCGGAAACCTCGGCGCGGGTCTTCGTCTTGTGGGTACCCTGGCGTGCAGCAGCGAGCTGTGCGACGACGACCTGGTGCAGCAGCGGCACGTTGGTCTGAACGTCGAAGATCTCTGCGGGCAGGTCTACCTTGACAGTGCTAGTCATTTAACTAGGCTCCCTTCACGGCGGTGCGTACGAGTACGACCTGGCCGCGGGCACCGGGGACGGCACCCTTGATAAGGAGCAGCGACTTCTCAGCGTCAATGGCGTGAACCGTGAGGTTCAGCGTGGTGTGACGCTCGGCGCCCATGCGGCCGGCCATTTTCAGGCCCTTGAAGACGCGGCTCGGGGTGGATGCGCCACCGATGGAGCCAGGCTTACGGTGGTTCTTGTGGGCACCGTGGGAAGCGCCAACGCCGTGGAAGCCGTGACGCTTCATAACACCGGCAAAGCCCTTACCCTTGGAGGTGCCGACGACGTCGATCTTCTGGCCGGCTTCGAAGATCTCAACAGAGAGCTCCTGGCCCAGCTCGTAGGATGCGGCGTCTGCGGTACGCAGTTCGACGACGTGGCGGCGAGGAGTTACGCCAGCCTTTTCAAAGTGACCAGCCAGCGGCTTGGTGACCTTGCGGGGGTCGATCTGGCCGTAGCCGATCTGTACGGCGACGTAGCCATCTACCTCTGCGTTACGCAGCTGGGTGATGACGTTGGAGTCAGCCTGGACAACAGTTACCGGGATGAGCTTGTTGTTCTCGTCCCAGACCTGGGTCATGCCGAGCTTCGTGCCCAGCAGGCCCTTTACGTTACGGGTTGCGGTCATAGTCTCTCAGCACCTCCCTAGAGCTTGATTTCGATGTTCACGTCGGCGGGCAGGTCGAGACGCATAAGCGAGTCAACAGCCTTCGGCGTGGGGTCGATGATGTCGATCAGACGCTTGTGAGTACGCATTTCGAAGTGCTCACGGCTGTCCTTGTACTTGTGAGGAGAGCGAATAACGCAGTAAACGTTCTTCTCCGTCGGCAGGGGCACCGGGCCGACTACCGTTGCGCCTGCGCGCGTGACCGTCTCAACGATCTTCCGCGCTGAAACATCAATGACCTCGTGGTCATATGACTTCAGCCGGATGCGGATTTTTTGTCCCGCCATGTCGCCTGACTCTCTTTCAGCTAGTGCTGCTCTAGTTAGGGCTGCTCTGTTTACTTACCTGTTGATGTGGCCGCCGAAGCGTTTGAGGATCTACCACCACACGCCGCACAAGCTGAATCCGGAAGAATCCGGGTTCCTCACCTTGTCGGCGCACCGACCCCCGCGGTCGGGCGTGTCGCGATTTCCACGCAAACTCGACCGCAATCATGGGGTTCAGGGTTATGTTTGGGCTTCAGCCTGGACCCTGACACCCGGCATTATCCGGATCGGGACACGAAGAAGCGCTTGAACAACTCATCCAGTATGGCGGAAATATGGTGTAAAGGCCAATCGGCCCCGAGGAGCCATTGCCCGCCCCTCATCCGGTGAGGATGATGGGGGCATGAACGCCCAGGATGCAGGCTCCGTGGAAGATCTCGCCGCCCGCCTGCGCCCGGGGTTCACGCTGGGTGTTGCGGCCGCCGCCTTCCAGATTGAGGGCTCGCTGACAGCTGATGGACGCGGGCCGTCGGGATGGGACGCGTTCGCCGAAAAGCCCGGAGCAATAGTCGACGGCGGCTCCCCCACCGTGGCGTGCGATCACTACAACCGATCCGATGAAGACATCGCCCTCATGCAGGAGCTCGGCGTTGATTCCTATCGCTTCTCGCTCTCGTGGCCGCGCATCCAACCCGGAGGCAAAGGCGCAGTCAACCAGCGCGGGCTCGATTTCTATGATCGCCTGATCGACAAACTGCTGGCCGCCGGCATCTCCCCCATGGCCACGCTGTACCACTGGGATACTCCGCTGGAGCTGGAGCATGCCGGGGGGTGGATGAACCGGGACACTGCCGAACGCTTCGCAGTCTACTGCGAAGCCGCCGCGGGGCGCTTCGGCGACCGGGTGGAGCACTGGGTCACCATGAACGAGCCCGTGTCAGTCACCGTGCAGGGATACGCGTTGGGAGTGCACGCCCCCGGTCGGCAACTTCTCTTCGACTCACTGCCGGCGGCACATCATCAATTGCTGGGACACGGAATGGCCGTACAGGTCCTCCGGAACGCCGGCGTTAAGGGGCAGATCGGGATTTCCAACATGCACTGCCCCGTCGAGCCCGCCAGCAACAGTCTTGGCGACCGTTTGATGACGCAGGCGCTGGACCTGATCCTTAATCGCATTTATGCAGACGCAATACTGCTCGGCCAATACCCCAAGCCACCCCTGCCCATGAAGCCGTGGTTCCGCTCACTGGGCACCATCCACGACGGCGATCTGGAACTCATCAGCCAACCGTTGGACTTCTATGGGCTCAACTACTACTACCCAGCGAAGGTGGCAGCCGGCCCCGGACCGGCAGAGATCCCCACTGGAACCTCGCCTGAGATGACCAAGGTTCCCTTCCATCTGGCCGCTTACCAGGAGTATGAGACCACTGGGTTCGGCTGGCCCGTTGCGCCGGAATATCTGGCGTTGCTGCTGCGCGAGATGAAGGACCGGTATGGCAAGGCACTTCCTCCCGTCTACATCACGGAAGGCGGCGCCAGCTTTCCCGAGCCTGCCCATGTTGACGGACCTGTCCAGGACACCAACCGCATCACCTACCTGGCTGAACACCTGGGCCACGCCCTGACAGCAACGGGGCCCGGGGGCATCGCCGAGGGCGTGGATCTTCGCGGGTATTACGTCTGGACCTTACTGGACAATTTCGAGTGGGCGGCAGGCTACTCGCAACGATTCGGGCTGATCCACGTGGATTTCGAGACCCTGGAACGCACTCCCAAGGATTCGTTCTACTGGTATCGGCATCTAGTCCGGGCACGTCACCATCACTTATAGCCCGCGTGAGTTAAATCGCGCTGGCTTGGTGAGGAGCCCTACCTGTTTTTGTTGGCGCGACGAATCCGCTTGGCGCGTTCGATCTCGCCCTTGAAGTTCTTTCGACCCCACAGCACACCGCCGCCGACAACGGCAATGACTGCCAGGAAAATCAGGAATTCCATGGTGCGCTCCTCTTTGTAGACTGCAACATTATCGGATTCCGTCACGGGTCCGCACTGGAGGGACCCCGCTCGGATCACCGTCCTGGCCCGGCCCGCCGGTATTGCTGGGCGGCTTCCGGTTCAAACGCCACACCGCCAGCACGATCAGCCCCAACGCAACGAGGGCAAGCATGGCAAAAGCATAAGAACGCAGAGCCCACATAATGCTCAGCGCGACGGCAATGGCCCCCCACCACACCACTACCCGTTCAGCAAGAAGCAGGCCTGACACCAGAAGCACAACATGGGCCACGAGTACGTAGAACTGCTGCGAAGACGTTCCGCTGAAGATGGTCCCCAGAGACATGAGGGACAGCAACCCGCCTGTGATACACAGGCGAAGGAGACCCTCCGCACGCTGCCCGTCACCGTAGCGCAGCCCTGCTATAACGGCCCCGGCCGCCACATACCACTGCGCGGTCCAGAATAAATCAGGACTGGCCCCGTCCACGAACAGCACCGCCCGTTGAAGAGCTGCAACAGAGACAATCCCGGCAAGCTCAGCAGCCAGCCATTTGCCGTGCGGTACCTCAACCACCACCATGACCCCGGTTGCCAGCACCAGGACGAATCCCAGCATGGATGTTTGGTCTCGCCCCAACCCCACGGCTGCAGCTGTTGCAACCGCCAGGGTCGCAGTGGCGGCCAGGGAATTCCGTCTCCAGTCATTCCCCCTAATAGCCGCTCCGCCGAACATCTTCAGGGAATAGAGGAGCACCGCGGTCCCGACTCCGCCAATCAGCCAGGGGGCGTAGTTGCTCCAAACGCCCGCAGGCAGCCCCTCCAGCAAACCGTCGACGGCGGGAACCGCCCCTATCAGCACTGCCGGAGCAGCTGCCGCGTAGAGACCTGGAAGCCGCTCAAAGTGCGAGGCAGCGAACAAGACACCAGCAAGGACCACAATGGAGAGTCCAGTCAGGGAGGAGGAAATACCCAAGGTCAAACCGCCACCCACAAGGGTGAACGCCAAGGCTGAGATGAACCAGAAGCTACGCTCCGTGACGTCCGCAACCGAAGTCTCTTCTACCGGCTCCGGCCGGAACACGGCCCGGGCAACAATCATGGCTACTGCCAGGGCGAGCAGGACAACAGGGACCTGGGATTTGTCCAGCAGCGGTTGATACAGCCAGGTTGATAGGGGGAACACAAGTGCCGGCCCGGCGGCGATGACGCCCGCCCCTATCGCAGCGGTACCGAAGTACCGGGACGCGCGTGCCCCAAGGATGCGCCAGGCAACAGCTGCGGAAACTGTAACCAGAACCAACTCAAGCAACACCACCCAGCGGCCTCCGCCGTCGTAATCCCGCGCGAACAAGTAGGCGAACGGCAGCAAGAGTTGGGCAGCCAAAGTGGCGTGGACTGTGGCCTGCTGGAAGGCAACGTCAACACCCCGCCTTTGCAGGAGCAAAGTCAGCAGATGCTGCAAGGCGAGCATCAGCGCCACGCTGATGGATACCGCTGCCGCGGAATCCGTTACATCGGCAACTACCACCGCTACGAAGGCGCCTGTAAGCACCCGGACCGCCAAGAGGTAGCAACCACGGATCACGGGGTGGCGAACCGCGCCCACCATGAAGCCGCTGTAGGCAGCAAAGATGCCCAGCAAAATTTCGACGTCCCGGATGTTCCCCACGCGAAGGGCCAGGAGGACGACAAAAACAGCGGGGGCAAAGATCCAACCAACGGAGTGACGTCGCAGAATCGCGCTGGCCAAGACGGCGGCAAGGGCAGTTGTTGCGGCCGCAACCCCAGGCTGCCAGCTGTCGCGTCCGCTCAACCCGGACAACGCAATGGCGACAGTAAAGGATGTGCTGGCTGCGGCCATGACGGTAAGAACAGCGCCGGCGTCAAGTACAGAGGCCCGGGGGAACCGGCGTCGACTACTGGCAAGGAGGGGCAGGACCAGCTGGAACGCAGCAGCCATAACCACTACCAGTCCAGTAGCGGGAATTTCACCGGCGAGGCGAACACTCCAGCCATCCCGTGTCGCATCGCCGTAGGCGGATGCCACCAACACTGTGCCGGCTGCCCGGGCCATCCACCAATAGCATTGCCTGTGGAACGACCGGGAGATCCTCAGGGCGGTGACCACCAGGTAGGCAAGCAATGCCAGAAGGACGCCGTTTCCCAACGACCATGACACGAAAGCTGCCGCCACGCCGACAGCGATGACTGCAGTGGTGGGTGCTATCGCTTCAGCCACCGTTAGGCGCCACACACTCCCCGCGCCTGCGTCCTGACGAGCGGGCGGAAACATGAGGAAGCCCGAGGCCAAGCTTGCCGTCAACACAAGGAGTACAGCTGCGGCAACAACCGGGCGCCCTGCGGTCACCTCAAATATCGGCAGGACAAGAAGGCCTGCCACCGCGGCGGCACCGAAGCCAGCCACTGTAGCCTGCGGGGCCAACAGCCGGACTCCCCCGCGTGCTAAGCCGGCGCTGGCAAGTTGCTGCGCAGCTGCTGCTGCCACGAAACCTGCCAGAGCGTAGGAAGTCCTGTCCGGATTTCCTGTCAACGCGCCAGCCACACCCATGGGCACAGCCAGGGTAAGGGCGATCCGGCCAGCCAGAATCAAATATTGCCGGAAAGCGGTAGGCGTGAGCAACGCCCGCAGGAACCAGTAGAGCGCGGCTGTTGTCAGGAGTACCGAGACGGGCCATGCACCCAACAGTCCACCCAGCGCACCAGCCACCCCCAGCACAGCGGCCGGGGCAAACTCCGTTCCGCGCCCCAGTTTCCACCCAATCACCATGGCAGTCAGCATGGTCAAGGCGAGAGGAACATAGTTGGGAAGATCGAACGGCCTGAACTCAAGTACCACGGTGAGGATAGCCGAGATGATCAGCTGCAACGCCAGACAGGACACTGCGTCATTCCACCAGAAACGAGGCAAGAGCTTCCTGCCACCGAAGGCAACCCCCAGGGACTGGACTCCAAGGCAGATTACTGCAGCCAACAACACCGTGCTCACATTTGCGGTGACATCCCACACCACCCCCAGCAAAGCGAGCGTCAACGCGGCCCGCGCAGCGTAGAGATGCTGCACCCTGTACCGGGCCTGCGGCACAAAGAACATCACGGCGAAATAGACGCCGCACATCAGCATGACCAAGGCGTACTCCCCCTTGGACAAAAGGTGCGGCGTGAAGGTTACGGCAGCGGCCACAACGGGTACCAAAGCGGGATGCAGCACCATGAGGGGGCGGACGTACAGCGGAGGAAGCCACTTGGGCCGCAGCAGGGAGACCACCGTCAGGAGAACTGCCACCCCGATGAGGGCCGTGAAGTACCAGACCAGGGCGCCCCCAAGAACGGAAACTCCGGACCACGCAGTCGAGACGACGAAACTGAGGGACAGGAAGGCCAGGACTTTGTTATCCAACCGGACAGCGGTGTATGCGTAAACTGCTGTGCCCAGCAACGAGGTGACCAGCCACGCCGCGGGTCCGTTGTGGAGCACAAAGTTGTACATGGCCAGCCCTGTGACCGGAACGAGCGCCAGCCCGGTTCCGACGAAGGCAACGGCAGCCGGTCGCAGGCGGGGAACGCGCGAGTGGATGACCATGCCCGCAACGTAGAACAGTGCAGTAATAAACCAGATGCCCACAAAACGGAAGAGGGCCGGAAGGCTCGTGCCCACGAACAACGCACCGGCAGCAACCAAGAGGAGACTGGCAACGTAGAGCGTGACGTTGATGTTCTGCTGGTCGCGCTTCTCCTTGCGCGCCGCGGCGGCCTCAGGGGTCTCGCGCACCACCGGGGGCTGCGGCATCTGGAAGGCAGCCTGTTGCTGCGCCGCAGGCTGCGCGGCCGGCCGGGCCGCGGGTTGCGCAGGCGGCCGGAACGCCTGCGCCCGTGGCGGCGCCGGGTTGCGGAGAGTCGGTGGGGGCGTCATGGGCGGCGCCGGAGGTTGCACGGGCGACTGGATGTACGGCTGGCTGGGCGGTGGGCTCACCCGGGCAGGAGTGACGGTTCGGGCAGCTGCCTGGTCACCGTGATGCTGCTTGGCCTCAGCGTCCCGCCACCCAGCCAGGTGGCCGGCAAGAAAACCCGACTGGTAGGAGGCTGCTTGGTCCCGCTCAGCAGAAGGGTGGTGGGCAGTCCCGCGTCGCCCCTTCGCCAACCCGACTGCAAAGCCAACCCCGCCCACGATGACGAGGAGCAGCAGTATGAGGAATGCAGTCATGGAAGCTCCTTGGTTTCGCCGGACGCAGTGAGTGCACGGCCTTTATCCATTCGATAGAGTAACTGTAGCAAAAAGAACCCCACCGCCGTAGCGGTGGGGTTCTTTTTAGCTAACTACCGGCTGGGCCGGAGTATCACCGATCTACAAGTAGAGACTACTTGATGATGCTGGTGACACGTCCCGAACCAACGGTGCGGCCGCCTTCGCGGATAGCGAAGCCGAGGCCCTCTTCCATAGCGATCGGCTGGATGAGCGCAACGGTCATCTCAGTGTTGTCGCCAGGCATAACCATTTCCGTGCCTTCCGGCAGGGTGATAACGCCGGTTACGTCCGTGGTACGGAAGTAGAACTGCGGGCGGTAGTTGGAGTAGAACGGGTTGTGACGTCCGCCTTCGTCCTTGGAAAGGATGTAGACGTTAGCCTCGAAGTCGGTGTGCGGGGTGATGGAACCCGGCTTGACGACAACCTGGCCACGCTCGACATCGTCGCGCTTCAGACCGCGGAGCAGGAGGCCACAGTTCTCGCCGGCCCATGCTTCGTCGAGCTGCTTGTGGAACATCTCGATACCGGTGACCGTGGTCTTCTGGATCGGGCGGATGCCAACGATCTCGACCTCGGAGTTGATGGCGAGGGTTCCACGCTCGGCGCGGCCCGTAACAACGGTGCCACGACCGGTGATCGTGAAGACGTCTTCGATCGGCATCAGGAACGGCTTGTCGCGGTCACGTACGGGGTCCGGAACGGACTCGTCGACTGCTGCCATCAGGTCCTGGACGGACTTGACCCAAACCGGGTCGCCTTCCAGAGCCTTGAGACCGGAAACGCGAACAACCGGAGCCTCATCGCCATCGAAGCCCTGCGAGCTCAGGAGCTCACGAACTTCCATTTCGACGAGGTCGAGGAGTTCTTCGTCATCAACCATGTCGGACTTGTTCAGTGCGACCAGCAGGTAGGGAACACCAACCTGGCGGGCGAGCAGAACGTGCTCACGGGTCTGAGCCATCGGACCATCGGTTGCAGCAACCACGAGGATTGCGCCGTCCATCTGGGCAGCACCGGTGATCATGTTCTTGATGTAGTCAGCGTGACCCGGGGCGTCTACGTGTGCGTAGTGGCGCTTCTCGGTCTGGTACTCCACGTGGGAGATGTTGATGGTAATACCGCGCTGGCGCTCTTCCGGAGCAGAGTCGATCGACGCGAAGTCGCGCTGCTCGTTGAGATCCGGGTACTGGTCGTACAGCACCTTGGAAATGGCGGCAGTCAGCGTCGTCTTACCGTGGTCAACGTGACCAATGGTGCCGATGTTGACGTGCGGCTTAGTCCGCTCGAACTTTGCCTTTGCCACAGGTTCCTCCTAGAACGATTTCAAGTGAAGTGCTCCTCGGCCGCGCTTTTCGCGGCAGAAACTTTAGCAAGTCTACTTGGGGGCTTGGTTTTGGTGAAATTGCAGATTCAGGAACCAATGGTAGTTCCTCGAGCCTGTTTGCGCAGGGGCCGGGCTGCAGCTCTCGCCGCAGCCCCGCCTCAAGCGCTCAGATGCCTTCCCGATACCGGAATTGCATCCGTTACCGGGAGATTACTCGCCGCGGGTTTTCTGGATGATCTCGTCGGCTACTGCCTTGGGGACCTCCGCGTAGCTGTTGAACGTCATGGAGTACACAGCGCGACCCTGGGTCTTGGACCGGAGGTCACCGATGTAGCCGAACATGCCGGACAGCGGAACGTGTGCACGGATAACCTTCACACCTGCTGCGTCTTCCATGGACTGCATCTGGCCACGACGGGCGTTCAGGTCACCGATAACATCACCCATGTATTCCTCAGGTGTGCGGACCTCAACATCCATCAGCGGTTCAAGCAGAACAGGGTTCGCCTTGCGTGCAGCTTCCTTGAAAGCCATACGTCCGGCGATCTTGAACGCCATTTCCGAGGAGTCAACATCGTGGGACGCGCCATCAATCAGCGTGGCCTTGATGCCGACAACCGGGTAACCGGCCAGGACGCCGTCGTTCAGTGCATCCTGGATACCAGCGTCAACGGACGGGATGTATTCGCGCGGAACACGGCCACCAGTGACCTTGTTTTCGAACGCGTACAGCTCGCCGGAAGCGGTGTCCATTGGCTCGATCGCAATCTGGATCTTTGCGAACTGACCCGAACCACCGGTCTGCTTCTTGTGCGTGTAGTCAAGGCGCTCGACGGCGCGCTTGATGGTTTCGCGGTAAGCAACCTGCGGCTTGCCAACGTTTGCCTCGACCTTGAATTCGCGGCGCATGCGGTCCACCAGGATGTCCAGGTGGAGCTCGCCCATGCCGGCGATGATGGTCTGGCCCGTGTCTTCGTTGAGGGAGACCTGGAAGGTCGGGTCCTCAGCGGAGAGCTTCTGGATGGCCGTGGAGAGCTTCTCCTGGTCACCCTTGGTGTTGGGCTCGATCGCAACAGAGATCACGGGCTCCGGGAAGCTCATGGACTCGAGGACGATCTGGTTGTTGGCATCACACAGGGTGTCGCCCGTGGTGGTGTCCTTCAGACCGATGGCTGCGTAGATGTGGCCGGCGGTAGCGCCCTCAACAGGCATTTCCTTGTTGGCGTGCATCTGGAACAGCTTGCCGATGCGTTCCTTCTTGCCCTTGGTGGAGTTGACCACCTGGGCGCCTGCCTCAACGTGACCGGAGTACACGCGGACGAAGGTCAGCTGACCGAAGAACGGGTGCGCAGCAATCTTGAAGGCGAGGGCCGAGAACGGCTCGTCTGCAGACGGCTTGCGGGTGAGTTCCTTCTCTTCGTCGCGGGGATCGTGACCGATCATCGGCGGGACGTCGAGCGGGTTCGGCAGGAAGTCAACAACAGCGTCAAGCATCGGCTGGACACCGCGGTTCTTGAAGGCAGAACCACAGAAGACCGGGTAGAGCTCAGAGTTGATGGTCATCTTGCGGATGCCGGCTTTGATCTCTTCGAGGGTGAGTTCTTCACCTTCGAGGTACTTCTCCATGAGCTCTTCGGAAGCCTCGGCCACAGTCTCAACGAGCTGTGCACGGTACTCTTCGGCCTTGGCCTGGAGGTCCGCCGGGATTTCCTGCACTTCGTAGGAAGCGCCCATGGTGACGTCACCCTTTGCGTCGCCAGGCCAAACCAGGGCGCGCATTTCGAGGAGGTCAACAACACCGATGAAGTCGTTCTCAGCGCCGATGGGGAGCTGCATAACCAACGGCTTGGCACCAAGGCGGGAGATGATGGTGTCTACGGTGAAGTAGAAGTCAGCACCCAGCTTGTCCATCTTGTTGACGAAGCAGATACGCGGAACGTTGTACTTGTCAGCCTGGCGCCAAACAGTCTCGGACTGCGGCTCCACGCCTTCCTTGCCGTCGAACACTGCAACTGCACCGTCGAGGACGCGCAAGGAGCGCTCAACCTCAACCGTGAAGTCAACGTGGCCCGGGGTGTCAATGATGTTGATCTGGTTCTTGTCCCAGAAGCAAGTCACGGCGGCAGACGTGATGGTGATGCCGCGTTCCTTTTCCTGTTCCATCCAGTCAGTCGTCGAAGCGCCGTCGTGCGTTTCGCCGATCTTGTGGTTCACACCCGTGTAGAACAGGATGCGCTCGGTAGTGGTGGTCTTGCCGGCATCGATGTGGGCCATGATGCCGATGTTGCGGACCTTATTAAGGTCGGTAAGCACGTCCTGTGCCACGGGGTCTCCCTTTCGGATGGACTACACGTTCGCCGCCGGCTCAGTGAGCCGGCGGCGTCCGGAAAGTTTTTACCAGCGGTAGTGTGCGAAGGCCTTGTTGGACTCGGCCATCTTGTGGGTGTCTTCGCGACGCTTCACAGCGGCACCAAGACCATTGGAGGCATCCAGGATTTCGTTCTGGAGGCGCTCGGTCATGGTCTTCTCCCGGCGGGCCTTGGAGTAGCCCACGAGCCAACGCAGAGCGAGAGCGGTGGAGCGACCCGGCTTGACCTCAACCGGAACCTGGTAGGTAGCGCCACCAACACGGCGTGAACGCACCTCGAGCGAAGGCTTGACGTTGTCCATGGCCTTCTTGAGAGCGGCAACGGGGTCGCCGCCGGACTTGGCACGTGCACCTTCGAGTGCGCCGTAAACGATGCGCTCTGCGGTGGACTTCTTGCCGTCAACAAGAACCTTGTTGATCAGCTGCGTGACCAACGGGGAGCCGTAAACGGGATCGGAAACTAGCGGCCGCTTCGGGGCCGGACCCTTGCGAGGCATATTACTTCTTCTCCATCTTTGCGCCGTAACGGCTGCGAGCCTGCTTGCGGTTCTTTACACCCTGGGTGTCAAGTGCGCCGCGGACGATCTTGTAGCGGACACCCGGAAGGTCCTTAACACGACCACCACGGACGAGCACGATGGAGTGCTCCTGGAGGTTGTGGCCAACACCGGGGATGTAGGCGGTAACTTCCACGCCACCGTTGAGGCGCACACGTGCCACCTTACGGAGAGCCGAGTTCGGCTTCTTGGGGGTGGTGGTGTAAACGCGGGTGCAAACACCGCGGCGCATCGGGCTGCCCTTCAGCGCGGGAGCCTTGGTCTTGGAGACCTTCGGCGTGCGGCCCTTGCGGACCAGCTGGTTAATCGTAGGCACTTTCGTGTTCTCCGTTGTTTGATCTCTGCCCCCACACACAGGCGCCAGCCTGGGTAAACGTGGGAACTTTGGCGTTGCTCGTGCAGCCGGCCGAAACTCCGGTAGGCGTGCAAAAGTGCGGCATTCGTTGCGCATGTTGCCCGCAACCCGGAAACAGGCTCCACCCAGCACCATGAGAACAAAACCAAAATGATGCTGCGGCGGCCTTCATCCACTGCCACACAGAACAATTACCAAAAGTCTAGCACGGCTTGATCTAGGGCCTTAATCGGGTGTAAGGAGGTCGACGGCGGAAGCCGACTGCCGCCGTCGGCCTCCCCTCCCCCGGGTTTCCTCGCAAGAGGGCGTTAACGGGTCAGGCCCCGCACTCGAAAGTGCGGGGCCTGACCTTACAGCTTCACCTTACGCGTCAGCGGAAGTCGTTGCCGAGATCGTAGTCATCCAACGGGATGGCGTGGAACTCGGGAGCGCCGTCGCCACCCAGGGCGTCATAGGAGAAGTCGGTGAAAGCGCTGGGACCCGTGAACAGGCTTGCCTTTGCTTCTTCCGTCGGCTCCACAGTGACCTCTGTGTAGCGGGGCAGACCCGTACCAGCCGGGATGAGCTTACCGATGATGACGTTTTCCTTGAGGCCGAGCAGAGGATCGCTCTTGCCTTCCATGGCCGCCTGCGTCAGGACGCGGGTGGTTTCCTGGAAGGAAGCTGCCGACAGCCAGGACTCGGTAGCCAAGGAAGCCTTGGTGATACCCATGAGTTCCGGACGACCCGAAGCCGGGGACTTGCCCTCGGATACGACGCGGCGGTTCTCGTCCTCGAAGCGGGCGCGCTCTGCAAGCTCACCGGGGAGCAGGTCGGAGTCGCCGGATTCGATGACGGTCACGCGGCGCAGCATCTGGCGGACGATAACCTCGACGTGCTTGTCGTGGATACCAATACCCTGGCTGCGGTAAACGCCCTGAACCTCGTCCACAAGGAACTTCTGCGCGGCACGGGGGCCCATGATGCGCAGAACCTGCTTCGGGTCCACCGGACCGTTGATCAGCTTCTGGCCGACGCTGACATGATCGCCATCTTCGATGAGGAGACGTGAACGGCGCAGCACCGGGTAGGCAATCTCTTCGGAACCATCGTCCGGAGTGATGACCAGGCGCATCTGGCGCTCGGACTCTTCGATGGTGATGCGACCGGCTGCTTCAGCAATCGGTGCCACACCCTTCGGAGTGCGGGCTTCGAAGAGCTCCTGGATACGGGGCAGACCCTGGGTGATGTCGTCGCCACCACCGGCGGAAACTGCACCACCGGTGTGGAACGTACGCATGGTCAGCTGGGTACCGGGCTCACCGATGGACTGTGCGGCAATGATGCCCACGGCCTCGCCGATGTCCACGGTCTTGCCAGTGGCCAGCGAACGGCCGTAGCAGAGTGCACAGGTGCCGACCTTGGACTCACACGTGAGTACAGAGCGGACCTTGACCTCAGTGATGCCTGCAGCCAACAGCTGGTCGATAACGACGTCGCCGCAGTCGGTGCCGCCGGCAGCCAGGACGTTGCCCTGGGCATCGACGACGTCGACAGCCAGCGTACGTGCGTAGGCGCTGTTCTCGACGTTCTCGTCCAGGACGAGCTCACCGTTGGAATCCGGCACGGCGATCGGGGTGACCAGACCGCGTTCGGTACCACAGTCCTCTTCGCGGACGATGACGTCCTGCGAAACGTCCACCAGACGACGGGTCAAGTAACCCGAGTTGGCGGTACGGAGAGCGGTATCGGCCAGACCCTTACGGGCACCGTGCGTGGCGATGAAGTATTCCAGCACCGACAGGCCCTCGCGGTAGGAGGACTTGATGGGGCGAGGAATGATCTCACCCTTCGGGTTGGCCACAAGACCACGGATACCCGCGATCTGGCGGACCTGCATCCAGTTACCACGTGCACCGGAGGACACCATGCGGTTGATGGTGTTCATCGGGGACAGGCTGTCGCGCATCGCCTGGGCGATTTCGTTGGTTGCCTTGTTCCAGATTTCGATCAGTTCCTGGCGACGCTCGTCGTCGTCGATCAGGCCCTTGTCGTACTGGCCCTGGATCTTGGCGGCCATGTTCTCGTAACCAGCCAGGATGGCGGGCTTGGAAGTAGGCACCTCGATGTCGGAGATGGCAACCGTGACACCCGAACGGGTGGCCCAGTAGAAACCGGCATCCTTCAGGTTATCCAGCGTTGCCGCGGTAACAACCTTCGGGTAGCGCTCTGCGAGGTCGTTGACGATCCGGGACAGTTCGCCCTTGTCAGCAACAGCCTCAACCCACGGGTAATCCTCGGGCAGCGTCTGGTTGAAGATGACCTGACCCAGGGAGGTTTCAACGAGAGCAGTCTGACCGGGCTCCCAACCTTCCGGAGCTTCCCAGCCTGCGTAAGGAACGAAGTCGTCCAGGCGGATCTTGACCTGGGAGTTCAGGTGCAGGTCACGGGCGTCGTACGCCATGATTGCTTCCGAAACCGAGGAGAAGATACGGCCTTCGCCGGCAGAACCGACGCGCTTGGTTGTCAGGTGGTACAGGCCGATGATCATATCCTGCGAAGGCAGGGTCACCGGACGGCCATCGGACGGCTTCAGGATGTTGTTCGAGGACAGCATCAGGATGCGGGCTTCGGCCTGGGCTTCCGGGCTCAGCGGCAGGTGGACTGCCATCTGGTCGCCGTCGAAGTCAGCGTTGAAGGCGCCACAAACCAGCGGGTGAAGCTGGATTGCCTTGCCTTCCACAAGCTGCGGTTCGAAGGCCTGGATGCCGAGACGGTGCAGGGTGGGTGCACGGTTGAGCAGCACCGGGTGTTCGGTGATGATCTCTTCCAGCACGTCCCAAACCTGCGGACGGTAACGCTCAACCATGCGCTTTGCCGACTTGATGTTCTGTGCGTGGTTGAGGTCAACCAGGCGCTTCATCACGAACGGCTTGAAGAGCTCCAGGGCCATCTGCTTAGGCAGACCACACTGGTGCAGCTTCAACTGCGGGCCGACGACGATGACCGAACGGCCGGAGTAGTCGACACGCTTGCCGAGGAGGTTCTGACGGAAACGACCCTGCTTGCCCTTGAGCATGTCGCTCAGGGACTTCAGCGGACGGTTGCCCGGACCCGTGACGGGACGGCCGCGACGGCCGTTGTCGAAGAGGCTGTCAACAGCTTCCTGAAGCATGCGCTTCTCGTTGTTGACGATGATCTCCGGAGCACCGAGGTCAAGCAGGCGCTTGAGACGGTTGTTGCGGTTGATCACACGACGGTAGAGGTCGTTGAGGTCGGAGGTCGCAAAGCGGCCACCGTCCAACTGGACCATCGGGCGCAGTTCCGGCGGGATCACCGGGACGGCGTCGAGAACCATGCCGAGCGGGCTGTTGTTGGTGGTCAGGAACGCGTTGACAACCTTCAGGCGCTTCAGGGCGCGCGTCTTACGCTGGCCCTTGCCGTTCTGGATGGTGTCGCGCAGGGACTCAGCCTCAGCCTGCATGTCGAAGGTCTCAAGGCGCTTCTTGATCGCTTCGGCACCCATGGAGCCTTCGAAGTACAGGCCGTAGCGGTCGCGGAGTTCGCGGTAAAGGCCTTCGTCACCTTCAAGGTCAGCAACCTTGAGGTTCTTGAAGCGGTCCCAAACCTGCTCAAGGCGCTCGATGTCGGCGTCGGCACGCTTGCGGACGTTCGCCATCTGGCGGTCAGCAGAGTCGCGGGCCTTCTTCTTGTCGGCAGCCTTGGCGCCTTCGCCTTCAAGACGGGCAAGCTCGTCTTCAAGGTCGCGGGCGATCGTGGCGATGTCGCTGTCGCGGTTGTCAACCATCTGCTTCTTCTCGAGGTCGTGCTCAACCTGGAGGTTCGGCAGTTCGGCGTGACGGCTTTCCGTGTCAACGCTGGTGATCATGTAGGCAGCGAAGTAGATGACCTTCTCAAGGTCCTTCGGTGCCAGGTCCAAAAGGTAGCCCAAGCGCGAAGGAACGCCCTTGAAGTACCAGATGTGGGTTACAGGCGCGGCCAGCTCAATGTGGCCCATGCGCTCACGGCGCACCTTGGCGCGGGTGACTTCAACGCCACAACGCTCGCAGATGATGCCCTTGAAGCGGACGCGCTTGTACTTACCGCAGTAGCATTCCCAGTCGCGGGACGGGCCGAAGATCTTCTCGCAGAAGAGGCCGTCCTTCTCGGGCTTGAGCGTGCGGTAGTTGATGGTTTCCGGCTTCTTGACCTCACCGTAAGACCATCCGCGGATGTCTTCCGCGGTGGCGAGGCCGATCTGCATGAGGCCGAAGGAGGATTCGCTGGACATATGGTCCCTGTTCTCTCTTGTTCTCTAAATTCTGAAGTCTTGGTTACGGGAAGAGGGAGCCGTTCCGACGGACAGACGTTGAGGCTGTCCGCCGGAACAGCTGCTAGACCTCTTCTACGGAACTGGGCTCTGCACGAGACAGATCGATGCCCAGTTCTTCCGCAGCCGTGAAGACTGCGTCATCAGAGTCACGCATTTCGATCGTGGTTCCGTCGGTGGAAAGAACTTCCACGTTCAGGCACAACGACTGCATTTCCTTGATCAAGACCTTGAAGGACTCGGGAACGCCAGGCTCAGGGATGTTCTCGCCCTTGACGATGGCTTCGTAGACCTTCACACGACCATGGATGTCATCCGACTTGATCGTGAGGAGTTCCTGAAGGGTGTAAGCGGCACCGTAAGCTTCGAGCGCCCACACTTCCATTTCACCGAAGCGCTGGCCACCGAACTGAGCCTTACCACCCAGCGGCTGCTGCGTGATCATGGAGTACGGGCCGGTGGAGCGCGCGTGGATCTTGTCGTCCACCAAGTGGTGGAGCTTCAGGATGTACATGTAGCCGACGGAGATCGGGTCCGGGAACGGCTCGCCCGAGCGGCCGTCAAACAGACGGGTCTTGCCGGAGGAGTCGATCAGGCGGTCGCCGTCGCGGGTCACGTTGGTGGAGTCAAGCAGGCCCGTGATCTCTTCTTCGCGGGCGCCATCGAACACCGGGGTGGCAACGGTGGTCTGGCCGGTTTCACGGGGCAGGTTGGGCAGGTTCTTGACCCACTCCGGCTCGCCTTCGATCTTCCAACCGGTCTTGGCAACCCAACCGAGGTGGGTTTCCAGGACCTGGCCAACGTTCATTCGACCCGGAACACCAAGCGGGTTCAGGACGATGTCCACCGGGGTACCGTCTGCAAGGAAGGGCATGTCCTCGATCGGAAGGATCTTGGAGATAACACCCTTGTTGCCGTGACGGCCGGCGAGCTTGTCGCCGTCGGTGATCTTACGCTTTGCTGCAACGTAGACGCGGACCAGCTGGTTCACGCCCGGGGGCAGTTCGTCGTCGTTGTCGCGGTCGAAGACGCGCACGCCGATGACCGTACCGGACTCGCCGTGGGGCACCTTCAGGGAGGTATCGCGGACTTCGCGGGACTTCTCACCGAAGATGGCGCGGAGGAGGCGCTCTTCCGGGGTCAGTTCGGTTTCACCCTTAGGGGTGACCTTTCCGACCAGGATGTCTCCGGCTTCAACCTCGGCACCGATGTGGATGATGCCGCGCTCGTCCAGGCCTGCAAGGACTTCCTCGGACACGTTGGGGATGTCACGAGTGATTTCCTCGGCACCAAGCTTGGTGTCGCGGGCATCAATTTCGTGCTCCTCGATGTGGATGGAGGAAAGTACATCCTCAGCGACGATGCGCTGGGACAGGATGATGGCGTCCTCGAAGTTGTGGCCTTCCCATGACATGAATGCCACGAGCAGGTTCTTTCCGAGGGCAAGCTCACCCTGGTCCGTTGCGGGACCGTCGGCGATGATGCCGCCAACTTCCAGACGCTGGCCTTCGTTGACCAGCACGCGGTGGTTGTAGCAGTTGCCCTGGTTGGAACGGGCGAACTTGTTGATGCGGTAGTTGGTCTCGGTACCGTCGTCGTTGATCATCACAACGAGCTCAGCGGAAACCTCGGTAACCACACCTGCCTTCTTCGCGATGACAACGTCACCGGCGTCGACGGCTGCTGCGCGCTCCATGCCGGTGCCCACGAACGGAGCCTCGGAACGGACCAGCGGCACGGCCTGGCGCTGCATGTTGGCACCCATGAGTGCACGGTTGGCATCGTCATGCTCAAGGAACGGAATCAGGGCGGTTGCCACGGAAACCATCTGGCGCGGGGAAACGTCCATGAACTGAACGTCTGCAGCGGGAACCAGAACGGGCTCGCCTCCACCACCACGGGCACGGACAAGGACGGTCTCTTCCGAGAACTTCTTGTCAGCGTCCAGAGGAGCGTTGGCCTGTGCGATCAGGACCTCGGCTTCGTCGTCAGCCGTGAGGTACTGGACCTCGTCGGAAACGACGCCCTCGGCAACCAGACGGTACGGCGTCTCGATGAAACCGAACGGGTTGATGCGGCCGTAGGAAGCCAGCGAGCCGATCAGACCAATGTTCGGGCCTTCAGGAGTTTCGATGGGGCACATACGTCCGTAGTGGGACGGGTGAACGTCTCGAACTTCCATGCCTGCACGGTCACGGGACAGACCACCCGGGCCAAGTGCCGACAGGCGGCGCTTGTGGGTCAGACCCGAAAGCGGGTTGTTCTGGTCCATGAACTGCGACAGCTGGGATGTTCCGAAGAACTCCTTGATTGCTGCCACAACGGGACGGATGTTGATCAGTGTCTGCGGCGTAATGGCCTCGACGTCCTGCGTGGTCATGCGTTCGCGAACGACGCGTTCCATACGGGAAAGACCGGTGCGGACCTGGTTCTCGATCAGTTCGCCCACGGCGCGGATGCGACGGTTGCCGAAGTGGTCGATGTCGTCGACGTCAACGCGGAGCTCGTGGTCTTCGCCGTCGCGCTTGCCCATGAGGGTCTTCTCGCCGGCGTGAAGCGCAACGAGGAACTTGATCATGGCGACGATGTCTTCAACGTGCAGGACCGAGGCTTCCTTGTCACCAAGGGAGCGGTCGATGCCGAGCTTGCGGTTGATCTTGTAACGGCCAACCTTGGCAAGATCGTAGCGCTTGGCGTTGAAGTACAGGTTGTCCAGCAGGGACTGGGCAGCCTCAACTGTGGGCGGCTCGCCCGGACGCAGCTTGCGGTAGATGTCCAGAAGCGCGTCTTCGCGGGTTTCGGTGGCGTCCTTCTCCAGCGTTGCACGCATGGAGTCGTACTGGCCGAACTCTTCCAGGATCTGGCCTTCGGTCCAGCCGAGGGCCTTCAAGAGAACCGTAACCGACTGCTTACGCTTACGGTCGAGGCGAACGCCGACCTGATCGCGCTTGTCGATTTCGAGTTCAAACCATGCACCACGGGACGGGATGATCTTCGCAGTGAAGATGTCCTTGTCACTGGTCTTGTCAGCGGTGCGCTCGAAGTAGGCGCCCGGTGAACGGACCAACTGGGAGACAACGACGCGCTCGGTGCCGTTGACGACGAACGTTCCCTTTTCAGTCATGAGGGGGAAGTCGCCCATGAACACGGTCTGCTGCTTGATTTCGCCCGTGTTGTTGTTCATGAACTCGGCCTTGACATACAGCGGTGCCGAGTAAGTGGCGTCACGGTCTTTGCATTCGGCCATGGTGTACTTCGGGTCAGCGAACTCCGGCTCCGAGAAGCTCAGGGACATGGTGCCCTGGAAGTCCTCGATGGGGGAGATCTCTTCGAAGATGTCGGCAAGTCCGGAGCTGGTGGCGACGCTGAGGTCGCCCTCCTCGACAGCCTTCGCTACCCGCGCCTGCCAGCGTTCGTTTCCGACCAGCCAGTCAAAGCTGTCAGTTTGCAGGGCGAGAAGATTCGGAACATCAAGGGGTTCGTGAATCTTTGCGAATGAGAGGCGGCGGGTGGCACCATCGGTGCTTGCCGTGTTAGCGGTTTCGTTATTAGAGGTGCTCGAGGCGACCAAGAGGGATCCTTCCACAGACCTTCAGGCGTTTTCAGATCTCCCCCGTTTGCATACTGCAGAGTGCTCCGCAGAATACTTGTTCCGGTTCCGCTATATGACCCGGACCCAGTCCGCTTATGACAGTGCACGTTGTAGGAACGGCACGTCAAGGACGCAGCTGAGAGGTAAAGCCCACCGCTATATGAAGGCTGAAGGTTAACAGGGAAGACGCAAATATCTACGATACGCCAATGCAGCCTTTCTGTCTACCCCAGATCGTCCGTGATTGCAAGCACGGTTGCTGCAGGCACCAATGCCCGGGTAAATCCGCGCAAATGCGGGAAGACCGGCCAAGGAATGGGACCAACGGCACAATTGTTGAAGTGGTTGGCCGTAGCTCGCTCCGCGATAGCCTTGCTACACCACTCCCGGATCGGAAGAGAGACCATGACCAACTCCGCTGACGACAATGACGTTGTCATCCTTGCTGCTTCCCGCACCCCACAGGGTCGGCTCAACGGACAATTGGCGGGATTCACCGCCGTCGACCTTGGCGCTCACGCCATAACCGCCGCTTTGGCGGCCAGCGGGGTCAAAGCCGACCAGGTGGACGCCGTCATCATGGGCCAGGTGCTTCAGGCCGGGACGGGTCAAAATCCGGCCCGGCAAAGCGCCATCGCCGCCGGTGTTGGATGGAACATCCCTGCCGTTACCATCAACAAGGTCTGCCTCTCCGGGCTCACCGCGGTCATAGATGCCGCCCGCATGATCCGCAGCGGTGATGCCACAGTAGTTGTTGCCGGTGGACAGGAATCCATGACCAGGGCCCCCCACCTCCTCCCCGGGTCCCGCCAAGGCTGGACGTACGGAGCCATCCAAGCACTGGACGTCGCCGCCCACGATGGCCTCACCGACGCCTTCGACGGACAGTCCATGGGCTTGTCCACCGAAACGAAGAACGTCACCCTCGGCATTGACCGCAAGGCCCAGGACGAAATTGCCGCGGCTTCCCACCAGCGCGCCGCTGCCGCCATCGCAGACGGCACCTTCGACGTCGAAATCGCTCCGGTACGCGTCAAGCAGCGCAAGGGCGATCCCCTGGTGCTCACCACTGATGAAGGCGTCAGGCCCAACACCTCGTTGGAAACACTGGCACCGCTCAAGGCGGCGTTCGCCACCGATGGCACCATCACGGCCGGCAACTCCTCTCCCCTGTCCGACGGCGCCTCCGCACTGGTGCTGACCAGCCGCCGGTTCGCCAAGGACAACGGGCTGGACTACCTAGCTGTTGTTGGAAAGCCCGGACAGGTTGCTGGACCTGACAACTCGCTTCATTCCCAGCCGTCGAACGCCATTGCACAGGCCTTGAAACGTGCGGGGTGGACGGCGGAGGACCTTGACTTCATCGAAATCAACGAGGCCTTCGGCTCAGTGGCCGTGCAGTCCCTCAAGGATCTCCACTACCCCCTGGAGAAGTGCAATATCCATGGCGGCGCCATCGCGTTGGGCCATCCCATTGGGGCGTCCGGAGCACGGCTCGCGTTGCACGCCGCGCACGAACTCAAGCGCAGGGGAACCGGCAAAGCGGCTGTCTCCCTCTGCGGAGGTGGAGGTCAGGGTGAAGCCCTCCTCCTGTACCGCGACTAGAAGGACCGCGACTAAAAGGAGTGAGCATGACTGAAGCTATGACCGACGGAGCCGAGCGATTCCTGTCTGACGCCGCCGCGCGCGGACTGGACGTAGACGTCGTCGAGCGTCCTGCTGCGCGGAGCCTGGAAGAAGCGGCCGGCATCTTGGGCATCAGCCCGGCAGACATCGTGAAGTCATTGGTGGTCAAGCACCGCGACGGAAGCTTCTTGTTCGCGCTCATTCCCGGGGATCGCCAGATCTCGTGGCCCAAGCTGCGTGCGTTAGTGGGCGTCAATAAGCTCTCGCTCCCCCACGCCGACGTTGCCCTGGCCGCCACCGGCTATGAACGTGGCACCATCACTCCGCTGGGCAGCACCACCGCTTGGCCTGTGTATGCCGATGCCACCATTACCGGGCGTCGCATTTCCATGGGTGCCGGGGCACACGGACGGAGCGCGTTCGTGGACGCGGACGCTCTCACCGCAGCCCTGGGCGCGGTAGTAGCAGACATCAGCGAACCCAACTGAGTAGCAGATCAGGTCGTTCTGAGCTGTCAGAACGACCTGATCTGCGACCTACTTGGGTGCACGAAACGTTGGTGCGTTAAACGCAGGAAGCCCCGCCCGGCGAACCGGACGGGGCTTCCACAAGCAAAACGAGTTACTTGAGGGTAACCGTAGCGCCAGCTTCTTCGAGCTGAGCCTTTGCCTTCTCGGCAGCTTCCTTGGTGGCGCCTTCGAGAACAGCCTTCGGTGCGCTGTCAACCAGGTCCTTGGCTTCCTTGAGGCCGAGGGAGGTGATGGCGCGAACTTCCTTGATCACTGCGATCTTCTTGTCGCCAGCAGCTTCGAGAACGACGTCGAATTCGGTCTTCTCTTCAGCAGCTTCAGCAGCACCGCCGGCAGCGGGGCCAGCAACTGCAACAGCAGCAGCCGTAACTTCGAAGGTCTCTTCGAAGAGCTTGACGAACTCGGAGAGCTCGATGATGGTCAGTTCCTTGAAAGCTTCAATGAGCTCTTCGTTGCTGAGCTTCGCCATGGTGGCGTCCTTCCATTAGTTGGCGCAGATCCGGGCTAAACCGGTCCATGCACCAGAGTTTGATTGAGGGGAGAACTTAGTTCTCTTCGGTTGCAGCTTCAGCGGCTTCGGCCGGAGCCGCAACCTCTTCAGCAGCAGCCTCTTCAGCGGCCGGAGCTTCTTCAGCGGCCGGTGCAGATGCGCCGCCCTCTTCTTCAAGCTTGAGGCGCAGAGCGTCGATGATGCGTGCAGCAGCGGATGCGGGAGCCTTGAGGACACCAGCAACACGTGCAAGCTGCAGCTCGCGGGACTCGAGGGCTGCCAGTGCGGCAACTCCTGCTGCGTCCAATGCCTTGCCTTCGAAGACGCCGGTCTTGATAACCAGCTGCTTGTTGGCCTTGGCAAAGTCCGTCAGGCTCTTGGCAGCAGCAACAGCGTCACCCTTGATGAAGGCGATTGCAGTAGGGCCGGCGAGCTGATCGTTGAATGCTTCAACTCCAGCTTCCTTGGCTGCAATGGCACTCAGGGTGTTCTTGACGACCGAGAACTTGGTGTCCTGGCCGAGCGCAACACGCAGTTCCTTGAGCTGTGCAACAGTGAGCCCGCGGTATTCGGTCAGGACAGCCGCGTTCGATTCCTTGAAATCGTTGGTGATCTCCGCAACAGCGGAAACCTTGCTAGGCGTTGTCATAACCCTCCTTCCGGGGAATAAAGCCGGTCTTCCGGGTCCCCGCTCACGAGAGCTAAAACTAAAAAACGCCCCGCGCAGATGCACGGGGCTTGGCTCAACACAGTTTTATCCGTGGAGACTTGCTTCGTTCACCTGCGCCGGCCGCCCTATGTTCAGGGTCCTTCGTCAAGGAATTCACTTTTGCCTCAGGGGCGCAGCTACAGAATTGAGCCATGCTCGAAAGAGTGGATTCCCATCAACCGACGGTCTTTGGTAATTCAAGGTTACGGGAGAGTGTTCGGCAAACCAAATCGGCCCTGCCTAGTCTGACGAAGTTGCTCCCGACAACCTGCCCGGAAGTTCCTTCTGCCACAGCCCAGTGACGCCTGCCGTGGTGAATCCCAACTGCTTGTTCACAGTCAGGAGGTACCTGTTCTCCGGCGCATTCCATGTATAGATGACGCGGGCGTCCGGGAACTGCTCGCTCAGCCGTTCCATGTTGGCAACCTTGATCAGCAAGCCAAGCTTGTTGCCCCGATGCTCCTGCAGGACCAAAGTATCGTCTTGGAAAACCACGTCCTGGCGGTGCGCAAGAACACTGATGGTGGTCAGGCCCACCAGGCGTCCGCTCTCAATATGCTCTACGGCGGTCACCACGGTGCGCCGGCCCTGCGCCAAAGCGGCGTTCTCGGTTTCGCGTAGAACCGCTTCGTCGAAAACCATCCCGCTCGCTTCGACTTCAGGTGCGTCCTCGTCCCCCTCGTCCCGCACCACTTCCCCGGCGGCGTTCTCCAGTGCGGCAACGGCTTCCAGCCAGTGTTCGGGGCAACGGTCTGTCCAATGGTGCAAGGTGTACCGGCCGCCGTTGGCCTCTTCTGCTTCAAGCTGCAGATCCCCCACCAGTTTGGAATCCAGGGGCAGCACGCAGGAGCTGAACTGTTCAATGTGCTGAAGGGTGTACCCAGCCCGCTTGGCGAAGTCCACCTCCCTGCTGCTCACCGGCACAAAACCAGCACCGCTGCCCGGGATCAACTGGTCCTCGGGTATCTCGGTGAGAGACGTTGCCGGATGGTTGGTATCCACCAAGGCCATGGTGCGTCCTTCTGCCCGGGCGAGCTGCTCCGCGGCTTCCAGCAATTGACGGCCGACGCCCTGCCCTTGGAACTCGGGAAGGATGTCCAAGGTGAACTCCGCCAGGTCAAGGTTGTCCGCCAAGGGGAGGGCGATGTCCACCGTGCCCACAATGACGCCCTCTACTTTTGCCACCAAAAGAATCTGGCGCTCATAGGGATCAGAAAGCTCCAACAGCTTTTCCAAGGGGGTGTAGGCGAGGTCGTCACTCCCCCAGGTCTCCATGCGTACCCGCCGCCCTACTTCCACGGCGTCCAGGAAATCAGTCGCGTCGGGGCTGTCCACGGTGTCAGGCACCCAGAGCTGCTCGACTTGAACGGTCTTCGCCTCGTCTAAAGTCATTCCAGCCGTTTCTGCCATTCGCCGTCAAAGCCGGAAGGCTTGAACCCCAAGGCGATATTTATGGCCAGCATATGCCGGTTTTCATTGGCGTTCCATGTCATCACCGACGTGGCGTCCGGCCACAACGTTTGAACACGGCGAAGATTGGCTATTTTGACCAGCATGCCGAGGCGGTGACCGCGGTGTCCGGGAGCAACCAAGGTGTCCTCTTGGTAGACCATGCCCGGCGTGGCTTCGCGGTGGGTGAGGATGGTGTAGGCCGCCAACTCACCTGTGGCATCGTGTCGGGCAACAGCCGCCGTGAAAGCAACGCCACCTGCCAGCCAGGTGTTCTCCTCCACACGGACACGGTTGGCATCCCACTCCTCGCCCTCCCAGCCCAGGCCTGCAATAGGCACCTCCGTACTCATCAGGCTTTTGAGCCTGGCGAACACATCCACGAGCTGATCAGGACAGCGGTTCTGCCACCCGATCACGCTGTACCCGGCCGCCAGCTTTGTTGCCTGCTCTTCGAGTTCCCGCAGGAGCTCTTCGCCCACCGGCAGGGGCAGCGTGCTGTTGGTTTCCACCTGCTCCAGGGAATAGCCGTGATGGAGGGCAAAGCCAGTGGAGGCGGTATCCAGCGGGACGCCGCCCGTACCGGATTTTGCCTCCAGCAACTCAGCTCCTGGGACGATGAGCCGCATTGGCTCAGAGCAAAACGCGTCAAAGGACACACGGCCCCGTTCCCGGGCCAGTCCTTCCAGCACCTCGAGGATCCTTGTCCCAATGCCGCGACGGCGATAGCCGGCGTCCACCAGGACGTCCACACCCGCCGTCGTGGTGTTTTCGCTCAACGGCAATGTCAGCGTGCCGCGGCCCACCACCACAGCGTCGAGGCGCGCCAGGAAGACGTGCCGCTCTTCATAGGCATTGCCCTGCCAGAAGAGGACAGCTTCGGCCAGAGTGGAGCAACGGTCCAGGTCTCCCCAGAGATCCAGGTGATGGGCAACGTCCAGATCATGGAAGGCGCGAAAATCGGGCGCCTCCGTCGCGTCGGGGCTTGTCGGAACCGGAATCCGCTCTACGGACAACCCGGCAGGGGCGGGAGAGTACGACGACGACGACACGCACCAAATCCTACGGCGCACCACTGCCGGTGAACAGGGAGAGGGCAAGAAAAAGGACCGCCCGGCAGAGCCGGACGGTCCTTTTATCAGAGCAAGTGCCCGCGAAGCTTACGCGTCGACGAGGACCTTGGTGACGTTCGGGTCAACGGTGATGCCCGGACCGAACGTGGTGGCAACGGTAGCCTTCTGGATGTAGCGGCCCTTGGAAGCGGACGGCTTCAAACGAAGAACCTCTTCCAGTGCAGCTGCGTAGTTCTCAGCGAGCTTGTTGACGTCGAAAGACACCTTGCCGATGATGAAGTGCAGGTTGGAGTGCTTGTCGACGCGGAAGTCGATCTTGCCACCCTTGATGTCGTTGACAGCCTTGGTGACATCCGGGGTAACCGTACCGGTCTTCGGGTTCGGCATCAGGTTACGCGGACCGAGGACCTTGCCCAGACGGCCAACCTTGCCCATGAGGTCAGGTGTTGCCACTGCGGCATCGAAGTCGGTCCAGCCGGCTGCGATCTTTTCGATCAGGTCATCGGAACCAACGAAGTCAGCGCCGGCAGCGATTGCTGCTTCAGCTTTGTCGCCGGTTGCGAAAACGAGGACGCGGGCGGTCTTACCGGTGCCGTGGGGCAGGTTGACGGTGCCACGAACCATCTGGTCAGCCTTACGCGGGTCAACGCCCAAACGGAAAGCGACCTCAACGGTTGCGTCGAACTTGGAAGGATTGGTGTCCTTCGCGAGGGTGATGGCCTCGATCGGGGCGTAGACCTTGTCTGCCTCGATCTTGGCTACGGCTGCCTCATATGCTTTGCTGCGCTTTGCCATGCTGCTATTTCTCCTTGTGCAGTTGTGGTCTGCGGACCGCGCTGGGCCCTGCCACAAGCCGAGGATCCGGCAAGGATCCTGCGACATTTCAATGTTTCAGATGCCGGTTGCCCGGCGGGTGAAGGCCACAAGGGCCTTCGAAGGTTACTAGCCTTCTACGGTGATGCCCATGGAGCGGGCGGTGCCTGCGATGATCAGGGCAGCAGCCTTGATGTCGTTGGCGTTGAGGTCTTCCATCTTGGTGGAAGCAATTTCCTCAACCTGTGCCTGGGTCAGCTTGGCAACCTTGACGGTGTGCGGGGTAGCCGAACCCTTGGCGACGCCTGCAGCCTTCTTGATGAGCTCTGCAGCCGGCGGGGTCTTGGTGATGAAGGTGAAGGAACGGTCTTCGTAGACCGTGATTTCAACCGGGATAACGTTTCCGCGCTGGGATTCCGTTGCAGCGTTGTACGCCTTGCAGAATTCCATGATGTTGACACCGTGCTGGCCAAGCGCAGGACCGATCGGCGGAGCCGGGTTAGCGGCACCTGCCTGGATCTGCAGCTTGATGAGGCCGGTGACCTTCTTCTTGGGAGCCAATGTAGGGTCCTTCTCTCAATAGCTTCCTGGGACACAGGAGCGCGTCCCAGGTTGGTGGCCGCCATGGCGAGGCGGCCGGCCGCTCCCGAACTGCTAAGCAGGCAGGACTGGAGCGAAATTTTGGAATCAGCTAGATCTTGGTGACCTGGTTGAAGGCGAGCGTTACCGGGGTTTCGCGCTCGAAGATCGAGACCAGAACCACCAGGGTCTGGGACTCGGGCTTGATCTCGGAGATCGTAGCCGGGAGGGTCTCGAACGGACCTTCCTTGACGATGACCGACTCGCCGACCTCGAAGTCGACGGCCACGGGGGCCTGGTTCTGCTTGTTGACGGGCTTGCCCTGCTCTGCCTGCTCTTCTTCGAAGACCGGGGCGAGCATGGAGAAGACCTCATCGAGCCGCAGCGGGACAGGGTTGTGGGCGTTACCCACGAAGCCGGTGACACCCGGCGTGTGACGAACGGCGCCCCAGGAGGCGTCGGTCAGGTCCATACGGACCAGGACGTAGCCGGGAATGCGCACGCGGTTGATGACCTTGCGCTGCGCGTTCTTGATCTCGACGACCTCTTCCATGGGCACCTGGATTTCGAAGATGTAATCTTCCATGTCCAGGGTCTGGATGCGGGTCTCAAGGTTGGCCTTCACGCGGTTCTCGTAACCGGCGTAGGAGTGGATGACGTACCAGTCACCTTCCTGGCGGCGCAGCTTGCCCTTGAACTCTTCAGCCGGATCGACCGGGGCGGCTGCAGCAGCGGCTGCCAGTTCGTCGCCGTCGGACTCTTCCGTAGCGTCGTCTTCATCGGCAACATCACCGGATGCGTCGTCAGACTCGGCGTCTACATCAGCTTCGAAATCCTCTTCGGAATCGTCGGCGTCGGCAGATTCGGGCGCAGCAGAATCGACCTCGGACTCTTCCACGACAATTGCCGTGGCGTCGGCTGAGTCCTCGGCGGATCCGCCCAGCTCAGTCTCGTTTACCTCGAGCTCCTGCTCAGACACTTGGTCTCCTGCTTCCTCATTGCCTAACATGCCTATTTAAATGGCTCAATTCCGCAAACCCCGCAAAATCCCTGAATTACCAAGGAATTTCACACAGTTTGCGGACAGATCCGCTTAGCGGTCCGTAGCGCCTGACCCACCGAAGACCCAGCTGACTCCCGTGCCGAAAGCCAGATCCAGCAGAGTGACGATGAGCATCATGATGGCCACGAACACCAGCACCACGAGCGTGTAATTGATCAGTTCCTTGCGGGTTGGAGCAACGACCTTCTTCAGTTCACCAATGACCTGGCGGACGAAGAGTGCAATTCGGGCGAAGAAACCGCGATCGGCTTTCTTGGCGGGACGGCCCTTCGAGCTGCTGGCAGCTGTTTCGGTCACCTGGTCCTCACTCACCTTGCAAAGTCGTTGACCCGACTCTGATCAGAGCCATGGTTGCTGCGCGTGCCCCGGCGTTTCCGCCGGAACAGCTTGCGCAGGGCAGACAGGACTCGAACCTGCAACCTGCGGTTTTGGAGACCGCTGCGCTACCAATTGCGCCACTACCCTATGGAATGAATCCATGTTTCAGGCCGCACTTCAGCCTGTGGTGCTTTTCAACACCGGTGAACCAGTCTACGCAAGATTTTCGCGATAGTCGAACCGGCCCGATTCCGAACCTCCCAGCCCAAAAAGCCTGTGACCAGCATTATCAGTCACAAAGTTCTGCAGGCACCCGGGAGCTCCGCAGAACAGCATAAGGTAGTTTACGTCGAATCCCATCATCCAGCCCACGAGCTGCCTGCGAAGAACGGTACATAGATGTCTGCCGGAACAACTACCGCCCGCATTTCACAGCGAATCTCCGCCATTGCAGAGTCCGCCACCCTTGCCGTTGACGCCAAGGCCAAGGCACTGAAGGCCGCGGGACGTCCCGTGATCGGTTTCGGTGCCGGCGAACCCGATTTCCCCACCCCCGACTACATCGTCCAGGCAGCCATTGAAGCGGCCGGCCAGCCGAAGTACCACCGTTACTCCCCCGCGGGCGGCCTGCCCGAGCTTAAGAAGGCCATCGCGGAGAAGACCCTGCGGGACTCCGGCTACAAGGTTGACCCTTCCCAGGTCCTGGTGACCAATGGCGGTAAGCAGGCCGTCTACAACACGTTCGCAACCTTGGTGGACCCGGGCGACGAAGTCATCATCCCCACCCCCTTCTGGACCACCTACCCGGAGGCCATCCGCCTTGCCGGCGGCGTGCCCGTTGAGGTCTTCGCCGGTCCCGAGCAGGGCTACCTCGTGACCATCGAGCAGCTCGAGGCCGCGGTGACGGACAGGACCAAGATCCTGCTCTTCGTTTCCCCGTCCAACCCCACCGGCGCGGTTTACAGCCCCGAGCAGGTTGCTGAGATCGGCAAGTGGGCCGCGTCCAAGGGACTCTGGGTTGTTACCGACGAGATCTACGAGCACCTGACCTACGACGGCGTCGAGTTCACCTCCATCGCCACTGCCGCTCCGGAACTGGGCGACAAAGTTGTCATCCTCAACGGTGTGGCCAAGACCTACGCCATGACCGGTTGGCGCGTGGGATGGATGATCGGCCCTGCCGATGTCATCAAGGCGGCCACCAACCTTCAGTCGCACGCGACGTCGAACGTCTCCAACATCATGCAGATCGCCGCTGCCGCTGCCCTCACGGGCCCGCTGACCGCCGTCGACGAGATGAAGGTGGCCTTCGACCGCCGCCGCAAGGCAATCGTCGCCGGACTGAACGCGATCGAAGGCGTTGAATGCCCGACGCCGACCGGCGCCTTCTACGTCTACGCGGACGTCCGCGGCCTGCTGGGTAAGGAATTTGAGACCTCCAACGGTCCCGTCCGACCCCAAACCTCGGCTGAACTCGCCACCCTCATCCTCGACGAGGTTGAAGTTGCCGTGGTTCCGGGCGAGGCATTCGGTCCCTCCGGTTACGTCCGCCTCAGCTACGCACTCGGTGACGAGGATCTGGCAGAAGGCGTCCGCCGGATCCAGGAATTCCTGGGCAAGGCCAAGTAGCCACCAGCCAAAGCAAACGCTCTTCCACCGTGACAGGTGGAAGAGCGTTTGCGTTTAAGGCGCGGGAGGTGAGAGAGCGTCCTACTCAAGCCAGCGGGAGGTGAGAGAGCGTCAGAGGAGGCGGCGTTCGGCTGCCCATTTGGTGAGCTCGTGGCGGCTGGAGAGCTGCAACTTCCTCAGGACCGCCGACACATGCGTTTCCACGGTCTTGATGGAAATGAAGAGCTCCTTGGCTACCTCCTTGTAGCTGTACCCGCGGGCGATGAGCCGCATGACTTCGAGTTCGCGGGCGGAAAGCTTGTCCAGTTCGTCGTCCGCGATGTCCGCTGGAGCAGTCCCGAAGGCGTCGAGTACGAAGCCCGCAAGCCTAGGCGAGAACACGGCATCGCCATCGGCCACCCGGATCACAGCGTCGGAAATCTCTTTGCCGGAGATGGTCTTGGTGACGTAGCCCCGGGCGCCGGCACGGATCACGGAGACCACGTCCTCGGCGGCATCGGAGACACTGAGCGCCAGGAAGCTGGTGGTGCCCAGCAAGGCCGACGATCCGGCGATGACCTCACGCCCGCCACCACCCAAACCTCCGGGCAGGTGTACGTCCAGCAGGACCACCTCAGGGCGTGACTCCGCGATCACCGCAATGGCCTGCTCCACCGTTCCGGCTTCTCCCACCACATCCATGCGTTCGTCGAGGTCGGCTTTGAGGCCGGAACGGAAGATGGTGTGGTCATCCACGATCACCACACGTACCCTGCGTCCTGCACCACTGTCAGGGTTGGTATTCATTGCTTCGCTTCTCCATTCCGTACATCATTGTTCCGCTGGTCTCCGGCGTCCACGCTTGCGGACGGAAGGGTCAGTCGGACCTCCGTTCCGTCACTGCTGCTGGTGATCGCTGCGGTACCACCGTGCCGCTTCATCCGGCCAATGATTGATTCCTTCACGCCAAGCCTGTCGTCCGGAACAGCGTCGAGGTCAAAGCCCGGGCCACGGTCCTTGATGAAGATCTCCGTGCTTCCCGCGGTGCTCTCCAGATACACGGATACGGTCCCACCACCATGCCTGGCGGCGTTGAACATGGCTTCCCTCGCGGCCTGGACCAGGGCTTCATGCCGGTCCGTCATCTCGGTATCGCCCACGGTCACCACCTCAACCGCGTGGCCGTGGGAGTCTTCCACTTCCGCGGCCACGGACTTGATCCGGTCAGCGAGGAGGCCGGATTCCCTTGCGGCATCGCTGAAGAGCCAGGCCCGGAGTTCGCGCTCCTGTGCCCTCGCCAGCCGGACCACATCCTGTTCAGAACCGGCCCGGCGCTGGATGAGGGCCAAGGTCTGGAGGACGGAGTCGTGCAAGTGGGCAGCGATCTCGGCACGCTCAGTCTCACGCACACGGCCCGCCCGCTCGGTTTCCAGGTCCTTCCAAAATTTCAGGCCCCAGGGCAGCAATACCAAGGCAACACCGCCAAGCACTGCCACGGATGCCAACAACGCCAACCAGGTCTGCTCCCACGAGCCAGATCCGGACACCATCACCAGGACGCCAGCCACCACCAGGGCCAGGCCGGCTGCGAGGCGCACCCATCCCCCTGCTTGGTCGGCCTTGGTCTTGTCCACCAGGCCTGCCCTGCGGGTTTCATCGAGCTGCATCCATGCAATCGCAGCACCACCCAAAATGGCCGCGGCAGGGATGAGCGTCCCCAGGGGAACGTCCACGCCGAACTGGCGTGCAATCAGGATGGCGGCCACCAGGAGCAGGGCCGCGCCGAGCAGTATTTCCTTGCCGTACTGGATCTTGCGGAACGAGAACCAGGAAGCCAACGCACTGCCGCCCCACCAGTCGTCCGCGGAAGTGGCGTCAATGCCGGAATCGGACCCAGCCCTGCTGGAGGAGCCGGACGCCTGGCCGCCTGAAGCACCAGCCGCAGGCGGTCCTCCACGCACCGCCGGCGACGGTCCGGCGTCGTACGCTGTTGACGCTCGGGCAGGCGCCGCCGCAGTGGGCGGCAGGCTCACCGCAGGAGCAATGGGCGACGCCGGCCGGCGGGCATTGCGTTTGGCGCTCTCATCCGCGGTGGGAACCATGGTCCACAGCCACGCATAGAAGGCCACGCCGGCCCCGCCAGCGAAACAGGCCAGGATCATGCCGAGCCGGACGAATTTGACGGGCCAGCCCAGATGGTCGGCCAGGCCGCTGCAGACGCCTGCGATCATGCGGTCGCTGCTGCGGACCAGCGCGGGGCGTTGTACAGCGGTTGTCATGTACCAATCCAAACACGGATCAGGGTGCCCCGGACCGGGAACCAGCGTTGTTCGGGGGTCTCTCAGGGATCATTCAGGGTATCCCCCAGTAGAGGGCACCATAGCCAAGGCGGCAGGATCGAAGTATGAACGCGAACAGCATGAATCCAGAGGAACCCGGAACGCCTGGCACTGCCGGCGCATCCGGCTCGAGCGCCAATCCTGGCGCTTCCACCGGCGCCGCCGGATCCGCTTCCGGGGCACAGGGAGAGCCCGCTGCCGGCGCTTCTGCCGGGGCTGGTCCTGCGAGCGGCAGCTACGCACCGGCCGGCGAAGCCCCTGCCGCATCCCAGACGAATTTCTTCGACTGGATCCGCAACCAGGGTGTCCGCCGCGGACCGGACCGTTGGATCGGCGGCGTCGCAAGCGGAGTTGCCCACCGATTCGGGATCGACCCGCTGATCGTCCGGGGCATCTTCATTGTCCTGGCACTGTTTGCCGGTGTTGGCGTACTTCTCTACGGCGTCGCCTGGGCCCTCCTGCCCGAGCCGGACGGCCGTATCCACGTCCAGGAAGCCGCCGCTGGGCGATGGTCAGGGGGCATGACCGGAGCGCTGATAACCACCATCATCGGCCTGCCGGGACTGGGCCGCGGATTCTGGGGCTGGGGCTGGGATGGCCTTCCGGGCCTGTTCTGGACACTCTTCTGGATGGGCGGCGTTTTCTACCTCATCTACTTCCTGGTCCAGCGCAATAAGGCTTCGAAGGGAACGCCTTCCATGGGGCAGCAAAGCTATGCGGCCACCCCCGGCAGCAACACTGCTTACGGCACTCCCCCGTCCTACGCATCCACTGCCACCAACACTGGCGTGCCTGTTTACGGTGCGGCTGCACCAGGCGTCAAGCACCAAGGACGGCCCAACCCCTCCGGCGGCTACAGCAACGGCCCGGTTCCGCCGTCGGGCCCCTTCACCCCTTCCGGCCCCTCGGCGCCTTCCGGTCCCCGTCCGCCGTACGGCCCCACTCCCCCGCAAGGATGGCAGCCCAAGCCTTCCGCGCCGAAGCATAAAGGCCCGGGAGCTGCGATCGTGGCCGTCTCTGCCGGCGCAGCACTTCTTGCAGGTGGCACGCTGAAAGCGCTCGACGCCGGCAACGTCATTGAGTTGGGCAACTCCGGTAATGCCGTGGTGTGGGCTACCGGCGCGGCCGTCCTCGGTTTGGGCATTCTCATCGCCGGACTTCGCGGCCGGACGTCAGGGTTCCTCGGCTTCCTCGCAGTGGTTGCCCTGATCATCGGTGGAATCTTCAACGTGGTTCCCAGGAACGGAGACCGCTTCACGTTCCATGACGTGAATTGGGCACCTACCAGCTTGGAGCAGGCACGGCTCGGCATCAACGTCACCGGGGCCCAAGGCCAGTTGGACTTGAGCGACATGACCCTGACGGCCCCCTTGGTCTCCGAGGTCACCATTCCCGTTGACGCGACTGCCAGCAACGTCACCGTCATCATCCCGGACGACGTCCCCGTGGAGGTGCGGGCCGACATGACCTTCGGCAACCTCAACGAACGCGGTTCGGACCGCGGCGGCCGTCTCCAGGACGACCGGACGCTGTACAACACCGAAAAGCCCGGAGCCAACCTCGTGGTGGAAATCGACGGCACGTTCAGCAACGTGACCATCCAGGAAGGAAACTGACATGAGCATGAACGAGCCAGGCAAAGCCCGCGAGACCCAGCCGACACAGCCTCTCTCCAGGCAGACACACCCCACGGAGGCCCTGCCCAAGGAAACCCGCCCCACGGAGGCCCTGCCCAAGCCGAGCCTTCAGCCAATCCCGCTCACCTCGCCGTTGGAGCCCAGCTTCACAGCACAGCGCACTGACGACGACGAACCACAGCAGGCAAGGATCGGAACGGTGGTGTGGGGGCTGATCGTGATCGCCTTGGCCGCCCTGATAGTCATCTCCACCCTGGGCTGGGTGACGCTGGACGGGACGTACGTCCTGATCGGCCTAATGATCGGAGCTGGAGCGGCACTGGTGGTTGGTGGACTCCTGTCAGCCCGCAAGGGTTCCAAAAAAGCAGCCACCACGAAGTGACAAAGCAACCACAACAGGGAAGTCTGTAGCCATGGACAAGTTCTTCAGCATCGTCAGGGGCTTCGGCCTGAAGCGTGGTCCGCAACGATGGATCGGCGGCATCTGCGGAGGGATCGCAGCAAAGCTCAGGGTAGACGTAGCGTACGTTCGGGTGGCCTTCCTGCTCTTCTGCCTGCTGCCCGGTCCCGCATTTGTGGTCTACATCCTGGGCTGGCTGATCCTGCCGGACCAGAACAACAAGATCGCACTCGAATCCTTCATCAGCCAGCGTTCCCGGTAATTACCGGCAACACAGCAGAAGCGCCCGGCCAGCTGGCAGGGCGCTTCTGCTGTGTTTTCAGCCAGGTTTCCAATACCGCACGGCCGGGTTGAAAAGTAACCGTTTGTGTCCCACCCCACATGCCCGTCTACAATCATGGGGAGCTCAGCGTGGCGCTCTGCACGTATTCCTCCAAGCCATGAGTGAGCAAACATGAAAATTGGCATTCTTACCAGCGGCGGCGACTGCCCCGGCCTCAACGCAGTGATCCGCGGAGCAGTCCTCAAGGGCATCGCCATCCACGGCCAGGAATTTGTGGGCTTCCGTGACGGCTGGCGTGGCGTGGTTGAAGGTGATGTCATTGACATTCCCCGCACCATGGTCCGCGGTATTGCCAAGCAGGGTGGCACCATCCTGGGCACCTCCCGCACCAACCCGTTCGAGAACGGCGGCGGCCCCGACGTCATCAAAGCCCACATGGAACGCCTGGGCATTGACGCCATCATCGCCATCGGTGGCGAAGGCACGCTGGCAGCAGCCAAACGCCTCACCGATGCTGGCCTGAAAATCGTGGGCGTCCCCAAGACCGTGGACAACGACCTCGATGCCACCGACTACACCTTCGGCTTCGATACCGCCGTCCAGATTGCCACCGAGGCAATCGACCGCCTCCGCACCACCGGAGAATCCCACCACCGTTGCATGATCGCCGAAGTGATGGGACGCCACGTCGGCTGGATCGCACTGCACGCCGGTATGGCCGCGGGCGCCCACGCCATCCTGATCCCCGAGCAGAAGGCCAGCATCGAGCAGATCACCGAATGGGTCCAGGAAGCCCACGACCGTGGCCGTGCGCCGCTGGTGGTGGTAGCCGAGGGCTTCGTTCCGGATCACATGGAATCCCCGCACTCCGAGCGCGGCCTGGACACGTTCGGCCGGCCCCGCCTTGGCGGCATTGCTGACCAGCTGGCTCCCGAGATCGAGGCACGCACGGGTATTGAAACCCGCGCCACCATCCTGGGCCACATCCAGCGTGGTGGCGTTCCCACCGCCTACGACCGTGTTCTGGCGACGCGCCTGGGCATGGCCGCCATCGACTCCGTGGTGGAGGGCCGTTGGGGCACCATGGTGGCCTTGAAGGGAACGGACATCTCCCACGTGGGATTCGAGGAAGCCTTGGGCAAGCTCAAGACCGTGCCGCAACACCGCTACGACGAAGCGTCTGTGCTCTTCGGCTAGTCGGCTAGGCTGAATCCATGACTCTTGAGCCCACGTCCGCTGCCATTATCCAGCTGGCGTGGGCTCGTCGTTTAGGGCTCGACGACGACGCTTTCGCCACCGTAGCTGACCGGCTCACCACTTCGGACCCAGGTGACCTCGGCAACCGTATTACCCGGGTGGATGACTCGGCGCGGAGCTTGGTTTTTCTTCGCCTCTTTGGCGTCTCGGCGCTGGTGGGACCGCAGTGGGCACTTGATTCAGCGGCAACCATCCCCGATACCGAGCTCGCACAACATGTCACACTGCTGACCATCACGCGATCACACGGCGGGCATGGGCTTGGATCCTCAGCGTTGTTCTTTGCAGACGATCTTCCGCTTCAGCAACCCTCGGAGGACCTCACGGTTTCGCATGGGAACCCGGAAGCGATCAGCCTTGAAGGACTATGCCCACCGGACGACGTCAATGAAGTTGGCCTTCGAGGGCTCGAGCATCGTTTTACCATCATGCATCCCGAGGAAGATCAGCCCACTCCGGTGGCCTGCGGCGCCTACTCCGAGTGGGAAGGCATCCTGGCCAATGTAGGCGTTCTCGTCGCGCCTCCCTGGCGCCGGCGGGGCTTGGGAACTTTGGCCGCTTCCATCGCTGCCCACGAAGCCCTGGCATCCGGGCTGACCCTCCAGTGGAAAGCCGATGTCAGTAACACCGGTGCTCTCGCGATGGCCCGCAGCCTTGGCTTTGCCACGGGCGGGCTCCACGCGAGCGTACTGCTCAGCTGAATCCCGACGGAGTTTTTGTACAGCTAACGCCGCTTAGGAGCTTTCTTGAGGGCGTCAGCTGTACAAAAACTCTAGGTGTTGAGGTCAGCCTTCTCGGTGGCTGGTACGGATTCGGACGTGCCGCCCCATCCCTGCACCGACTTCGGCTTGCCAAAGAACAATGCCACCACGGCTCCCACCAGAATCGCACAGGCGGGCAACAGGATGGACTGGCTCATCGCCGTCGAGAATCCCGCGTGGAGCGCCTCCGGCAACACGCCGCTCATGGAGGCTTCGCCCACGGGGGCCCCTGCTGGAGCGGCGGGCAACTCCGCGGCGAGCCGCGACTGGATCAGGGCAGCGATGGCAGCCGAACCAAGGACGGCACCGATTTGGCGCGTGGTGTTGAAGACGCCCGAACCCGCGCCGGCTTGGCGCGGTTCCAGGTTGCGGGTGGTCGCGTTGGACACCGGCCCCCAGATGAAGGCATTGGCGACGCCCTGCAGGGCGCTGGGTAGCAGGAACATCCAGATGGGGGTGTCCGGCCCCAGCAAGGCCGCGGTCCAGAACAGCGCTCCAGCCATGCAGACCAAGCCAAAGGACGCGAAGTATCGCGGGCTGGCGCGATCAATGAGCTTGCCCACGAACGGAGCAAGCGCACCCGAAATGACGGCCATGGGAATCATGAGCAGGGCCGACTGGGTTGGGGTCAAACCGCGGACGGTCTGGTAGTAGAAGATGGTGGGCAGCGGGAACGCGGTCACCGTGAAGCCGACGGCCATGATGGTGGTGTTGCCCAAGGAGAAGTTCCGGTCCTTGAACAGGCCAAGGGGCAGCAGAGGCTCCCCGCCGCGGCGTTCAAGGAGCCACTGCCATACGACGAAGAGAACCAGAACCACAAGGCCGGTGATGATCAGGCCCCAGACAGAAACGAAGCCGGTGACCGTTCCCCATTTGTAGGTCTGCCCTTCTTGGATGCCAAAGACCAGGAGGAACATACCGACGGCGGACAACACCACGCCAACGACGTCGAAGGTGTGGCTGTGCGTGGTGAGCTTGGGAACGAAACGGGTCACCAGGATGAACGCCACGATGCCGATGGGCACGTTGACGAAGAAGATCCACTCCCAACCCAGGCTGTCCACCAGGACGCCGCCAAGGATGGGGCCTACGAGCACTGCCATGCCGGCGGTGGCTCCCCACAGCCCCATGGCGGCACCGCGGCGGTCAGGCGGGAAGATGCGGGTAATGACAGCCATGGTTTGTGGCGTCATCATGGCTGCGCCAAGGCCTTGGACAGCACGGGCGGCGATGAGCATGGTGACGTCGCCGGACAGGCCGCACCACAGCGATGCGAGGGTGAAGACCACAAGGCCGATCAGGTACAGGTTCTTGGGCCCAAAGCGGTCACCCAGCCTGCCGGTGATGAGCAGGGGCACGGCATATGCCAGCAGGTAGGCGCTGGTGACCCAGATGACGGCGTTGATGTCCGTGTTGAGGCCCTCCATGATCCGCGGGTTCGCGACCGACACGATGGTGGTGTCGATGAGGATCATGAAGAAGCCCACCACGAGTGACCACAGCGCAGGCCACGGCTTAGCTACGTTTTCCAAGGGATTCCTTCGGCTTGTATGAAAGTTCGGTTGGAGCTGGCCGGGGTTCATCCCAGGGCAGATGCCCGTTGTCCAACTCCTCAAGGAGACCGCGGATCCACGCGATCTCCGTTCGGCGCATTGCTTGTTGATACGTGATGTCTATCCAGTACTTACGGTCCAAGCCCTTGGCCGTCACGGTGGCTTCGGCGTGGACGAGGAAATCGAGGTCGGCATTCAGGGCTACAAGCCGCTCCTCCAACAGCTCCATCACCACAGCCACGGGAAGGTGATGGGCCTCGGCTATCGCGTGGGGAAAGACAGGGTATTCGTTGACTGGCGTGGAGAGCATGGCCTGGAGCCGGGCGTCGAGGGCTTCGTGTCCGGCGGGGGTAATCCGGTAGGTGGTCCGTTCAGGACGGTTGCCTTCGCGCTTTGTTCCCATGGCCTCCACAAGCCCGTTTTCCTCCAGCCGGCCCATGGCGTGATAGAGGGTGCCAGGGCGCACTTTCACCAGCCGGTCTTCATGACGGGCCATCAGCAACTGGTACATCTCGTAAGGGTGCATGGGCTCCTCTGCGAGGAGCGCCAGTGAGGCGACACCGAGCGGGGTCAATTCAGCGACCTTGGGCACACCAACCCCCTTCCGGATCAAATATTCCACAACAACTATTCCACGTGGAGTATCCAGGCGCAAGAAAGCCCGGCCGCCAAGCGGCCGGGCTGTCCTTGTCTTTGGCTGCGTTAGCCCAGCAGTGCTTGAATCTCTGACCTGGCGAACATCGTGGCGGCGTCGCGCGCAGAGGGCGTACCGGCGTCGGGATCCGCTCCGGCGTCAATCAAAACCCTGGCGACGCCGGTGTACCCCTTGAAGACCGCCCCGGCAAGCGGCGTCTGACCGCGATCGTTGGCGGCATTGACGTCGGCACCGTGATGGAGAATGAGCTGCACAGCTTCCTCGTGCCCGTGATAGGCAGCCAACATCAGGAGGGAGTCGCCGGCGGCGTTAGTCAGCGTCGCAGGCGCGCCGGCATTCAAGTAACCACGCAACAGTTCAACGTCACCTTCGCGGGCAGCATCAAACAGGGCGTGGGCCAGGGCCAACGTTTCGTCGTCGGGTCCTGTAGCTTGGCTCATCGGTGGGGTCCCTTCAGGAATCCGGTCTGGCGCCCGACAACCTGGCCGGCGTCGGGGGCGACGATCACTTCCTGGGCTGCGATGTAAGGCTCTTCACCGTCCATCACCGTCAGGGTTTCCTCCGCCGAAATGGACCGCTTGATCACGGCCAAAGCAACAGGTCCCATCTCAAAGTGCTGCGCCACCGATGTCAGCGTACCCACCTTGCGCTCCCCGGCAAATACAACACTGCCAACAGCCGGCAAGGTGTGTTGAGAACCGTCAAGCTGCAAGAACACCAGCCGCCGTGGCGGATGGCCGAGGTTATGGACGCGCGCTATGGTCTCTTGGCCCTTATAGCAGCCCTTGTTCAGGTGGACCGAAGTCCTCAGGAGATCCAATTCGTGGGGAATCGTCTTCTCATCTGTCTCGGCCCCCAAACGCGGCCGCCACGCCGCAATCCGCAAGGCATCCGCCGCCATGGCACCTGCCAAAGGCAGACCTTCCACGGATGGTTCGAGTTCAGCGGCCGGGACCAGATATTCAAACCACGGGCGCTCAAGGCCGGGATGTGATTCCTCAGGGACGATGCTGTAGGCATAGCCGCCAGGGCTGACGTGCGGCCACGGATCCTCCCACACCAAGCGGGAGGAAAGCTGTTCCACGGGCTTGGTGGCACCCACCACCGCCCACTCATCAGAGACGTCTGCGATCTCGACGCGGAGCATGAACTTCATCCTGTTCAACCACTCGGCCAAAGGACCCGCCTCGGCGGTCTCCACGATCAACCACGTAGTGCCGCCGTCGTCAATGACGCGGGCATCAAACTCAATGCGGCCCTGGACACTGAGCAGCAGCAGTTCGCTGGCGACGCCAGGCTGAAGGTTGGTGAGCTGCTGTGAGGACAGCGTGTTGAGCCAGCTGAGTCGATCCGGGCCGGCCACGGTCACCACGCCACGGTGCGAAAGGTCCACGACGGCGGTACCGGTGGCCAGGGCGCGCTGCTCACGCAGCGGTTCACCGTAGTGGGCCGCTACGCCGGCGTCGAGGCCGGTATCTTCAACGGCGCCAGGGCGCGACAACAGGGGGCTCTTGTAAGTCATATGTAGTAGAAGTCCTCGCGGCTCAGCGGTATTCCGGTATCAGCGGTATTCCGGGTTTTCGAAATCGAATCGGGTGCCCGCCTTCCATTCCTCCGGCAGGTTGCCGTAGGCAGGGATTCCCCCTGCATCGCGCAGGAGTTTGGCCATGTGGAGCAGGTTCCACGTCATGAAGGTGGTGTTCCTGTTAGTAAAATCACTCTCCGGCCCACCCGATCCTTCATCAAGATAGCTGGGTCCCGGCCCCACCGGGCCTATCCACCCGGCATCGGCCTGAGGAGGAATGGTGAAGCCGATGTGTTGGAGGCTGTACAGCACGTTCATGGAACAGTGCTTGATGCCGTCCTCGTTGCCCGTGATGAGGCAACCGCCCACCTTGGGGTAAAACGCCCATTGGCCCTTGCTGGTCAGCTCGCCCGAGTGCGCATACAAGCGTTCGATGAGCTTCTTTGTTTGGGACGAGTTGTCCCCCAACCAGATGGGTCCGGCGATCACGACGATGTCGGCGTCGCGGACCTCGGGATAAATCTCCGGCCATTCATCAGTCTTCCAGCCGTGCTCGCGCATGTCCGGATAGACGCCACTGGCAATGTCGTGGTCCACCGTCCGGATGAGGCGGGTAGTGACGCCCTGCTTCTCCATGATGTCCCGGCTGATCCTAATGAGGCCATCTGTGTTGCTGAGCTGCGGAGAGGGTTTCAGCGTGCCATTGAAGAAAACAGCCTTGAGGCCCTCATAGCCTTCAGGTTTGAGGTGGGTGTTCACTTTCTGCTCCTTCTGCTGGCTGCTTGCTGGAACGTACGGTGAGGCCTCGGGTCAGGAGACCTTGTGGAGGAACGCCGAGGCGTGCGCTTCAAGAGCTTTGCCACTGGCAGCGACGTCCCACCGCCACAGGAGGTTTCCGTCAACCAAACCAAAGATCCGTGTTGCCGCCGTGTACTCCTTGGAGTGGCTGCCACGCATCACCATGTCGGTGCTTAGCTGGATCTGGGGTCCCTTGATTTGGCCGTAGTAGAGCTCAGTGATTCCGCCCGGATGCGAGATGGACACCGAAATGTCGAAACCGCCGTCCTTGTTGCGCCGCTCTTCGACTTCGTCAGCAGTCTTGAGGACGGGGACGATGTCGGCCGGAATCAGACCTGGGCCTCCGTCGCCCTCTTCAAGCTTCCGCTCCAAGGCCCAGAACCCCGTCTCAACGGTCAACGGCCGCAACTTCTCGCCGGCGTCATCGCTGATCCAGGTCTCGGCCCTGTACTGCAAGTAAGGGAGCCCGTTATGGGTGAACGACACATGTTGGACGAAATGCTCGGAATCCTCGTCTCCGCTGCCGAGCCGGCCGCGGCCTTCCCACTCACCAATGAGCCAGGAAAGGGGGACGAGTTCGGGCGTCAGATCTGTGGGGATCTCAATAGGCACAACGATTACCTCTGTTGGGCTGCAGGATCAGAAGTTTTACTTCTGGCCCTTGAAAAGGCGGTAGACGACAAAACCCGCAAACCACGCCATGGCAACGCTGGCCAGGCCAAGGAGAACGAGGAAGAAGATTTCAAATGCGAGTACAGACATGATGCAATCCTAACCGTTAGTAGATGAGTAGTTTGTCTATGAAGTAAGCCAAGGCCCCCACAGCCCAAACGGGCGCCACGCCCGTTCCTATCGCTGCCGGGATATTGAGCCGCCCCCGCCGGAGGGTAGTCATCCGACGGAAACACACCAGGACCGATCCCACCACCACGCCCACCAAGGCTGCGGGAAGCACGGCGATATCCGAGAAAACCAGACCTGCCAGCGGTCCCATGAGGCCGGCCATGACCACGCCCAGCGGAGCCACGATGCGGTCCGGCCAGCGAATGATTCCCACCATCAGGGCCACTGCCGCACTCAGGCCAGCCACGAGGACCATCTCCCTGACGCCGTTGAACCGCGCGCTGGCGATCCACCCCGCGCCCAGGCAATTCAGCAGAACGCCGGCGGAGCAGCCAAGAGTGGATTCCAGGCGTTGGGCCTGCCCCGTACCCCTGATCAGTTGGACCACGAACACCGCCATCACGCCCAGGGCCACGAATGCCGGGGTACCGTCCAGGAAACCGGGCGCCGGCATATAGGCAGCAGCGATAGCCGATCCTGCGCCGGCAAGCCCAATAACGGCGGCCAACGTCTTCTTGGCGGGAACAGCCAGGAAATGCGGCCAGCCGATCCCCACAGCCGCGGACGCCGCGATTCCAGCACCCACCATGGCTTCCCGGGAAACGAAGGTGCTGGCCACGATGGCTGCGAGCGCCACGAGTCCGAATACCCCGATGCTCCAAGACTTCACTGTGTGCCGACCTCAATCCGATGTGCCTTACGACCTCTCGACAATCCTGCCTTAAGCCGGCCCAATATGTCGTAATTCCAGCGCTTGCCTGTCACGAATCCATGTGTCGTAAGGCACTGATGGGTATACTCAGACTTCAACAGCGCACTGTGTTCGCCGCGATCCCGTTACAACGGTAGAGGCTGACCATGCGTTGTGACCGACCGGTGAGACTCCGGTTTCGACGCCCGATGATGCGCGTACAGCCCATTGGAGGAACTATGTCGCACATCCTGCTCCTAACGAACAGCACCGGTTCTTCGGTGGACATTTTGCCTGCCTTGGAGTTGTTGAACCACCGTGTGCACATCCTCCCGGCAGAACCCACCGCATTACTGGAAACCGACCCCACGGACATCGTCTTCCTGGATGCCCGCAAGGATCTTGTGGGCGCCCGTTCGCTCACCCAGTTGCTGAAGGCCACCGGCCTCAGCGCGCCGCTCATGCTGATTCTTACCGAAGGCGGCATGGCGGCCGTCTCCTCCGCATGGGCGGTGGATGACATTGTGCTGGACTCTGCAGGCCCGGCCGAAGTGGAAGCACGCATCCGCCTTGCCATGGCGCGGGCCGTCACCGGCGAAGAAGAGACCCAGACCGAAATCCGGGCCGCCGGCGTCGTGATTGACGAGGCCAGCTACACCGCCCGCGTCAACGGCCAGCCGCTGAACCTGACGTTCAAAGAGTTCGAGCTCCTGAAGTACCTGGCGCAGCACCCCGGCCGGGTCTTCACCCGCCAGCAGTTGCTGACCGAAGTTTGGGGCTACGACTACTACGGAGGCACCCGGACCGTGGACGTCCACATCCGGCGGCTTCGCGCCAAGCTGGGCGTGGATCACGAGAACCTGATCAGCACGGTCCGCAACGTTGGCTACCGGCTCACTCTTGTTCGCCTCACGGACGAAGAGTTGTCCGAGGCCTGAGGGATTCCGCTCTACTGCCGGAATCAGGCCAACGCCCCCATGGGGTCCCATGCCGGAAGTACAAGAGGTGCGGCATCCAACGCCTGCCGCAGCTCCGGGGACACCCTGGATTTGTTGACTACCACTTCGAAAACGTACTCATCGAACCAGTTGTCGGCCATTGTGAAAAAACCTTGATCGCCGATTTCGTCACCCCAACTGTTCTCCACCCGCCATCGTCGGGTCACGCCGTCGGACACGTCAACGCCCGTCAGCAGCATGGCATGGGTCATAGCCGACTCGCCGCAGCGGACGCGGTCCTCCTTGCACATGGAGAGCTCGGCATCGTAGAGACCCGCATAATCAAACAAAAGGGCATTCCATATTCCGTCTTTACGGACCATCTGCGGACCTACGTCGCAGCCGAACCAGACCGGCTCTCCATCCAGGATGGCTTCCTTCGCCAGTTGCTTGGCCAGCGAGATGTCCACGTTGAGGTACAGCACCGGTTCCGCACCCACCACGTTGCCTAGATGCTCTACTGTCAAGGCAGTTCCCTTGGGATGATCGCTCCGGGGATCGTCCACCAAACACACGTAGTCGTCGAGATTGATGGTGCTGTACTTAGCCAGGAATTCCTGCGGAGTAAGGACTCCCACCCGGTGGAAGGATTTAGCGTCATCTGTGTACTCCCAGTCCACGCTGCTCGGCGGGGTGCCTAGATGAAGGGTGAGGATCCTGTGGACATCGGCGATGATCCGGGCCTTTGTTTTTTCCTGCCCAACCATGTCGCCTTCGGAGCTGAGACGGCGTAATTCCATCGCGCCACGGCGCAGAAGTGAGCGCAGGACTGTGTTCATGCGCGCTGTGTTGGAGGATGACTCCGTTTCCGGCATCGCTGCTTTTGGCACGGCCCCGTACTTGCGGAAAATATTCACTGCCATGTTCCATTGGCCGCCGTCGCCCATGACTGTCTGCAGCAGGAATTGCACCAGACGGTCGTCCTCACTGCGTCCGGAAGTTTCCACCATGGACTCCAGGAAGTAATTGGCCCGTTCCAGTTTGTCGAAATACATGGCGTAGTTCTGCGAGAACTCGAACTCCTGGATGCCAAGTTCCGCTTTCGCCCCCACCCGCAGCAGGTTTAGTGCTGCGAAGAGCCAGCACCGGCCGGACTTCCCCTGGCGTGTCACCTTCCAATCGTCAATGCGGTGCGAAACTGTGGTGGACATGGACGCTGCCAGCTGGTGGTCAATGGCAAGCTCGTCGACGCTGACGCGGACTATGGCATTTTGCTTCTGCCTCAACACCGGGTCCGCCGCGAAGGACGCGTGCAGATCTGCCACCTGCTCTGCAGTCAGGCGGGCAGCGGGAAGAGTCATGGGCTTTGGCGTTCCGTCTGCCCCTGCTGGAATACCCCCGGGGAGCTGGGACGGCGGGCAGGTCATGCTGCTCATGTGAATCCATCTCTCTGTTGCTGCCCGCGGACATCGTCATCCCCGGGCGTTCGATTGTGGTGTGGGAACCCGTGGCATTACTGGTGTATTTCGCAGCCGCAGTACATGTTGCGGCACGTATAGCAGGCCGGCATCATCTTGCAGCGCGGGCAGACAGTACAGGTGATGGGCTCCGTGTGCTTACCGGCGTCCAAGGCCGTATGGGCCTCGCCGCAGTGGTAGCAGGGTGGTCGCTCAGGGCCACCGTCCACCCGTTCCAGGTTCTGGTGAGTCATGACTCCGTGTCCACACCAAACACCCACAGGCCCGCCATCACCATGAAGAGGATCCCTGTCAGCAGATCAGTACGGATGCGGGGAATGAAAGTGGCAATCGTGCGGCCAAGCTGATGCCCAACCATGGACATGACAAAGGTAGTGACAGCAAACAAGATGGGCGCAAGCCACGGTGAATAGCCTGCCAGACCGAGTGCCGCGCCGGCGGCCACGTTATCCAGGCTCAGCGGTATGGGCAGCCATCGCCTGGCCGTTTTCATATCCATATCGGCATGTTCCCGGGACCGGAGCGCCTTGATGGTTATCCATAAGCCGTAGGCCCCGATCCCGGCCGCTCCAATCATTTCAGCTGGTTCCTCCAGCTCGGCGGAAAGGTACGAACCGATCAGAATGCCCACCACCGGCGCCACACCGTCCCAAACACCGAAAATCAGGGACGTCCTCATGGAGGTACGCCACGTCGGTTTGAGTCCTCCCAGGACCAGCGAAGTCCTGAAGTTATCCAAACCCAAAGTGAATCCAAGTCCAATGAGTGCAAGCATTACGTATCCTTCAATACAGTGGACGAAATTGCCACGGGAATACCTCTCGAGGCCTTCACGCCGGTCCGGTTGGTCCGGCCCAATCGTGCTCGGGGAATCAGCGGGCCAGGCGCCGGCCTCAACGGGTGGTTTGCCGCCGCAACCGCAGCCTCAACCAGCCCATGGTCGGGAGACAAATGGCAGACGGGATCGGTCTTGGCTGCGTCACCGGTGAGGGCAAAGGCCTGGCAACGGCACCCTCCGAAATCGATCTCCTTGCGGTCACAGCTGCGGCAGGGATCAGGCATCCACGCATCGCCGCGGTACTGCTGGAACAAGGGCGATTCCTCCCAGATCCACTCCAGTGAGTGATCACGTACGTTGGCAGGGGGCAATCCGAGCCCGCGGGCCAGCTCATGGGCCGCCGGACAAGGCAGTGCCTCGCCGTTGGGTACAACTGTGAACTGGCGGCTGGCCCAGCCGTCCATGCATGGCTTGGGGTACTTGCTGTAGTAATCGGGAATGACATAGATGATCTCCATGCGGTCCCCGAGCCTGTCTCGGGCCCCGCTGACCACCACCTCCGCGCGGTCCAGTTGCTCCTGGGTGGGCAACAGCTCTGGCTGATTCGGGCCCGCCCAGCCGGCATACTGGGTGTTTGCAAGCTCAACGCGATCGGCCTCCATGGCTTCTGCCATGGCGATAATGCCGCCGATGCTGTCAATGTTCTGGCGATGAAGCACCACGTTGAGGGTCAGGGGCCACCCCAGCTCCTTCACAAGGCGAGCCGCCACCTGCTTGCGCTCGAACGAAACTGTCCCGGCGATGTGGTCTGATGCGGCTTGCTCATCGGCCTGGATGCTGAGTTGGACATGGTCCAGGCCCGCATCGCGCAACTGTTTCGCACGCCGGGTGGAAAGGCCAAGACCGCTGGTGATCAGGTTTGTGTACAGGCCAAGCCCGCTGCCGCTCTGCACCAAATCGACGATGTCATGGCGTTGCAGTGGCTCACCGCCCGAAAGGTGCAGTTGAAGAACGCCCAGCCCGGCAGCTTCGGTGAAGACCCGCTTCCACTCCTCGGTGCTCAGCTCGTCCCGGTATTCATCGAGCTGAAGCGGGTTTGAGCAGTAGCCACACTGCAGTGGACAGGCATACGTGAGTTCCGCGAGCAGTCCATAAGGCTTATCCATGGTCTATCTCCATTCCATGTTTGGTAACGAGTTCAGCCACGAAACGCCGGACGTCGTCGTCGGCAACGTATTCGAATCGACTGCGGAGCTCGCTCACGATCTCTCCGACGGTCCGTCGTGAGTCGCACAGCTCCACGATCGAGGCGCCCGTGGAATTAATGGCCCATATCGTTTCCGGCGAGAGCAGCGCGTACTCTCCACGAGCGGTGTTGAAAGCCATCCGCACGTGCGGCGCCAAGCGTGGCCGTGCGGCGTCGTCAATGGTTTCCATAACGCTGCTCCATCGCATCGAGCATGCTCCACAGCACATCGCACTTAAAGGAAAGGGCCGCCATCGCTGCTGCCTGCGTTTCCGGGGTGACGCAGTGCTCACGGACAATCTCAAGGCCGTGCTCCGAATCCTTGGGCGCCTGCGTAATACGCGCTCGAAAGTAGGCGAGGCCCTCGGGGCTGATCCAGGTGTAATGCCGTTCAAAGGCTGCGAGCCGCTCCGCCATCAGGTTGGGTGCGAACAACTCGGTCAGGGAGGAAGCCACGGCTTCGACCCAGGGCCGGGTGCGTGTAAAGGTGACGTACGCGTCCACGGCGAATCGCACTCCGGGGAGCAGATGCCTGCTGTCCTCGACTTCGTTGCGTGCCAAGCCAACAGCTTCACCAAGACGCAGCCAGGATTCGATGCCGCCGGTTCCCTCGGACGTACCGTCGTGGTCTATAACGCGTTGAACCCAACGACGCCGGACGTCACTGTCCGGACAGTTGCTGAGGATCGCCCCGTCCTTCCGAGGAATGTTCGCCTGATAGTAAAAGCGGTTTGCCACCCAGCCCCGGATTTCCTCGGGGCTGGACTGTCCCTGGTTCATCCGTTGGTGGAAGGGGTGCTCGCTGTGGTACTGCCTGGCGTGGGTGCGGAGTGCTTCCTCAAGCTCATCGGGGGTCAGTACTGCCGTCATCGGTGCTCCTTAGATTTCTAGTTCCAGCCCGTCCACTGCGACTTCCATGCCATGGCGGTCCAGGCAACGCCGCTCTGTGGAATCGTGGAGCAAGATCGGGTTGGTGTTGTTGATATGGATGTAGATCTTGCGATCAACGGCCAGCGGTGCCAGGAGCCCAAGGCTGCCGCGCGGCCCATGGATTGGTACATGGCCCATGTCACGAGAAGTCCTTGTTGACAGGCCAAGATCGGGCATTTCGTCGTCCCGCCAGAACGTGCCGTCCACCAACAAGGCGGTGGATCCGGACAATTCTCCAAGAATGTCCGGCGTCAGCTCCTGCACACACGGGAGGTAGATCAAGCTCTTCCCCGTCGTGGTGTCAGTGAACCTGTAGCCCACCACGCGACCCTCTGCGGCGGCCCCTGCAAAGCGCATCTGCTTGGAGGTGGGGACATCGAACGCGGAATACGACAACCCCTGGGCGAGCATCACCTCGCTGCCGGGGACCACTGGCACCCACTGGACCGGACAGTATGATTCGAGCGTCCGCAGCAGCCCCGTTCCAGTGGTGAGTGTCTGGTACATCGACGCCGTAGCGTGCACCTCAAGCCCGCGCCCTTCCCGCAGCAGGAGCAGGCCAACGGTATGGTCAAGCTCGGCATCAGTGAGCAGGACGGCACGCGGCCGAACCACACTTCCGTCCCCGGGATGCACGCCGGGAAAGGACTCGATGTGTGACTGTGTGTCCGGCGAGGCATTTATCAAAAACCATTGCTGCTGATCCGCGCTCACTGCGATGGATGATTGAGTGCGTGGGAGGCAAGGGCGGCTTCCAGTCCGTGCTGCACGGCACTGCGGGCAGGAACAGTTCCATTGCGGAAACCCTCCTCCGGCTGCTGACCCCAGGACCCGTACCCACATGACCATCACGCTCTTTTCTTTGTAATGCCGGTGGAGTGCCTGACCGGTCCGGCCCGACACTCCACCGGCTCCGCTTACTTGGTGGCTACGTAGGCGGTAACTTCTGCCGACACGCGGATTTCCGCGAGCGTGGGAGCTTCCCAGCTCTTCATCTTGTTTTCAACAGTCATGTTCCTTCTCCTTTCTATGGATGGGTTTGCAGGGCAGGATTTAGTCGGGCAGCGCGAAGGCAATCACGGCACTGCCGTGGCCTTGGCCAAGGAGTCCCGGAACGATGCCTTCGAGCCATCCACCCCAACCGACGGGAACCACCACGTACTGCTTGCCGTCAACGCTGTAGGTTGAGCAGCTGCTGTGGTGGCCGCTGCCGCACTGGAATTCCCAGAGCTTTTCACCGGTGCGGGCATCGAGGGCCACGAACTCACCGGTCGGGGTACCGGCGAACACCAGGTCCCCCGCCGTGGCAAGTACGGACGCTGCCATGGGGTAATCGATGCGCCAGCGCCATTTCTCTTCACCGTAGGTGTCGAATGCACTGACTGATCCGGCCATGTCATCGATGTCCACTTGAACGCCGGCACCCCAATAGGGAATGCCTTCCTTGAACTCGCGTCGCCGACGGGTGGCGGTAGCACCGACGTCGGCCACCGGCACGTAGAACAGCTCGGTCTTTTGGCTGTAGGCAGCGTGTGTCCACTCCTTCGCGCCGGCCGGGCCCGGGTAGAAGTGGACCGGTTCGCCTTCTTTGTCCGGATACTTCCGCGGCGTTACTTTCCCATCCCGGGTGATGACGCCCCAGTCGATCCGGTCCACGAAGGGAGTTACATGCTGCAGCTCGCCATTGGTCCGGTCAAGGACGAAGAAATAACCGTTCTTGTCGAAATGGCCCAGCAACTTCTTGCCATCGCGTTCAAAGAGGGTCATCTCCATGGTGGAGTCGTAGTCCCACAGATCGTGCGGAGTGAACTGGTAGTGCCATTTGATTTCCCCGGTGTCCACATCCATCGCCACCACACTGTCGGTGTAGAGGTTGTCACCTTCGCGGACCCCGCCGTCGAAGTCCGGTGCCGGGTTGCCCGTGCCTGCGTAGTACAGGTTCAGCTCCGGGTCATAAGTTCCGGTAACCCAGTGGTTTCCACCACCGCGCTGCCAGGCCTCGCCGTCGGCAGGCCAGGTTTCCGAGCCCGGCTCGCCAGGCTTGGGCACGGTGTAAGTGCGCCAGCGCTGCCCGCCGGTTTCCAGGTCCCAGCAATCGATGTGTCCACGCACACCGAACTCTCCACCGGCGCTGCCGGTGATAAGCGTGTCCTTGATGACGGTCGGAGCGATCGAGGCACTCTCGCCAGCGCGCACGTCTCCGATGGTCTTCTGCCACACCACGTCACCGTTGGTCGCGTCCAGCGCCAGCAGCTGGGCGTTCGGAGTCACAAAATAGACCCTCCCGTTAGCCACTGCGCATCCACGGTTGACGTTGCTGCAACAGAGCGAAACGTCAAACGGCACCGCGTGCTTGTAGCGCCAGAGCTCCCTGCCGGTCACCGCGTCCAAAGCCCAGAACCAGCCATCCCAGCCGGTGACGTACATGACGCCGTCAACCACCAAGGGGCAGGCCTCGAATGCGTAGGTCGAGGTCGCTGCCATCTGGCCGGAATGCCCGGCTTGGAAGATCCAGGCCGGCTTGAGCTTGCTGACATTCCCGGCATTGATCTGGTCCAGCAGGCTGTATCGCTGTCCGTCGTAAGCGCCGTAGTACGTCAGCCAGTTCTGCGATTCCGAACGCGCCTTCAGGAGGCGCTCGTAATCGACGTCGTTTGTCACCGCGGGCGCCACCCCCGGCATGCTGCTCAGCGCGCTGTGATTGATGGCTTCGCCGGCGTCCACATATTCAACAGTCATCGGTTCATTCCTTTCTATGAGCGGGGTTGTTTGGGACGATCCAGGCGGGCCTCCGGTGGCACTTCGCCCTGTACGACGATCGCGGCAGTGAGGCCGCGTCCTTCGTCGTTGCCTCCCGGCGAGCTGTACCAGTAGTAGCCCGGGCCATCCAGCCGCAGTGTTGCCCGTCCCTTGGAATGGTTCACCAGCCAAAGGAACTTTTGGTCCCCATTACTCGGCAACAGGCAGGCGTGGGTGTTCTTGTCATCGTTGATGACCGTCAGTTCCAAATCACCGCCATGCGGCAGGACGAGGATTGCCGGATCCCAGCAAACTTCGTCTTCCTTGATCCGGATGGTCGCTTCCATAGTGCCGTCGGCACGCTCCGTCGCTTCTGCGATGGAACCCGTGGCCAACACCCGACCCATGGACGCCTTGTTCTGCCCGTCCAAACCAAGCCTGGCCAGCATTTCCGACCGTTCCTCAGTAATTTGTTCGTCAGCAATCGTCACCAGACATCACCTCCTCGTGAATCACAACCGTTGAACGCGAACCTCCGGCACAGCGGGCATATTCGCAGTCCGCTCCAGAGCTCGCTCGCTCATCCGAGCCAACTGGGAGATAACCGTATGCCGCCCAAAACCACCCGGCCAGAGACAACCGCTGCACCCGCTCAACCTGCCGTTCGGCCGGCCAAAAGCCACCGTTCGCCACCAAAACCACCAGCTTTCCGAGAGTCCAAGGCGGAGGATCTCCTGAAGTGTGCCGGTGTAGCCGACGTGTGCTGCTGTGACCCTGGGTGTGCTGGTGCAACACCCGCCAAGCCGTCATTTACAGCAGCGTTCCCAACCATCCGAGGCTTCGGCCGGAAGCAGTAGCCGGTGGCTGAACGGTGGCTGGCAAAGGCTAAGCGGTGGTCTGCGGGGAAACAGCGGCAGTATCTGGCTAGGTGGCAGGAGCGGGCATACCGTTACCTCCCAGTTAGCCCGCGTGGGCGGGCAACCGTGAAAGCGCCTGCCTCGGTGCTCCGATTACCTCACCGGGCGCCCCAGTACGCACACCGGGTCTTTGAGGCTCGTTTGAAGGAGTATCCATGGCTGGAAACCCTGACGCCCACGTTGACCGCACCTACAACCAGAGCGTTGAAGCGCGCCGGGCCCCCACCAACCGGACATGTCCGGTGACGGGAGCGAACGGGCAAGGCGGTCTGCCGCGAGGCCTCGACCTGAGCGCCCTGGATCGTCCGGGGCGGGGTAGCAATCCTCTGGGCGATGATTTCGACTACGCCCGCGAATTCCTCTCCGTGGACCTCGATGCACTGGCACGCGACGTGGACGGCATCTTGACCACGTCCCAGGACTGGTGGCCCGCCGACTTCGGACACTACGGGCCTTTGATATTGCGGATGGCTTGGCACAGCGCCGGCACCTACCGCATTGGCGACGGGAGGGGCGGTGCAGGCGCGGGCATGCAGCGCTTCGCCCCGTTGAATGGTTGGCCTGATAACCGCAACCTGGATAAAGCGCGCCGGCTCCTTTGGCCCGTGAAAAGAAAGTATGGCCAACAAATCTCCTGGGCGGACCTCATGATCTTCGCGGGGAACCGGGCCTTGGAATCCATGGGTTTCGCCACGCTCGGCTTTGGAGGTGGCCGCGAGGATGCGTGGATAGCGGATCAGACATACTGGGGGCCGGAGGACAGGTGGCTCGCTGACGAACGGCACAGCGGCATCCGGGACCTCCACGAGCCCTTGGCGGCCAGCGAAATGGGACTGATATACGTAGACCCCCAGGGTCCGGCAACCGTTCCGGACCCTTTGGGTGCAGCACGCGACATCCGCCAGACCTCCCGCCGCATGGGCTTGAACGACGAGGAGACCGTTGCCCTCATTGCCGGCGGGCATACCTTCGGCAAGACCCACGGGGCGGCCGACCCTGGTTCCAACCTTGGACCCGAGCCGGATTCCGCTCCGCTCGAAAGTCAGGGCCTGGGCTGGGCCAGCCAATTCGGAGCAGGGAACAAAAGCGATACCACCACCAGCGGGCTCGAAGGAATCTGGACTCCTACTCCCACCACCTGGGACAACAGCTTCTTGGAAGTACTGTTCGGCTATGAGTGGGCCGTGTCCCTTAGTCCCGCGGGGCTCTGGCAATGGATTCCCGCCAATGGAGAAGGTGCAGGCACAGTCCCGGATGCACACGACCCTTCCAAGACACACGTACCCACTGTGCTGACCACGGACCTCGCCTTACGCGAGGATCCGGCGTACGAAGTGATTGCGCGGCAATTCCTGGAGGACCTGGACCTGTTCGCCGCTGCCTTCGCCCGAGCCTGGTTCAAACTCACGCACATAGATATGGGCCCGCGCCAGCGCTACCTCGGACCACTCGTGCCAGCTGAACCCATGATGTGGCAAGACCCGCTTCCCGAGGTGGAGCACCAACTCGTCGATGCCACCGACATCGCCTCATTGAAGAGCCGAGTGCTCGAGACGGGCCTGACGGTGAAACAACTGGTCAGCACGGCCTGGGCATCGGCTTCGACATTCCGGAACAGCGACAAGCGCGGCGGGGCGAACGGCGCTCGCATCCGGCTTGAGCCGCAGTGCAGCTGGGAGGTCAACGAGCCTGAAGAGCTAGGTGTAGTCCTCGAGGCCCTCGAACAGCTCCGTCAAGAATTCAACAACTCGCAGCACGGCGGCAAGAGAATCTCCTGCGCCGATCTGATTGTTCTTGGCGGTTGCGCAGCCGTGGAATTGGCTGCAGCGCGTGCTGGACACGACGTCGAGGTCCCGTTCCGCCCCGGGCGCACAGACGCCACCCAGGAATGGACTGATCCCGAACATTTTGCTGTGCTGGAACCGGATGCTGACGGATTCCGAAGCTATCGACGCAAAGGCAAGCTACCGCCGTCGGAAGTCCTCGTCATCGAAAAGGCAGGCCAACTGACACTGACTGTCCCCGAGATGACTGTGCTGCTGGGAGGGATGCGCGTCCTGGGCGCCAACCATGGCCAGTCACCACTGGGCGTGCTCACTTCAACGCCGGGCCGACTGACCAACCACTACTTCGTCAACCTGCTTGACATGGGGACTGTCTGGAAGCCGAAGGTGGACGAGGCCGAGGCCGTCTACGAGGGGCGGGACCGGCACAGCGGCGAGCTCAAGTGGGCTGCCGGCCGCACTGACCTGATCTTCGCCAACAACTCCGAACTCCGCGCCGTGGCAGAGGTCTACGCGGGCCTGCATTCGGAAGGAAAGTTCGTCAGCGACTTCGTCTCCGTGTGGGACAAAGTGATGTGCCTCGATCTGTTCGGCCTCTGATGAGGGCAAGGAGGCCAAACATCGGCGGTGCCGGAACGCGGCGGAATGCGGACGTTATCCCCGCGGTCCTCCACCGGATTCTGGCGGCGTGGACCTATCTGCAGCCATTGCCGCCCGCCAAGGAAAAGAGCTGTGCCCTGTGCGGTCATCGAGTGCTGGGAGACGACTCCCACACCACGGACTGGCTGCTCCTCCAACTGGGCGCAGACCCCCGATGTACCAGATGCAGTGCGCCGTAATTACGTGGATAGCCACCAGGGGCCCGGACCGCGCCGGGACAGATTTACGGAAATTCCCGCGTCAGAATTTGCCAAAAACAATCACTAAGCCCAGTGAGGCTGCTCACTTAATAAGCGACAGAGGACGCCTCGGCAGTGGCGAGGCGGTACCGGCAGAAGTTCCTTCGGTCAGCGCCCTCTCCTTCCCCAGCGACCCCAAGGAGCCCAACAATGACAAGCCCGAACGGGACCCGAACGCCTGCTGACGAGCGCACTACGCCCATATCCCGCGATGCCTTGAGCTCAGGGGTCCATGAGGCCTGGAAACGCTTCATCCAGGGCGACGACGATATCCGCGGCGTACGGCCGGAAGTAGCCATCTCCTGGCAACGTTCCCGGGACCAGTACAACATTGACCCGTTTTTGTCCGAGGTACCTGATGCGGCCGACTCCCAAATGGCGCACTCCGTAGACCAGGACGTCGTGTTCACGGAGCTCGGCTTTCACGCCGCAGCCATGACACACGAAGTGGCCAACGCGGGCGGCGTCGTAACGATCGCCGATGCCAGCGGCAGGATCCTGACGGCTTGGGGCGATAAGCACACCCGTTCGGTGGCCACCGCAGGCGGCCTCGCTCCATGGTTCTGCTGGTCCGAGGGCGCCGTGGGAACCAACAGCATGGGCACCGCCCTTGAAAACCGGCGAGCGGTCATGATCCGGCAAACGGAACATTGGTGCCAGGCCTTCCACGACTGGTCCTGCGCGGGTATCGCTGTACGGGATGTGGTGAGCAGGCAGCCGCTTGCCATCCTCAACATCTCTTGTTGGCGCGGTGACCTGCCCACGCCCGCACGGAAATGGCTGGAGAGCACTGCCGCCCATACTCAGAACAGTATGCGGCGGCATGCGCGGGACAGCGGCAGCGAAATGCTCGCCGCATTCGCTCACGCCCGGGGCCGATCCAAGGAGCCACTCGTGGCCGTCGACACCTCCGGGGCGGTGGTCATTGCCGACGACGCCGCAAGTGTGATTCTTGGGGTGCCTGGCAACACGCCCGCCGTTGATCCCGCGGTGCGTTGGACGCCTCAGCTGCCGGCAGTCATCCACGCCGCCCGGCACGCTACCAAACGGGCCACTACCGACCATGGATGGACGGGGTTCACGCAGATCTTCACCCCCCTCGCCGAGGAACCGTCCTCGATGGGAATCCGGCCCATTTTCCTCCATGGGGCTCTGATCGGACACCTCATTTCGTTCGGTGCCTTCGCTGGGGAACCTTTTTCCCAGGCCGAATCAGGTGGGGTCTTGTTGAGTCCTTCGTCCCGCCGCATAGTGGCCCTCCGGGAAGAAAACCATATGGTGCTGCTGGGTACCGCCGAGGTCACCGTGGCCGAATCCGATGGCAGCGAAGTGTGGCTTTCCACCGATGAAGGCAAGCTTCGGGCCGCGTTTTCCGGTCTGGACAGACTCGAAAAAGACCTACTGGACACCGGCAATTTCCTGCGGGTCCACCGCCAGTACCTCGTCAACGTCAGCCGTATCCGGGAGGTTGAGCGAAAGGACAAGGGCGAACTGGTGTTGATTATGGACGATCGCGCCAGCACCAAGGTTCCAGTGTCCAGACGGAACGCCCCTATGGTGCGTCGCGCTTTAAGCATTTGAGAACGTGAAAGGCCAGGATCACCACGGATCCTGGCCTTTCATTGCTTCTTGGTGGAGGACATACGGGTCGAACGTATCGAGGCCACCCCACTGGTGGATCCCCCCTGCGTTGACTTACGGACAAACCGCAAAGCCGAACGAGATAACGAGACTACCTCCCATTTGGAGGGACATCAAATCACAGGCCTTGCAGCGGGCGTATAGCCTTGCATCATGAGTCACGCGCACCCGGAAAACTGGCCCGTATTGATCATTACCGGCGCCCTGGACAGTGAGGTCCTCAGGGACGTCACCGCCCTCGCCGCTGCCGCCGGGGAGTCCGACGGGAATCCCCCGTTCTCCGAGCAGACGTTGGTCATGCTGCGCGGGGCAGACGCCGGAGAGCACTCAGTGCTGTCCTTCGTCCTGTATGCCCCGGACGAGGACTCAGATCCGGCCACAGCCGAAGACCTGGCGGGCGTCGCCGTCGTCGTCGAAAGTGGTGACGGAAGCGGCGTGCTGGAGTTGGCCGTCCACCCCAGCTACCGCAACCAGGGTGTGGCCGGGAAGCTCCTGGGAGCCTTGCAGGGCAAGCGGGGCCTCAATGGATTGAGCGCGTGGTCGCATGGCAACCACGAGGCCGCTGCCGAGCTCGCCACGCGCTTCGGTTACGGCCCTGAACGGGAACTGTGGAAGATGCGGCTGATGTCTTCCACCGCCGCACTGCCCGACGCCGGGCTCCCTGACGGTGTTTCGCTCCGCGCCTTCGTGCCGGGCCAGGACGAGCAGGCGTGGCTGGCAGCCAACAGGGCCGCGTTCTCCCACCACCCTGAACAGGGTTCCATGACCTTGGCGGATCTTGAAGCCCGCAAGGCTGAAGATTGGTTCGATCCCGAGGGCTTCCTGCTGGCCGTCAACACCGAGGGCGAGCTGTTGGGATTCCACTGGACCAAGGTCCACCCCCGGCAAGGTCCTCACCCGGCAATCGGCGAGGTCTACGTGGTGGGCGTGACTCCTGCGGCGCAGGGTTTGGGCCTGGGCAAGGCCCTTACCGTTGCGGGCATCCGGCACCTCCAGGAGCAAGGCCTGCACGCTGTGATGCTCTACGTGGACGCCGACAATGAGCCGGCAGTAGCTCTATATCAGAAACTCGGCTTTGTTCGTTGGGACACCGATGTGATGTATGGGCCTTTAACCAAAAATTAACCTGACGGGATCACTTGCCGGAAAGCGGGTGACATCTTGGATTCGAGCGCCGGAATTGCTTGTAATGTGGGAGGAAACCCCGTCCTGAGCTTAGGAGAACCCCATGCAGCCGGACCCCGTCGGCACCGCCGGATCCACCTCGAAGGGTGCAACACTGCCCCCGCGCTTCGGATCATCGGAAGTGCCGGCTTCGCGAGCCACCCAGGACCGCATCGATATTCCGGAATTCGCACCGAGCCTGGAGCCCGAAGGCGACATCTCCCCGGACCGCTTCCTGGACCGCGAACTCAGCTGGCTGGCCTTCAACTCCCGCGTGCTGGAGCTTGCTGAAGATCCTGACCTTTTCCTGCTGGAACGTGTCAGCTTCCTGTCCATCTTCGCCTCCAACCTGGACGAGTTCTTCATGGTCCGAGTGGCCGGCCTCAAGCGGCGCATCGCCACGGGTTTGGCTGTGCCCTCCCCCGCAGGCCTGAGCCCCATCGAGGTGCTGGAACAGATCAGCGAAGAGGCCCACCGGCTTCAGGAACGCCACGCCAGGGTCTTCGCTGAGCAGATCCGCCCTGCGCTGGCCTATGAGCACATCCACATCATGCACTGGAATGAACTGGATGAGGATGCCCGCCACCGGATCAGCATCATGTTCCAGGAGAAGGTCTTCCCCATCCTGACGCCGCTTGCTGTGGACCCTGCGCACCCCTTCCCCTACATCTCCGGGCTGTCCCTCAACCTCGCCGTGATCGTCAGCAACCCGATCAGCGACAAGGAACTCTTTGCCCGCGTCAAGGTGCCGGACCAGCTGCCCCGCCTCATTTCCGTGGACGGACCGCGTGCAGGTGCCATCCCTGGCCGCGTAGCCCGGTTCATCGCGCTGGAAGAAGTCATTGCCGTCCACCTGGACAAGCTCTTCCCCGGCATGGAGGTCCTGGAGCACCACACCTTCCGCGTCACGCGTAATGAGGACCTGGAAGTCGAAGAGGACGACGCCGAGAACCTCCTGCAGGCGCTGGAGAAGGAACTCCTGCGCCGGCGTTTTGGTCCGCCGGTCCGCCTCGAGGTGACCACGGACATTAACCCGAACATCAAAGCTCTGCTGATCCGCGAACTTGGTGTTGAAGAGTCTGAGGTCTATTCCGTTCCCGCGCCCTTGGATCTCCGTGGACTGTCAGCTATCAGTGCCATTGATCGCGCCGATCTGCATTACCCCAAGCATGTCCCCCACACCTCGCGGTACCTGAATGAGTCCGAGACGTCGAAGGCCGCCAACGTCTTTGCCGCCATGCGGCGCAGGGACATCTTGCTCCACCACCCGTATGATTCGTTCTCCACCTCCGTCCAGGCTTTCCTGGAGCAGGCGGCCGCGGATCCCAAGGTGCAGGCGATCAAGCAGACCCTGTACCGGACCTCGGGTGACTCCCCCATTGTTGACGCCCTCATTGATGCCGCGGAAGCAGGCAAGCAGGTTCTGGCCCTTGTTGAAATCAAAGCCCGCTTTGATGAGCAGGCCAATATCTCCTGGGCGCGAAAGCTCGAGCAAGCGGGCGTTCACGTGGTGTATGGCATCGTGGGCCTGAAGACTCACTGCAAGTTGTCCCTGGTGGTCCGACAGGAAGTGGACGGCCTCCGCCGCTACTGCCACATCGGCACCGGCAACTACCACCCGCGCACGGCTCGCTATTACGAAGACCTCGGCCTTCTCACCGCTAACGAGCAAGTGGGCGAGGACCTGTCCAAGCTGTTCAACCAGCTCTCCGGTTACGCTCCGAAATCCACGTTCAAGAGGTTGCTTGTTGCTCCGCGATCGGTGCGGGCGGGTTTGATGGACAGGATTGAAACCGAAATCCGCCATGCCCAGGCCGGCGCTCCCGGATTGGTGCAGATCAAGGTCAACTCCATGGTGGACGAAGCCATCATTGATGCCCTCTACCGGGCTTCGCAGGCCGGCGTGAAGGTTGACGTCGTGGTGCGCGGCATCTGCTCCCTGCGCCCCGGCGTCCCGGGACTCAGCGAAAACATCAGGGTCCGTTCCGTCCTGGGCCGCTTCCTTGAACACTCACGCGTCTTTGCCTTTGGCAACGGTGGCGAGCCTGTGGTCTACATCGGCTCCGCGGACATGATGCACCGCAACCTGGACCGCCGCGTGGAGGCGTTGGTTCAGCTGGCCAGCAAGGAAGACACGGCTACTGTCATGGACCTGATGCGCCGCTACGTCGACGACGGGACCGCCAGTTGGCACCTGGACAACAGCGGACACTGGACCAGGCACCATGTGGATGAGGATGGCAAGCCGTTGCTGGACATGCAGTCCTGGCTCCTGGCCTCCCGCTCACGCCAGCGTGCTGCGGCTCGGCGGTAAGGACACAGTTGAACAGCGATACCCCCGTGGCGGATCAAACAGACCACCCCGGCGAGCCGGTGGCCGTTGTGGCCGCCGGCGCCATTCCCTGGCGCATCACCAAGGGTGCCCTTGAGGTCCTCCTCATCCATCGTCCCCGTTACGACGATTGGTCATGGCCCAAAGGAAAGCTCGACGCCGGGGAAACAGTTCCCGAGTGCGCTGCCCGTGAAGTGTGGGAGGAGATAGGTCTGCAGGCCCCCCTGGGCATACCTCTTCCGGCAATTCACTATCATGTCAGTGCCGGTCTGAAGGTGGTCAGGTACTGGGCAATGAAGGTCAACGGGGCCCAGCTTCGGCCCGATGGCAAAGAAGTGGACAGCGTCATGTGGTGCAGCCCGGACCGGGCAGCGAGCTTCTTGAGCAACCCCACGGACGTGATGCCCCTCGAATTCCTGGAGAAGGCCCACGTCCGCGGCGAACTGGACACGTGGCCGCTGGTGTTGATCCGTCATGCCAAAGCAAAGCCCCGGTCTTCGTGGACCAAGGCGGAGGGTGACCGACCGCTGGCTGCCACAGGCCAGCGCCAGGCAGTGGCGGTGCAGCGCCTCTTGGAGGTGTGGAAACCTCAACGTGTCGTGACCAGCCCGTGGGCCCGCTGCGTAGCGACCATTGCCCCCTACGCCAAGGCGAGCGGGGCCAAGGTGAAACTGGTGGAGGCCCTCACGGAACACCACCATCAACGCTCCCCCAAGAAAACTGCTGCGGCCGTTGAGGCTTTGTTCGACAAGCAGGTGCCCATTGCCGTATGCACTCACCGCCCGGCCTTGCCCACGGCGTTGAAGCAGCTGGGCCAGCACATGTCGCAGGCCCTGCGTGCACTCCTTCCCACGACGGATCCCTTTCTTTCTCCCGGCGAGGTGATTGTGTGCCAGGTGGCCCGGGGATCCGAGCGGAAGATCGTGTCCGTTGAACAGGTCAAGCCCTTCGACGACTAGCCGTTAAGCGTCATTGCCCCCCCGGGACTTTGTATCAAATGCTTGATACATTGAATGAAGCATTTGATACCAAGACTTGGGGGTCTTTGACGTGCTTTTCAGCCTGCCGCCGCTGTTTTTCCTGGGACCGGTAGTCGGTGCCATCATCGTGTACCTGTTCCTGAGGATGCAGGTCTGGTCCAAGCCGGATGCCCAGTCCGCGGCCTCCCACGGACTCTGGGTAGGAATCATTGGTTGGATGGCCAGTTCCTTACAGGGTGCCATGAGCGCCGGAATCATCCGTGCTAGTCCCTTGGGATCAAGCGCTCCCGCAACTCCGGAGCAGATAGCCAGCGCGCTTGCATGGCCGATTCTTGCCTGCCTTACCGTCCACGCACTCGGTCAACTGAGTTACCCCGCGCCCAAGGCACCACGCCGGTACGCCGAACTCAAGATCCGAAGAATCCGGGACTTTCTTCCCCGCAAGCTTGCCTGGACCACGGCAGCCATCTTCGGGTACGCAGCTTTGGCCATTGCTTGGATCGCAGCGCTGCCCGCGCACACGTCTGTCCCGCCGGCCCCGCCTGCACCGCTGCCGCCCCCGGGCCTGGAGCCTCCCATGGACAACGGTTACTCGGGCCAAGGTCAGGACGGCCGGATTCCGGGCTCGGAACTGGCGCTTTGGCTCGGCGGGGCCTTGGTCGTCCTGGCCGCAGGAACGTTGTTGGTTCTCCTCCTGATCGCCCGCCGTCGCCAATTGGAAACGCTCGACGGCGACGACAACCGAACGCTTCGGACCATCGCCACCAACAGGTTGCTAAGGACTGTGGCCACCATCGCTGCCGGACTGGCCACCATCGCCGGGAACTTCGCGGCACAACCAGCCCCCGGAGCTTTGTGGCAGTCGTCCTGGTTCAACGTGCTGGGGCTGATCAACATGGGAGTTCTCGCGGCAATGTGGTGGTGGCGGGTGCCTGAACTTCCCTCGATCCTCAAAGCCCCTCAAGTCACGAGCGCAAAAACACTTCGTTCTGATCCTCTAACCCACGGAGCTGCCCGGCTCAGTATCTCCCTCGGTGCAGTGTTGGGCTTAGTGGGCGGCCTTGCACTTGTGGCAGGCGTTGTAGCGATCCTGGTGGCCACACGCCCCCTTGATCCGCAAGCTTTTCCCATCGTGACCGCCCTGGCCGCTGCCGCCCTCTTGATAGCTATTACGGCCGGCGAGGTGCTGATGGGTCGAAATTACGGCCAACCCGAAGCCAAGGTCCATTGGCCGCAGCGGCCTGTTTCGCGAGGACTGCTCTCCTTCGCGATCGGAAGCACCGTGATTCTTGCCGTCGCCGTGGCGTTCGCCGTGGCTGCGGAGGAACAGCCCTTCGCACCCAAGACCTGGCCGGCTGCCCTTCTCCTCACCGCTGTAGTTGCCGCAACAGGTGCGGCGGCCATCATTGCCGTGCGCCGCCGTCGCGGTATTCCGGAAAGTGAGGGCGAGGCCGGCCTGGACGCGGCCTTGAGGGCCATCAGCATGTACCGCATTGTGAGGACCCTGTCCGCTTACTGCCTGGGGCAGGCGGCGGCGCTGCTGATGATCACCGGCGACGCTTGGTACAGCGTGTTTTCACCCGGCAACGGTGAATATCCCTTGGCACCCAGCCCGGCTATTACCGTTGGCATGGTCCTGGCTGCCATCGCCGTGATCGTTGCAGTGGTTCTGGTCCGCAGCCTACTCGGCACTATCCCCCGCGGTGAGCCCGCCAGCCATGGGGAACGAGCCCAATGACAGCCGGAATCACTGTGGATCTCGCAGATCCCGTCCCGCCCTACGAGCAGATCCGCAGGCAACTCAGCTCACTGATAGCAGTCGGCATCCTGGAACCCGGAAGCCGCCTGCCCACAGTCCGCAGCCTGGCCGCCGACCTGGGCATCGCCGCGGGCACCGTGGCACGCGCCTATAAGGAACTCGAGCAGTCCGGGCTGATCGAATCACGACGACGGAACGGGACCATCGTCGTCGGGCCGCCCCGGGTGCCACACGGCACGGCGGGTGGAGATGCGGCGGTGATGGCCGCCGTCGACGCTTTGATCCGGACAGCGCGCGACGCGGGCGTGAGTGATGAAACGCTCATAGATCTGCTTCGTGGCCAGCTGGCCAGTAAGCTGGACTCGTGAGCATCCCCACCCCTTATGAAGACCTCCTGCGCGATGTCATGGCCAACGGCACGCACAAGTCGGACCGCACCGGAACCGGAACGCGCAGCGTTTTTGGCCGCCAGTTGAGGTTCGATCTTGCCGAGAGCTTCCCGCTGATCACCACCAAGCGGGTGCACTTCAAGTCCGTTGCTGTGGAGCTCCTGTGGTTCCTGCGCGGCGATTCAAACGTGAAGTGGATGCAGGACCAAGGCGTCTCCATCTGGGACGAATGGGCGGATGCGGACGGCGAACTAGGGCCCGTATACGGCGTGCAGTGGCGCAGCTGGCCCACTCCCGACGGCGGGCACATCGACCAGATCTCCGAGCTCATGACCAACCTGGCCGCCAACCCGGATTCCCGGCGCCACATTGTGTCCGCGTGGAATGTTTCCGAACTCAAGGACATGGCGCTGCCGCCCTGCCACGCGTTCTTCCAGTTCTATGTGGCTGACGGCAAACTGTCCTGCCAGCTGTACCAGCGCTCTGCTGACACGTTCTTGGGCGTCCCCTTCAACATTGCCTCCTACGCCCTGTTGACCCGCATGGTGGCGCAGCAGCTTGGGCTTGAGCCGGGCGAATTCGTCTGGACCGGCGGAGATGTCCACGTCTATGACAACCACGTGGATCAGGTTGCCGAGCAGCTCAGCCGCGAGCCCTACGAGTACCCGCAGCTGAAGATCCTCCGCAAGCCGGACTCCATCTTCGACTACACCCTGGATGACTTTGAGGTTGTGGACTACCGTCACCACCCCACCATCAAGGCGCCGATCGCGGTATGAGTACGTCATCTTCAGAGGTTCCGCCCCAACTCCCCGGTGTCATCTTCACCCAGGAAACCGCCTCGCGTATGACGGGCATCGGACTGGTGTGGGCCCAAACCACATCCGGCGTGATCGGCAAGGACGGCACCATGCCGTGGCACCTGCCCGAGGATCTTAAGCACTTCAGTCAGCTCACCACCGGGCATCCCGTCATCATGGGCCGCAAGACGTGGCTGTCATTCCCCGAAAAGTACCGTCCGCTTCCGGGCCGCACCAACATTGTGGTGACCCGTAACGCTGAGTGGGCTTCCACGCCCGAGGCCGAGGGCGCCGTCGTGGTTTCCTCCCTTGATGCAGCCCTGCTGGAATCGCAGTTCGCGCCCGGTGGCCAAAAAGTGTGGATCATCGGTGGCGGCGAAATCTTTGAACAATCCATGGGCATCGCCAACCTGGCGGTCATCACCATCATCGACGCCGAGTTGGACGGTGACACCTATGCCCCCGAGCTCGGTGACGACTGGACCTTCGACGCCGTAGCCCCGTCCGAAGGCTGGCTCACCGCCAAAAACGGCACCAATTACCGGTTCACCACATGGCGCCGGAACGCAAGCCAGGAAAACCAGGAAGACTAAGCATGCTGAAAAAACCTGAAACCCTGTTCGTGCTGGGCTACATGCTCCTGCCGCTCTTCGCACTGATCTCCGCCATTGTGGGACTCACCATGATCCTGGGCGGCAACAAGATAGCCGGGATCATCGTGCTGATCGTCGTCACCCAGGTGTTTACGTTTGGTGCGTTCTTTGCCCTCCGCAAACGCAAGGCTGTCCTCCTGCAGGACCACTCAAATGAACAAGCCAACAGCCTCTAAAACCGCTGCTCCTTGTCAGCTTGCTCCACCGCGAGGCACGTCCCGTCGTCGTGCAGTGCGAGCGTGACGTAACCAACAGCGGCACAGTGCTGCGAAAGTTTAGACTTGGTCAATGACTACAGCAGCTAATCCGTCCGTTGGACTGGTCGGTTGGCGTGGCATGGTCGGCTCGGTCCTGATGCAGCGCATGCAGGACGAGAACGACTTCGCCAACATCAACCCGGTATTTTTCTCCACCTCGAACGCAGGAGGTGCCGCCCCGTCCTTCGCTGAGGGGGCAGGCAAGCTCGAGGATGCGTTCGACATTGAGACGCTGGCCAAGCTGCCCATTATTGTCACCGCCCAAGGTGGCGACTACACCAAGCAAGTCCACGGCGAGCTCCGCAACCGCGGCTGGGATGGCCTGTGGATTGACGCTGCGTCCACCCTGCGCATGAACGACGACTCGATCATCGTGCTGGACCCCATCAACCGCGACGTCATCGACGCCGGCCTGTCCGGGGGCGTGAAGGACTTCATCGGCGGCAACTGTACGGTTTCCTGCATGCTGATGGGCCTCGGCGGCTTGTTCAAGAACAACCTGGTGGAGTGGGGCACGTCCATGACCTACCAGGCTGCCTCCGGTGGCGGCGCACGGCACATGCGTGAACTCCTCAACCAGTTCGGCACCCTCAACAACGAGGTCAGCAGTGAACTGGACGATCCTGCTTCGGCCATCCTCGAAATCGACCACAAGGTTCTCGCCGCACAGCGCACCGGCGTTGACGCCACCCAGTTCGGCGTGCCGCTGGCCGGCTCCCTCATTCCGTGGATCGATGCCGACCTCGGCAACGGCCAGTCCAAGGAAGAGTGGAAAGCCGGAGTGGAAACCAACAAAATCCTCGGCACCGGCAACGGCACCGCTGGCAAGGACCACATCGCCATGGACGGCCTGTGCATCCGCATCGGTGCCATGCGCTCACACTCCCAGGCCCTCACGCTCAAACTCCGCGAAGACCTGTCCGTGACGGAAATCGAGAACCTCCTGGCCAAGGACAACGAATGGGCCAAGGTTGTTCCCAACACCAAGGAAGCCTCCATGGCTGACCTGACCCCCGTGGCCGCCTCCGGCACACTGGACATCCCCGTGGGCCGTATCCGCAAGCTCGAAATGGGCCCGGAATACATCAGCGCCTTCACCGTGGGAGACCAGCTCCTCTGGGGTGCAGCCGAGCCGCTCCGCCGCATGCTCAACATTGTGACGGGCAAGCTCTAGTCCCCCCAGGCTGAGTTCACCAGGCTGAGTTCGTCTTCAACCCGCTCTTCCGTTGCTGCCCGGCAACGGAAGAGCGGGTTTTCGACGTCTTAGGGGCTCAACCGCCGGCTCAGCCCGCCATGAACTTCAGGTAGGCACGGCCCTGGGCCTGGAACGCACGCTCAGCTGCCGGACCCAGTTCCCCCGCGAACGGCTCCGGCAGGACCCCTGTGGACTTGCCGCCGACAGTCCTGGCCCACGTTCCCACCACTTCGCCGCCGGACACCATGATTCGTTTGAACACCCCGTTCCTGCCCGGCACCACCAACTCCGCGTACTCAGGAGCCAGCACCAGGCTTCGGTCCTGGTAGCCGAGAAGGTATTCGTCGAACCCCGGGAGCGCCAGCAACGAGCGTGAGCCGGGGACGCCGTCGTCGAGCATTGCCGCTGTCTCCGGTGAGAGCCAATAACTACTGCCGCCGAACTGCAGCTCAACCAAGCGGTCCTGCACCTCGTTGAGGGCAGCCCGGGCCTCGGTGAGGGGAACCTGGCTCCACCAGGCAAAATCCTTGATGGTGGCAGGGCCGTGGCTCCGGACGTATCGGAACAGCAGCTCGGCAATCCCCTCTTGGCGATCCAGCTCCCTCGAGTCCGGAATCCACTCGTCGAACGGCACGAACAGCTGCTGCACACCCACTTTGCCGTTAGTCCCTGCCATGGGCCCTTGTACCAGCCATGCGCGCTGGCACAGACTCCCCAACAAGTGGATGCCCCGCTGGGCTTTGGTGATTTGTCCAGCGTCCTCGAAAGCTTGGAACAGCTGCTCACGGCTGGCTCCTGGCGCACCCCCTGCTTTGAGGGCCTCAGCGGTTTTGAAGGCGATGTCCCTGCAATGGTTGATGTCCTCGGACGTGATGCCGAGTTCACGGTGACGCCCAGCCACGGACTTCATCAGTCGGCCACTGGTGATGCCCAGAATCCACTGGAGGTCTTCGGGGGCCACTAAGTGGAGCGTCCCGCGCATGGGCCACGAACGGACTACTGTGCCGGCGTCGAGGGCTGCGCGAACGTCCGACGCAGCCGTTCCAGGTACCCGCTGCCCAACGGCCCACAAGGCTGAACCCAAGTCCTGGGCCTGCATGCACGTCATCCACCGGACCGCGTCCGGCACCGTGGGAAAACCTCCGCCCAACAGGCCTTGGCTGACAAGCCGCAAACGGCCCATGACGCGGGGAGTGGGAGTGGTTCTCTCGGCAGGCATGCTTCATCCTAAAAGGACCGCCCAGCACAGGGAACCTTGCAACGCCTCCCAGCCGTCACCCAGCAGCAGATCCTAGGATGGGTTCATGCTTTTTGGTGATCTTGCTCCGTTCGTGCGGCCGATGAGCCGGTGGTTGGCTACCGCCGGCTGGTTCTGCACGCTCGCCGGGCTTGCCGCCGGGTTGATAGTGGCGGTGGGGACAGGTGTGAGTCTCTCCCCTGCAATGCAGGCAATCCAGACAGTCAGCCTGGTGGCGACTGCGGCCGCCGCGGTTCTCATCGGAACCGCTGCCGCCACCCAGCCCGTAGCCGACCGCGACGACGACGCCCCCGAGCCCTGGTTCTACCCGGCAGCCGCGGCGCAGGTCCGCAGTTTCCTTCTCGGAGCGATCGTCCTGCTCCTGGGCTTGGTCGGTTTCGCCACAGCCGGGCTGTTCATGCCCAGCGGACCGTCCCCGCAGAGCATCGCGTTCAGCCAAATCTTCCTGCTGGGCGCAGTCAGCTGCGGGCTCACGTTCCTGCTCCTCAACAAGGTCCTGCCGATCGCGGAGCGGCGCACGCGCTGAGTTTGCGCCTTTGGGCACGTCCGCCGAGGGGCGACATCTCGGCCGAAACCCACGCCCAAAGCCCCGAGAGCTAACCCCTCACGAGGGGTTGGAGGCGCACGCGCTAAGTTTGGCTAGAGGCTAACGCCGATCAGCAAGGGTTCCGGGTGCAGTTCAATGCCAAAACGCTCGACGACGCCGGCACGCACCTCGCGCGCGATGGCCACCATGTCCGCGGCCGAGGCTGATCCCCTGTTGGTGATGGCGAGCGTGTGCTTGGTGGAGAGGGATGCCCGGCCACCGGAAACGCTCGACTCTTCCAAGCCAAAACCTTTGGCGAATCCAGCTTGGTCGATCAACCAGGCAGCGGAAAGCTTCACCAGTCCGTCCGTGCCGGCAGGATACCGGGGTGCGTTTTCCGGCAGGGCTGCAGCGAGCTCCGCGGGCACCATCGGGTTGGTAAAGAAGGAGCCCGTGGAATAGGTGTCTCGATCTGCAGCGTCCAGGACCATGCCTTTGGACGCGCGCAGCCGGAGGACTTCCCGGCGGACATCATTGGAGTAGGCCCGTTTTCCGGCCTCCACACCCAGGACGCGGGCCAGCTCGGCGTAACGGATGGGCGCACTCATCCGGCCCAGCGGCAACTGAAACTCGACCGTCAGGACAACGTATCTGGGCGAGCCCTCAACGGTGGTCTGCTTCAGGATCGAATCGCGATAGCCGAACTTGAGCTCGGAGTTGGTAAAGGTCTGCACTGCGTTGCGCTCACGGTCCCACGTCCTCACGGCCGCAATGGTCTGTGAAACGTCTGCGCCGTAGGCTCCAACATTCTGCACAGGAGTGGCGCCCGTGGCACCTGGAATCCCGGACAACGCCTCCAGGCCGGACCACGCGTGCAGCACAGAGTGTTCCACGAGCGCGTCCCAGTTATGGCCGGCCTGAACCACCACAGACACTCCCCCGCAGCTGTCCTCGGAGTTCACCGTGAATCCCTCGGAAGCGATCTTCAGGACGGTTCCGGGGTAGCCTTCGTCGGCGACCAGCAGGTTGGAGCCACCGCCGATGATCAGGATTTTTTCACCTGCAGCGTCGGCAGACCTGACGGCGTCGATAATCGCGGCCTCGGTGCGGGCCTCAACATAATTGCCCGCGGGGCCGCCGACGGCAGCAGTGGTCAGTTCAGAAAGCAGCGTTTGGGTCACCAATCAAGCCTAACGGGCTTCCTGGGGGTGCACGGACTTCGCCGCCTTTTGGCCAGCCAAGGGTGCCAGGAAGAAGCTGACCACCAGCAATACCAAGGGCGCCAACAGGGAATGCAAGATGCCGAAGTGTTCAGCCAGGAGACCCAGCAGCGGAGGGCCGCAGAGGAAAGCTCCATAGCCGATAGTGGAGACCACCGACACACGGGCTGCCGCGTGAACCGGGTCATCGGCAGCTGCGGACATTCCCACAGGGAACCCGAGAGAGGCGCCAAGGCCCCAGACCGCCAGCGCCACGAACGCGAGCCACGGAACCGGGGAAAATACGAAAAGTGACAGACCCACGACGGCGGTGGCAGAGCACCAGCGCATCACCACCACACGTCCAAAACGGTCCAGGATGACTGTGCCTGCGAAACGGCCAATGGTCATGAACGTCACGAAGAGCCCATAGCCTACAGCGCCCGCGGCATCGGACTGCCCGTAGCCATCGGCCAGTGCCAGAGCCACCCAGTCCCCCGCAGCTCCTTCGGCCAATGCCAGGCCGAGAACCAGGACACCAATCAGCAGAGTTCGGCGGTCACGCCAAGCAAGGGCTACGAGCCGCTTGTTGTCCAGCGGAGCGGCAGTCTTCCGGGCAGCGGGCTGAGGGCCGTCCAACTCACCAGAGATGAGGGGCAGCGGGCCGGTGGAGGGATCCTGGAAAGTGTCGGTTTCTTCGTGGCGGTACGTCTGCGTAGCTGCAGCGGTTCTTTCCGCACGGAACCAGAAGGTGGCGGTAACCACCGTGGATGTCACAACCACGCCCGAAGCCAGAAAATGCCAGAACACCGGCATATGGATGGCAGCTGCCCAGGCGCCAAAGCCCGCGGCCGCCACGGTTCCGAGGCTGAAGGCTCCATGCAGGTGAGGCATGATGTGCCGCTGCAACTCACGTTCCAGGGAGGCCCCTTCCACGTTGGATGCGGTATTCCAACTGGCTGTACCCAGGCCCAGAATTCCCAATCCTGCGGCCACCACCAGTGGACTGCCGGCGATGGAGGTACCAATACCCACGGTGATAAGACCTGCACCCACCATGCTGCTGCCGATCCTCGTGGTCAGCTTGGGGCCGAGCCGCAGCACAATAAGTCCGGAGGCCGAGATCGAAATGAACGACGCCACGGTCATGCACATGAGCAAGAGGCCGATGCCACCTGGCGTGAGATTCAGTCCGTCGCGAATGGCGGGGAGTCGGGAAACCCATGTAGCGAAGGCGATGCCGCTGGCCGCGTAGGAGGCAAGAACAGCGGCACGCCACCGCGACAATTCAGTCGGAGTGGCGCGCCGTTTGCTGCGATGTTCAGAGGTGTTCGGTCGGTTCAAGAGACCTTCACAACCGCCTGCGACTTCATGAGGACTTTCTGTCCACCGGCCACGACGGTGAGGTCGACGCGCGCGGTGCGGGCATCGGCGTCGAGCGCTCCCACCACTCCGGTGACGTCGATGACCGCGCCGGCCTGATCGGTGCCTGTGGTGTCAGTGACGAGGACGGGCTTGGTAAAGCGGGTTTGGTAGTCGACGACGGCGGCGGGGTCGCCGGCCCAGTCGCTCACCAGTTGTACTGCCGCACCCATGGTGAACATGCCGTGCGCAATGACGCCCGGCAGTTCCACGGAGGTTGCGAATGCTTCGTTCCAGTGGATCGGGTTGAAGTCGCCCGAGGCCCCTGCGTATTTGACCAGGTCCTGCCGGGTGACCTCAATGCTGCGCGTGCCGATTTCCTGGCCGACCGTCAGTTCTTCGAATGTAGGGCTCATGGTTACTGTCCCTCTCCGCGGACCAGGATGGACGAGGTGGTGGTGGCCACCTTTTCGCCGGCTTCAGTGGAAATCTCTGAACGGGTAGTGATCATGGCTCCCCCGCCCATGGCGCGAACGCCGTCGACGTGCAACTCGGCCACCAGGCGGTCGCCGGCAACAATGGCACGGTGGTGCGTGAACCGCTGGTCTGCGTGGACCACCCGGGAGAAGTCGATGCCCGATTCCGGATCCTGGACCAGTTGGGCGTCAGCACGCTGGGCGACGATGATGGCAAACGTTGGCGGTGCAACGAGGTCGCTGTGGCCCAGAGCCTTCGCTGCCTCAACATCAAAATGCGCGGGGTTGCTGGCTTTCACGGCCTTGGCGAACTCGCGGATCTTTTCACGGCCGACGTCGTATACCTCTGCGGCAGGGTAGCTGCGGCCCTGCAGGTCCGGATTGATACTCATGCTCCAACCCTATCGGCCCCGGGAGTCCATACGCAGCGCGTCGCTGAGGTGCAGACGTTACTTCTTGTAGCTCTTGCGGATCTTCTGGCCCCGAACCACCAGGCCCGCAACATGGAGCAGCAGCCCAACGCCAATGACGGGCAGGGAAGCAAGGGCCAAACCTTGGTTCCCGGACGTGTTCCCCACGATGGACAGGACGAGCCCTACAGCGATCAACCCCATGGCGCTGAAAACCAGCACTTTGTAGGACGTGGAGGCCGTGGCCCAAAATTGTTCTAGCACCGTCCAAGTCTACCGGCGCGTGATTGCAGGGCTTGCCGAGGGGTTGGCTCTCGATCGGGCCCCGGAAGGTTAGAAGAGCGAGTCCTGCAGCGCGGGGATGTCCGTGGTGTGGGGGCCGAACTCGATTTTGCGGCCCTTCAACGCCCCCAGATCCGCCACGAAGCTGCCCTCAATGTCGTTGCCCGAAGCGTCGGGGAGCCCCGCCAAGGCGATCGCCCCTGAGAGTGAGTGGACCCGCAGGCCATGCCCGCCGGCGTCGAACGTTGCCGGATAAGGGTGTCGCAGGCCGCCGTGAATGCGGGCGGTGCACAGAGCGTCGGCCAAGGCCGGACGCTCCCACTCTTCCTCCACCACCGAGTAGCCCGTTATGGCAAGGCCGCCCAACAGCTCCCGCACACTGCTGGCGTGCTGGCGGTTCAAGGATGAAAGCTCGACGGCGGCCCGCGGCTCCACGAGACCGGCCACCTTGGCGGCGGACCGGACTTGCTGGACGAGACCGAGTTCGCGGGTCACCAGATCTTCCAGCAGGCGGACAACGCGCCCGTCCTCGGCGTGCGCCACATAGGAAGCATGTACGGCACCTTGCTCGGCAAGCCGGTTCCACTTGCGCTGCGCGGAGGCCGTGCCAATTTTCGTAGCACCGTTGGCGAAGGTGGCCACGTAGAGCCAGTGCGGCTGCATGAGGTAGGCCCGGAGCCCGGCTGGAACCGAACCGCCACGGTGAAAATCGTGCATCAGCCGGGAGTCGTCCCGCGCAAAGCAGGCCCCGCATTGCTTGCCCCGCTCGGCCGGGGAGCTGCCGCGGCACGGAACATGCGTGCGATCCCCTGGCCCGTGGACCTTCGTGTGGCCAAGGCACCACACACCGGGGATAACGCGCAGGCCCAGGGCTGAGCCGCGCATCTGCCCAACATCAGGGGCCAACGCAACATCAGTGAACTCCGCGTCCGGCGAGAACAACCTCAAAGCCGGGGATGAAGAGTCCCAAACGACTCCGTGGACCAGCATGCTTACAGGGAAGGCTGGACTCCGAAAGCCACGGCGAGCTTCATGATCTTCTCAGCGCGGCCCAGACGCGGGAGGTCGGAACCATCGCGGATCACGCGGCCGTTGGCTTCGAAATCGTTCATGAAGTCCGTAGCCCAGGCAACGTCCGAAGGCGTGGGGCTGATGACCTCGTTGATCACGGTGGTCTGGTCGATGGCCAGGCAGAGCTTGCCGGTCATGCCCATGGTCACGGTGATGCCCGTCTGCTCGCGCAGGATGGGGTGGTTGGTGCCGACGGTGGGGCCGTCGATGGGTCCCGGCAGGTTGCCCACGCGGCTGGCAACAACGAGCTTGGCACGCGGGTAGGCCATGGCTTCCGGTGTCGCAGCCATTCCCGTATCGCGGCGGAAGTCGCCCGAACCAAAGGCCAGGCGGAAAGCACCCTGGGCACGTGCGATGTGGTTGGCTTCCTCGATGCCGAGGGCAGACTCCACCAGGGCAACCACGGGGGTCTTGCCGTCCATGCGGTGGTAGGACTCAGTGACCTGGTCAGCGGATTCGGTCTTGGCCAGCATCACGCCGAGCAGGCCGGGCGTCCCGCGCAGGCCGGCGAGGTCATCGGCCCAGAACTTGCTGGTGGCGTCATTGATACGGACCCAGGCCTTGCCGCCTGCGGTCAGCCAGTTCACCACGTTCTCGCGCGCAGCGTCCTTCTGCGAAGGGTCCACGGCGTCTTCGATGTCCAAGATGATGGCGTCAGCGCGCGAACTCGCAGATTCATCAAAAAGCTCCGTTTTCATGGCGTTCACAAGGAGCCAGGAACGGGCGATGTCGGCGGGAATGTTGCGGGTAGGCCGAATGGACTCGGCGGCGATGCTAGACGTCATGTATCTACCGTATCCGCCCCGCGGGCCGCAGGGCGAAGAAATCCGCCCGCTTGTGAGGATCAATACGAACTAAACCCCATATGACTGTGGGGTCCAACAGTATGAACGTCCGACGGCGGTACCCGCCAGTCACATCCAGCCCACCTGACGCTGTTGTTCACAAGGCTCAACTCTGCGTCTTGTGTCCCCCGGTTGCCGGGAATTGCCCAGGATTTCGTCCCGTGTCGGGCTGTTTCGCAACGTTTCCAGGGGTTACCCGATCGCTTCCCACCCGCCATCCACATGCGCTTTCATCGTTCCCAAGCCGTTGCACGGGTTTCCAATTCCTGCGCAAGCCGGCCACCCAACACATCAGAATCCATTGAAAGTAGCTCCCATGAAACTGCATCTGCCCCTCCTGAGCGTCGCGGCCGCCGTCGTACTAGCGCTGACGGTGTCCGGTTGCGGCGGTGCAGCCGAAGCTGGACAAGCCAACCAGGCCGGCAACGAGGTCAAGGAACTCCGGTACCAGGGCTCAGCAAACAACGTGACCTTTCCCGAGCTTGCGGCGGACCTGGGCTACCTGGGCGACGTGAAGCTGAACTGGGTGGGCAACACCACCAGCGGCCCTCAGGACATTCAGTCGGCAGCGACCAACCAGACCGACTTCGGCGGCGCGTTCTCCGGAGCGGTGGTCAAGCTCATTGAAGCCGGCGCACCCGTCAAGGCAGTGACCAACTACTACGGCTCCGACGGGAAAACCTTCAGCGGGTACTACGTCAAAGCGGAAAGCACCATCAAGGAACCGCGGGACCTGATCGGCAAGAAAATCGCCGTCAACACCCTGGGCGCACACCACGAAGCCGTCATCAACACCTGGCTGACCAAGAACGGACTCAGCGAGGACGAGATCAAACAGGTGCAACTGGTCCCCTTGGCACCGAACGATACCGAAGAAGCCATTCGACGCGGACAGGTGGACGCGGGAACGCTCGGTGGTGTCCTGCAGGACAGGGCCATCGAAGCAGGCGGACTGCGCTCCCTGTTCAGCGATGTGGAGTTGTTCGGAACGTTTGCGGGCGGCCAGATTGTGCTCCGCAACGAGTTCATTGAAAAGAACCCCACCACCACCCGCACTTTCACCACGGGCGTTGCCAAAGCCATCAAATGGGCTGCGGAAACTCCCCGCGACGAAGTCATTGCCCGCTTCACCAAGATCATCGAAAGCCGCGGACGCAATGAGAGCACCGCAAACCTGAAGTTCTGGAAGAGCCCTGGAGTCCCGGAGGCAGGCGTGATCAAGGACGAGGACTTCACCCGCTGGGAGGCGTGGCTCAGCTCCGCCGGCATCGTCAACGACAAGCTCACGCCGTCCAAGTACTACACCAACGAGTTCAACGACCTCGCCGCAGCAAAGAAGGGATAGCCATGACAGCCAAAATCAGTCTCCGGAACGTCACTAAAGAATTCACGGTACGGGCCACCAAGGACACGGCCGCTACCCGGCTGACGGCCATCGATTCGCTGAGCCTTGATGTCCGTGACGGCGAGTTCCTCACCCTGGTGGGTCCCAGCGGTTCCGGAAAGACCACGCTCCTGGACCTCTTGGCCGGACTCTCCACGCCCACCTCCGGCGAGGTATTGGTGGACGGCAAACCCGTTACCGGTCCGGGCAAGGACCGCGCAGTGGTGTTCCAGCAGTACGCGTTGTTCCCATGGCGGACGGCCTCTGCCAACGTGTCGATCGGGCTTGAAGGAGTGGGCCCCGACGGCAGGAAATTGAACCGCCGCGAACGGGCAGCCAAAGCAAAGGAATACCTGGCCCTGGTGGGGCTTGCCGGTTTTGAGGACCGCTACCCGCATGAGCTCTCCGGCGGAATGAAGCAGCGCGTGGCCATCGCCCGAAGCCTGGCGTACGAGCCCGATGTGTTGCTGATGGATGAACCGTTCGCTGCGTTGGACGCCCAGACCCGCGAGCAGCTGCAGGACGAACTCCTCCGGATCTGGAAAGCCACGGGCAAAACAATCGTCTTCATCACCCACGGGATTGACGAGGCCGTGTACCTCGGCGAGCGCGTCGCAGTGCTGAGCGCGCGCCCTGGCCGGCTCAAGGAAATCGTGGACATTAATATCCCTGACCGCGACGGCGACGAAGATATCCGTTCCAACGCCGCCTTCGTGGAACACCGCCACCAGGTGTGGACGCTCCTGCACGACGAAGTCCGTCGCGCCCAGGACGCCGGGCACCGCAAGATCCTCCCGGACGGCAGCGCACCCGACGAGCCTGCAACCACCATCACTGAAAGGAGCGCGGCCTGATGACCACCACGCTTACCCAAACCGAAGCCGCACCCAAGGCGGGCAGTCCGGCTGGCCCGGGTGCCGCCGTCGAGCCGGCGCTCAGTGCGGAGAGCACACCGGCGCTTAGTGCGGAGACCACGACGCCGGCACCGGGGAAAGTGCGGCGGGTTGCCTCAGCCGCGGGTTCAGTGGTGTGGAAGTCCGGAGCCATCCTGGCGTTTCTGGCGCTGTGGGAGCTTGGGCCGACGTACTTGGCCAGCCCCTCCACCCGCGTCTTCCTGCCGCCGCTGCACGAAGTGCTCCTGGCATGGGGAAAGCTTTTCGAAGCAGGCACCATCCAGGGCCACATTGCTGCCAGCCTCACGCGCTCGGTGGCCGGCTTCGGTGCGGCGCTGGTGGCGGGTGTCTCGTTGGGCCTGCTCATCGCCTGGTACGGGCGGCTGAACTCGGTCCTGAATCCGTTGCTGGAACTGTTCCGCAATACGGCTGCCCTTGCCTTGCTGCCGGTGTTCACGCTGCTGCTGGGCATCGGCGAGGAATCCAAGATCAGCATTGTGGCCTACGCCGCGTTCTTCCCGGTGCTGCTGAACACCATAGCCGGCGTGAAGACCGTGGACCCGCTCCTGATCAGGGCTGCGCGTTCGTTGGGGCTCAACAGCTTCCGGCTGTTCCAGAAGGTCATCCTGCCATCGGCCGTTCCCACCATCTTCACAGGCATTCGCATGGCCGGAACGGCGTCCATCCTGGTGCTGATTGCCGCCGAAATGGTCGGTGCCAAGGCAGGCCTGGGCTACCTGATCGTGAACGCGCAAAGCAGCTTCCTCATCCCGGACATGTACGCGGGCATCCTCACGGTGTCCTTGCTGGGGCTCGGCGTGAACTTCCTGCTGGTAGCCCTTGAACGGCACTTCTCCCGCTGGCGGACCGCCGTTGGCGCCGCTGCTTCCTGACCCACCTCCGCGGCATCCGCCGCAACCATCACAACAAGTAAGGAAACCGAATCATGACCGTCATTACCGAAACCAAACTCGAGTTCGCCAAGCTCGGCTCCCGCATCGGCGCCGAAATCCGTGGACTGGACATCAGCGGCGACCTCAGCGAGGATACCGTGGCCCAGATCAGGGCGGCACTGAACGAACACAAAGCACTGGTGTTCCGTGAGGCCAACATCCTCAGCGACGAAGCGCAGGTGAAGTTCGCCTCGCATTTCGGCCCGTTGACAAAGGCACACCCGACCGTTGCCTCGGTGGAAGGTGAGGAGAACGTGTTGCCCGTGGACAGCGAAAACGGCTCGGCCAACAACTGGCACACGGACGTCACGTTTGTGGTCAACCCGCCGCAGGCATCCACACTGCGCAGCATCGACCTTCCTGCCTACGGTGGCGAGACGCTGATTGCTTCCTCGGCCGGTGCGTACAAGGATCTCCCGGAGGAGCTTCGCAACTTCGCGGACACCCTGTGGGCCATCCACACCAACGACTACGACTACTCGGTACCCAAGAACCTGGAACACAGCAATGCCGAGGAACGCCGCAAGGAGTTCACCCGCCTGAAGTTCGAAACTGCACACCCCGTAGTCCGGGTCCACCCGCTGACCGGCGAGCGCGGACTCTTTATTGGGGGCTTCGCGCAGCGGCTCAGGATTGTGGGCTTGTCCAACACCGAATCGAAGGACATCATCCGCCTGCTGCAGGCGTACGTGACGCGTCCGGAGAATGTGGTCCGCGTGAACTGGGAGCCTAACCAGGTGGTTCTGTTCGATAACCGCATCACCCAGCACTATGCCCCGGACAACTACGACGGCCAGCCGCGCAAGCTCAACCGCGTGACCATTGCCGGCGACATCCCTGTGGGCGTTGACGGCAAGGCCAGTCAAGCGATCCAGGGTGATTCCACCACGTATTCGGTGGTAGCCCCCATCAGTAACGCATCGTAGGCGCACCCCATGTGTTGCTGTCCTCACCCAACTGAGTCGCAGTTCAGGTCGTTCTGAGCGTTCAAAACGACCTCAACTGCGACTCAGTTGGGTTAAAACCGGGGTTAGGGGATGTTGCTTCCCCGCGCTGCCACCCACAATCCGTACCACTCGGCGCGGGACATGGCGCCAGCCACGGTGGCGCCATCGGCGCAGGCTTCTATCCGGGCCGGGTTGGTGGTTCCCACCACCGGAGAAATCCTTGCGGGATGCTTCATGAGCCAGCCCAGCAGCACCGCCTCAGGCGTGGAGTCCTTTTCCCCCGCCAACCGTGCAAGCATGCCCGCCGTTGCCGACTCGGCCGGTGACAAGTCTGCAGACTTCGCCCCCGTATAGCGTCCCTGGGCCAGGGAGCCGTACGCCTGCAGTTCAATTCCCTTGGCCATGCAATGCTCCAGGGTCCCGTGCGGGAAGCTGTATTCCAGCCCCTCTGCATGGTTGACCAACACAGTACTTTCCAGCCAGTCCCTCCGTAGCAGGCTCATTTCCAGCTGGTTCGCCACGATGGGCGTCTCCAGCTGGTTCTGAAGGTATTCGATCTGCGCAGCAGACATGTTGGATACGCCCAGCTGCCGCACTTTGCCTTCCGCCATCAACTGCCCGACGGCGTCCGCCACCTCGCGCGGGTCCATCAACGGATCCGGCCGGTGCAGGAGCAACACGTCCAGGTAGTCCGTTTGGAGTCGTTTCAGGCTTTGGTTGACCCGTTCAAGGATGGCTTCGCGGCTGAGGTCATAATGAGTGTCCAGTCCGCGCTCGCCCAGCCTGATACCGCATTTGCTTTGCAGCTGGATCTTTTCGCGCAGGCCTTGCGAGCGGGCGAGGACTTCGCCAAACACTGCCTCCGACTTTCCACTGCGGTAAATGTCCGCATGGTCGAACAGCTCAATGCCGACGTTTTGTGCGGCATCAATCACCGCGGCTGCCTGATCGATCTCTGCGGCACCATAGGACGTGCCGTCCCACGGCCCGCCGAGGCCCATGCAGCCGTAGACGAGGCGTCCCCGCCCGTTCGCAATAGTCATGATGTAGTTTTACCCGCTGCCTTTAGGCGTTGCGGACAACCCATGCAGTGGTGTCGGCCGGGAGCTTGCCGTTGTCCAGCGGACCGCTGGACACTACGACATCGCCGTCCGGAAGTTCAACGGGATCGCTGCCGAAGTTGGTGACCGTGTGCCAGCCACCGGGACGGCTGAAGTGCAGCACGTCCTGGTTGCCGGTCTCAACCCATTCGAGTTCCTCATCGGTTTGGAGTTCGCTTCGCAGGCTCAGTGCTGTCCGGTAAAGCTCCAGGGTGGAACCTTCCACGCCCTCTTGCTTGGACACCGCATAGTCCTTGAACCACTCCGGCTGCGGCAGGTGGGCCCCACCAGCACCAAAGCCGAAGGAAGAGCCATCTGCGGTCCACGGCAACGGCACACGGCAACCGTCGCGGCCGATCTCAACGCCCGGGTTGCGGAAGAATGACGGGTCCTGACGCTCGGCGTCGGGAATCTCCGACACTTCACGCAAACCCAGCTCTTCACCTTGATAAAGGTAAGCCGAGCCGGGAAGCGCGAGCAGCAAGAGCGTTGCGGCGCGGGCACGACGCAAGCCGAGTTCGACGTCGAGCTCTTCAGCCGGCGCACCGGCCAGAAGCCAACCCTTGCCATCCTGGCCCTTGGTGCCGCCGGTGACATCCTGGGCAGCGTTGGTTCCCTGCGCTACCGAGCCACCCTTGGGCAGGCCGTAGCGGGTGGCGTGGCGGACGACGTCGTGGTTGGAGAAGACCCACGTGGACGACGCGCCGGACTCCTTGGCAGCCACCAGGTTGTCCGTGATGATCTTCTTGAAGGACGCGGCGTCGAAATCGGACTGCAGAAGATCGAAGTTGAACGCCTGGCCCAGTCCTTCCGGGCTGGCGTAACGGGCGCGACGGGTCTCGTGGACCCACGCCTCTGCCACAGCGGTTCGGGGCGGGTTGTACTCGTTGAAGAGCTTGCGCCACTCTGCGTAGACCTCATGGACTTCGTCGCGGTCCCAGAACGGGTGGGACCCATCAGCAAATCCATCGGTGCCGTGGGCTTTGGCCTCAAGGTCCGCCTTCATGGGCAGCGGCTCGGAAAGATCCTTCGCCATGCCATGGGCAACATCGATGCGGAAGCCGTCCACGCCGCGGTCCGACCAGAAACGAAGGGTCTTCAGGAAGTCCTCGCGGATCTCCGGGTTCTCCCAATTAAAGTCCGGCTGCTCCTTGGCGAAGATGTGCATGTACCACTGACCGGGCGTGCCGTCCGGTTCAGTGATGCGGTCCCAGATGGGTCCGCCAAACACTGAGTCCCAGTCCGACGGCGGCAACTCGCCGTTCTCTCCCCGTCCGTCCCTGAAGATATAGCGTTCACGTGCGGCAGAGCCCTTGGGCGATGCCAGCGCTTCCTTGAACCACTCGTGGCGGTCCGAGGAGTGATTCGGGACGATGTCCACCACGATCTTGATGCCTGCGGCGTGCAGGGCCGCGGCCATCTCATCGAAATCCTCTAGAGTGCCCAGCTTGGGGTCCACATTGCGGTAGTCATCGACGTCGTAGCCGCCATCCGCGAGCGCCGAGGGGTAGAACGGACTCAGCCAGACGGCGTCGATCCCCAACTCCTTCAAATACGGAACCTTGGCTGTGACGCCCTTGATGTCTCCGAGTCCGTCGCCGTTCGCGTCGTAGAAGCTGCGCGGGTAGATCTGGTAAACGGCCGCTTGTCGCCACCAGTTCGGATCGGACATGCGGTCGGCGCCGGTGGTGTGTGCCTTTGTGGCGGAAGTGCTCACGAAACTCCTTTGATTTAGAATCTAAATTTATCTCTGGGACCAGTATGAAACGCCGGTCCGCTGAAGGTCAACAATGCTCAGCCCTTAACAGCGCCCTGCGTCACACCAGCCATCACCCACCGCTGGGTGAACAGGTAAGCAACGATCGCCGGCGCCATCGCCATCAGATAGGAGGCGAAGGACACGTGATAGTTGTTGCTGAACTGTGTCTGGAACAGGCTCTGCCGGACGGGAAGCGTCTGCATGGCCGGGTCGGAAATAATCAGCGACGGCATCATGAAGTCATTCCACGCATAGAGGAAAGCGAAGATCCCCACGGTGGCACTCATCGGCGCCAGCAACGGGAAAATCAGCTTCCAAAAGGTTTGCCACGTCGTAGCGCCGTCGATCCTGGCGCTCTCCTCCAGTTCCATCGGAATAGAGCGGAGGAACGCCGTGAAAAGGAGCACGCTGAAACTCAGTTGGAACATGGTGGCCAGCAGGATGACGCCGAACGGGTTATCCAGACCGAGGCGTCCTGTGAGCTGGATCTGCGGCAACGCCACCACCGGGAAGGGAATGAACATAGCCCCCAGAAGGTAGAAGAACGAGTACCTGAAAAGCCGCCGTTCCCAGTTCCGCACAATCGCGTAGGAAGCGAAGGCCGCAAGGATGATGGTGGCCAGAACGGTCCCCGCTGTCACCAGCAAAGACATCGCGGCACCCACCGGAAAGTTCGTCAAGGTCCAGGCTTGAACAAAGCCGTCAATACTGAAGGGCGCCGGGAAGGAAAAAGCATTTCCATCCACAGCCTGCCCCTGGGTTTTGAATGCCATGGAGACCGTGACATACAAGGGAAGCAGCACTGTCACCGCGCACAGAACCAGGACGGTGGTGGCCGGCCAGTTCACCCGTTCAACTGTGGAGCCGGATTTGCTGGTGGTCTGTTGCTTGGTCATTGATCCGTTGGTTTTCGATCCGTTGGTCATTACAGTGCATTCCGTCCGCGAGTCAGCGAGAGCTGGAGGAGAGAGATCAGGATGGCCACCACAAAGAAGATCGTGGCGTTGGCCATCTGGTAGGCGTAGTCGCCGCCGTTGAAACCGGAGATGACAGTCATGGCGATGCTCCGGGTAGAGGTCCCCGGGCCACCGTTGGTCAGGCCCACAATGATGTCGTAGGCGTTCAGGAAGCCCTTGAAGCCGAGAATGATGTTGATCACCACGTAGCCGGCCACCAGGGGAAGAGTGATCTTCACCAGTTGCTGGAATTTGCTTGCGCCGTCGATTTCCGCTGCCTCGTACACATCCCCGGGCACCGCCACAAGGCCCGCGATGTAGATGAGCAGGGCACCCGGAACAGCCTGCCAGGCTGTGACAAGCACGATTGCAATCCACGCGAAGTCCGGATTAGCGAGCAAGCTGCTTTCCAGCCAAGGGATTCCTGCCGCAGCTCCCAGCGACGGCAGGGAGTTCGAAAACAGGAAGTTGAAGACGTAGGCGATGATGATGCCGGAAACCACCATGGGGATGACGAAGATGGTCCGCAGAGCCGACTTCATCCGGATGCGGGCGGTGAGCCCGACGGCAAGGAGGAAGGCGACCACGTTAACCGCGATCACTGTGACGATGGAGAATCCGAAGGTGAAGAGGTAACTCTGCAGGATGGCCGGATCACTGAAAATTGCGATGTAGTTGGTCAGTCCGATGAACTCCCAATCGCCGATGCCAATGGAGTCCGTGAAGCTGAAGAAGATGCCGATGACACCGGGGACGGTGATGGCCAGAGTGAAAAGGATGAGGCTGGGCAGCAGGAAGAAGTAGAAGATGGGCTCAACGCGCCGCTTCCTTCGCCGGCCAGGGAGACTCTGCGTTGAAGAAACCTGCGGTTGGCGTTTCCTTGTTTGGCTGTCCCCGGTTTCGCGGTTCTGCCCGGAGGTGGTTGGGGTGCTGATGCTGGACATGTGTCTGACTCCCTATGGGCATGCACTACTGGCGGAACGCCAGGCGCGCCCAATCTGCGTCGAGGGTGCGGAGGGTGGATGCAGGGGACGCGCCGAACACGATTGCCTGCGTGTAGTTCATGATCGGGATGGTGCGGGGAACCAGAACCGACGGGCCTTGATACACCTTGGCGTCGTCGTAGTACTCCACCATCCCCTCGATCCGGGGGTCGGGGACGGTTGCGGTGTCCTTGGTGGGTGTGAAGCCCAGCTGTGATGTGTTGTAGGCATCAATCACCTCGGGCTGGTACAGGTACTCCAGGAAGTCACGCGCAGCATCCTTATGCTTGGAGGCCTCTGGAATCCACGCTGCGAGGTCAACATTGACGCGGACGCGCAAGTCCTCAGGATCCTCGGTCATGGGCAGCGGAAAGGTTCCGAGTTTCAGATCGGGGGCGGTCTTGGCGATCTCGCTGAAGGCCCATGGACCTTGCAGGTACATGGCAGCCTTGCCCTGCGAGAACGCCAGGTTGCCATCACCGTACGCCCGGCTGGCAGCATCCTTGTTGACGTAGCCCTTTGCCAGCGTCAACATCTTTTGGACGGGTTGATCAAAGTCCTTCTGGAATGACGCCGAAGACTCCGGCCCGACGTCCACGCCCTCAGCTTCAAGCTTCTTGAAGAAGTCCAGCGTGTCCAACTGGCCACCTACGGCGTAGTCGAACCACCCTTGGGCGATGGTCCAGTCGTCTTTCCACGTGGCATAAAACGGTGTTACTCCGGCGGCCTTCAGCGCTTCACACGCTGCGATCAATTCACTCCAGGTGGTGGGCACCGCAATGTTGTGTGCAGCGAAGATTTCCTTGTTGTAGATCACCGAGGACGCCATGACCGAATACGGCAAGGCGCTGGTCCGGCCAGGATATGAACCGTACTGATCCATGAGCGGCTTGAGGTCCTCGCGGATGCGGGAAGCCGCTTCCGTTCCGGACAGATCGCTCAACGCTCCGCGCTGAACGAACCGGGACGTTTCCATGTTGTAGTTGGCAAGGGCAATGTCCGGTGGATTGCCGCGGACGAAACTCGCGGACACGACGTCGACGCCGGAAGTGTCCAGGACCACCTCGGTGTCATCCTGCGAAGCGTTGTAGTCGGCAACCAGTTTGGTCATGAACCCAATGGCTTCCCGTTTGCTGAACGTGAAGCGGATGGTCTCTTTCCCCGATTCTCCCGCACCTGATTCTCCAGAGCAGCCGGAGAGAAGTCCGGAAAGCAGCGCCAAGCCCAAGCCCATCGCTGCGAAGCGTTTCCTGTGTGTCATTTTCACAGACACCGTAGCCCTTTCGTCTTGCGGACCTCGGTGGCCGCATTGCATCATGCAGCGGACTGAATGCAGCGCCACATAAAGTTTAGATAGGCGATAAATTTATTACCTATCGCTAACCATGGTGAGTGATGCCCGCCACACCGTCAAGAGTTGGGCGAAATGCGTCGTCATCTAAATTTATGCACTAAATTTAGAGGGACCGCTCTATCATCACGGTGGGCGGCTGAGAAGTTGGAGCCTACGAATGCAGCCCGGGACCGCACCGTCAACGCAACTGGTACGCAGGGTCAATGCCAGCGCCATGCTCAAGGCCATGCGCGGCGCCGGCATCCTAACCGGCACCGAACTCATGGCTGCCACCGGACTTTCACGCGCCACCGTCATTTCGATCTGCGACGAACTGGTCCGTCTCGGGTGGCTCCAGGAACTGGAGAACCAGCGAGGAGCCGGCGACTACGTCAAGGGCAGGCCCGCACGGCGCTTCGCTTTCGACGACAGCGCTGCCAGCGTGATTGGCATCGACATAGGAGCCAACAAGATCACGGCGATCGTGGCTGACATGGCCGGAAACCCCTTGTCCCAAGTCACCTTGCCTTTCCGCGCCTACAACGTCCCGGCCGATGAACGCGCAGACGTGCTGGACCGGATCGTGGCCGATGCGTTGGAGAAGGCCGGCATTTCCGCAGATTCTGTACTCGCCGTATCTGTTGGTGTGGCAGCACCGGTCAGCCGTCAGGGCGAGGTCCTCACGGCCCAGGAATTCTGGAAGTCCTTTGATGTGCGCCGGATCGTGTCCGAGCGCCACGGGTGGCACGTGCTCCTGGAAAACGACGCCAACCTCGCAGCCCTCGCAGAACGCTGGCAGGGCAGCGCGCAGGGCGTGGACAACCTCGTGGTCATGCTGGCCGGCGACCGCCTGGGGTCAGGCATCCTGGAATCCGGCCGTTTGCTCCATGGGCAGCTGGGCGGCTTTGGCGAGCTGGGATACCTGGACACCGTGGACGGGGTGGGTGACACCTACGGCATCGCCCACTATGCAAGGCTATGGGGCCGGGAACTCCTTGACTCGGGGACGGAAACGACGCTGGGCGCACTGTGCGACGGCAATCCTGAAGCCCTGACCGCAGAGATGGTTTTCAGGGCAGCAGCGGAGGGAGACCAAGCATCACGCGACGTCCTGGACCGCATGGCACACCGCATGGCCCGGGTTGTGGGCTCCATCAGCACTTTGGTGAATCCTGAGTTGGTGGTCATTGCCGGAGCTGTTGCAGCCTCCGCCCATGCCCTGATCCCAGCGATGGAAAAACAAGTGCAGGATTTCACCTTCACTCCCCCACGCCTGGCAACATCCGAACTCGGCGACGGCATCGTGTCCCTCGGCGCGATCCGCCATGCCCTGGACCATGTGGAAGAGCACGCCCTGGATCTCTACCCGGCGTCATTGCCCCAGCACGTAACAGCGGACTGATCCGCCCCGATTCGGTCCGGCAACGCCTTAATCCCGCGTCTCCCTAGTCCGGCATCGACATGGTCCGCAGGTCCAGTTGCCGGAGTACCCTGTCAGCTACTTCCGGATCGGTACCCGGCTCATTGCGGGCAGCCACCACTTCCTGGCGTGCGGCATCCAACGCGATGGTCTGCACGGCAATGGAGAGTTCCCGTCCACGCTTGCGTTTCTCAGCAACGGATTCGTTCTTTAGCGTGCCGTCCAACAGCTCGGCATGGAGGCGGCGCATCTTTTCCTTGACCAGGGTCACCTTCTCGGCAGGAAGTTCCTTCATGAGGTCGTGGTCTTTCAGCGCGGCCACTGCAGCCGATTGGGCCCGCTTGGCCAGGACCTTCGCGGCGTCCTGTTCATGTGTTCCGTCCTCCGTCGCGTCCAGTACGCGCATGAGCCACGGCAGAGTAAGCCCGGGCAGGACCAGTGTGGCCAGGAGCACCGCACAGGCGATCACCAGAATCTCGTGGCGGGCCGGGAAGTCGCTGCCATCCGGCAGCGTCATGGGGAGGGCCAAGGCCAGCGCCAGAGTGGCCAAGCCCCGCATGCCACACCACGTCAGGATCAGCACTTCCTTGGGCGACGTTGGTTGCAGGAGGTTCCTGCGTTTTTGCGCCGTGAGGGCCAGCAGGCCAAGCCATAGGAAACGCACCACGAACACCAGGATGCAGATCACCACGGCCATGCCGATCATCCCGAAAATGGCAGTGCCTTCATCGCGGATCACGTGACGGATTTCCAGGCCCACCAGGCCAAAGGCAAGTCCGGTGGCCAGGAGCTCCACTACGTCCCAGAAGGCGGTCCGTGTGACGCGTTCAGCAGCGTCCTGCGGCCGCGTATGGCGCTGCAGTTCCAAGGCTGTGACGACGACGGCCACCACGCCTGAGGCGTGCAGCTCTTCCGCGAGGATGTAGGCCGCGAAAGGGACCACCAAGGTCACGGCACTGCGGGCAACCATGGACGTCACCAGCGTGGTGATGAACCTGGTGAGCCAACCCATGGCGATGCCAATCACCACGGCCAGCGCAGCGCCTATGACAAACTGCGGAATGACCTCAGGGCCCACTTCCTTGCCGGACATGGTTGCCGCCACGGCTGCCTGGAAGATCACGATTGCCGCGGCGTCGTTGAAGAGTCCTTCGCTTTGAAGGACTGTGATGAGCCGGCGCGGCATGTGCACGCGGCCCGCCACGGACTCCACAGCTACGGGGTCCGGAGGGGCCACCATGGCACCGAGGGCAATCGCGGCCGGAATGCCGATGCCCGGGATCATGAGCCAGGCAGCACCGGCCACCACTGCAGTGGAGACCACCACCAAGGCCACAGCCATGAGAAGGAGTGTCCGCCAACGCACACGGAAAACCGCCCAGGAACTCTTCTGCGCTGTAGCGAACAGCAACGGCGGAAGGAAGATCGGCAGGATCAGTTCAGGCGAGATCTCAAACTCGGGGAAGCCCGGGATGAAGGTGAGCCCAACAGCCAGGAGAAGCATCAGGACCGGATAGGGAAGCCGGAGCCTGTCCCCCAAGCCCACTGCCACCACCGTCGCAAGCAGCAACCCGACAATGAGCGCCAACTGATCCATGTTCCTGCTTCCCCTGACGTTGCACGGCACTTCCCCGGACCAAGCCGATAACCCAGGCCAAGCCGAAAAAGTTCCCTACCAACATATCCCGGAGCGCCCACAGTCCACGCGGGATGACGCGTGGGCCGACGCCTCCGTTGCCGACGCCTCCGTACAGGGTCAGTCCTCCGTTGCCGGGTCAGTCCTCAGTCAGGGCATCCACCACATCCCGGGTTCCATCTTTGAAAGCGATGGTCCGATGGATGGTGCCCGGCAGTTCCAAAACGGCGGCCGCCACCAAGGCAACGTTCGCCCTCGAGGTCTCCGTACCTTCACCAGGGTTCTGCGGGTCAGTCTGGATCAAACCCGTGGCGGGCTCGTCGGTCAGAGTTCCCGGGCCCAGGACTGTCCAGTCGAGGTCCGTAGAGCGCAAGTAGTCATCCGCAGCCGCTTTAGCCTCGGCGTAGGCAAAGAACGGGTTGTCCGCGGGGACTCCGTGGTCCTTCGAGGCACCAAGGTAGGAAACCATCACGTACCGCTTGACGCCTGCCTGGGCCGCTGCGTCCATCGAGCGGATTGCAGCGTCACGATCCACGGCATAGGTCCTGGCAGGATTCCCTCCGCCGGCACCGGCTGACCAGACCACGGCGTCATGGTCTTGGAACGCCTGGGCGAGTTCCGTCGTCGTCGAATTTTCCACATCCAGCACTTCAGCAGAGGCGCCGGTCTCCGTGACATCTGCCACATGATCGGGATTTCGAATAAAAGAGGTGACGTCGTGACCTTCGCCACTCAGAATGCGGGACAGATGCAGGGCCACTTTCCCGTGGCCGCCAATGATTGCGATTCGGCTCATGGACCTATTCTGTCCCACAAACAAAAAAAGACCCCGCAGGCGAAAGCTGCGGGGTCTTGCTCTGTAGCGGTGGGGAGGCTCGATCTCCCGACCTCACGATTATGAGTCGTGCGCTCTAACCAACTGAGCTACACCGCCACGAATGAGAAAAACCTGCGTCAAGCCGGTCAAAAACCGCCTTGACACAGGCCCTCATCCAGAGCCCCCCACCGGAATCGATCCGGTGACCTCGTTCTTACCAAGAACGCGCTCTACCACTGAGCTAGGGGGGCAACGAGTAAATACTCTACCGGACGATTTCAGAAGCTACAAATCGGCGAAAAAACGCGGAAAAACCGCACCGACACAATTTGCGAAGGCTTCATTTTTCTGATTCATCTGCCGCTTCATCGGCCATCGCTGTCCGCCCCCTTCGAGGCTCGCTGTCAGGGTAGCCGGAGCACTTGTCCGGGGTAGATCCGGTCCGGATTGGGCACAGTGTCCGCGTTGGTGGCGATGAGGGCACCCAAGTCCACGCCGTACTGCGCAGCGATCCCGCTCATGGTGTCGCCCTGCTCCACCACAACCTCCGTGGCCCTCGGCGCCACCGGTCCTGGCTGCCCGGCCCCTGCCGCGGCCTCAGCGGCGGCTTCCTCCGCTTGTGGACGGACTTCAGGGGCCCCGGGCTCCAAGCCCTCATTCGCGGCCTCCTGTGCTGCTGCAGCGTCCGCAGCCGCCTGCTGCCGGGCCGCCTGTGCGGCGGCGGCCTCCGCCGGGGCCTGATCCGTCGCTGCTACCTCGACGGCGGCAACATCCTCGGCGGCCTGGGCCGCCGCCGAGCGATCCATCGGAGCTGCTTCGCTTGTTTCCTCAGCGCCCTTGCCACCGAAGCCCAGGCTCTTCTTCACGTTGTCCAGCAATCCCATGGAGCACCCTCCTGCGTTCTGCTTGCGTTCAGCCGTGCCTCGATCGTACGGCGGGGCGGGGATGCATGTAACCCCGTTAAACACATCAGGGGGCCGGCTCGAAAGCCGACCCCCTGACGGGAACTACTTAGTGTTTACCACCAAGGAAGTGTTTACCACTTGCCCTTGCGGTTGAAATCGCGGTGTCCGCCTTCGCCACCACTGCGGGGCTTGCGTGCGCCATCACCGTGACCGCCGAAGCGTGATCCGCTGGCCTGGCCGCGATCGCGGTCGCCGAAGCTGCCTGCGGTGCGCTCGGAGCGGTCGCTGTAGGAGCGGCCACCACGGTCAGCGGAGGTACGCTCGCCGCCTTCGGACTTGCGGAAGTCCTTCTTGAAGCCACCGGCACCCTTGAAGTTTCCGCCACCGCGGTTTTCGCGGTCGCCATAGCCACCACGTCCACCACCCTGGTAGCTGCCACGATCGCCACTGGGCCTGCGGCCGTTGTCCAGCTCAAGGTTGATCAACTCACCACCGATGCGGGTGCGGGACAGTGCACGCAACTGATCGGCGCTCAGGTCTGCCGGGAGCTCCACCAGGGAGTGGTCCGAGCGGATGTCGATGCCGCCGATCTGTGCGGAGGAGATGCCGCCTTCGTTGGCAATGGCGCCAACGATCGAACCCGGCATGACGCGCTGGCGGCGTCCCACGGAGATCCGGTAGGTGGCGTTGCCCTCAGTGAGTGCACGGGTGGGGCCACGGGAGCCGAAGCCATCCTTGGAGCGCTCACGCTTCTGGTACTCAGGAGCGGCAGGCAGTTCCTTGACCAGAAGCGGCTGTCCACCCTGGGCCATGACGGCCAAGGCTGCAGCGATCTCCGAAGCCGGAACGTTGTGCTCTTCCTCGTAGGAGGAGATGAGGTCACGGAACGCTGCGACATCCTCGGAAGCGAGGGTCTCGGTGATGCGCTCGGCGAACTTGCCCAAGCGCAGGGTGTTCACGGTCTCAGCGGTGGGCAGGTGCATCTGCTCCACCGGCTGACGGGTTGCCTTCTCGATGGAACGCAGCAAGTACTTCTCGCGCGGCGTCATGAAGAGGATGGCGTCACCGGAACGGCCTGCACGGCCCGTGCGGCCAATGCGGTGCACGTAGGACTCGGTGTCGTGGGGGATGTCGTAGTTGATGACGTGGCTGATGCGCTCAACGTCAAGGCCACGGGCAGCGACGTCGGTGGCCACGAGGATATCGATGCGGCCTTCCTTCAGCGCGTCAACAGTGCGCTCGCGCTGCTGCTGCGGGATGTCGCCGTTGATGGCGGCAGCCTGGAAACCGCGGGACTTCAGCTTGTCGGCGAGGTCCTCGGTAGCCATCTTGGTCCGCACGAAGGCGATAACGCCGTCGAACTCTTCAACCTCGAGGATGCGGGTCAGGGCGTCCAGCTTGTGCGGGCCCATGACCTGGAGGTAGCGCTGCTTGGTGTTGGCGCCGGTGGTGGTCTTGGACTTCACCGAGATCTCAGCAGGGTTGTTCAGGTACTGCTTGGACATGCGGCGGATCTGGCCTGGCATGGTGGCAGAGAACAGGGCAACCTGGCGGGTTTCCGGGGTCTGCTGGAAGATCTGCTCAACGTCATCGGCAAAGCCCATGCGCAGCATCTCGTCAGCTTCGTCCAGTACCAGGTACTGGAGCTCGGACAGGTCCAGGGAACCCTTGGCGATGTGGTCGATCACGCGGCCGGGGGTACCCACAACAACCTGTGCACCGCGGCGCAAGCCTGCCAGCTGCGGGCCGTAAGCGGAGCCACCGTACACGGGGAGGACGGTGAAATCGTCAATGTGCTTGGCGTAGGAGGTGAAGGCCTCTGCAACCTGGAGGGCAAGTTCACGCGTCGGAGCCAGGACCAGGGCCTGGGTCTTGCGGGACGGGCCGTTGAGGTCGTGAAGTTCAGCCAGGCGGGACAGCGCAGGAACGGCGAAAGCCGCGGTCTTGCCGGTACCGGTCTGGGCGAGGCCTACAACATCGCGGCCTTCGAGCAGCAACGGGATGGTGGCTGCCTGAATGGGGGACGGCTTCTCGTAGCCGACATCCTGCAGGGCGGCCAGAACACGGCCGTCGATGCCAAGATCGACGAACTTGACGCCTTCTTCTTCTTCCTCAGCGTCTGCCTTGGGAGCAGGAGCTTCGGTGAAGGTGGGGGCTGCAGTCTCAGCTACAGCGTTCTCGACGGGGGCAGCGGCAACGGCCGGTGCTTCAGCTTCGGCGGGAGCGGAGGTTTCTGCAACATCAGCAGAAACGGGGGTCGCTACATCAGCGGACTCGGCGTCGAAGTTTTCGTTGAGATTTTCGGTCATAGGGGGAAATTCCTCATCCATAGGGCAGTCGGCGCGGCCCGGTTGGGCTTGGCCGCATTACTCGTCGCGAGAAACAGGAAAGGTGCCCTGCTTTCGCAAGAAGTCCGGCGCTATCGCAATCCCATGGCAGGACTTCCCGCTGCATCTCTTGGCTGCTATCCCAGCAGTCTGTACAGCGTTTTCTTTAGCCGGCTCTCCCTATGAAAATGCCCACACACATTTGCGGGCCCCAACACTTACCAGTCCTGCCTCAAGAATTGGGCAGGATAAAGGGATTTCCGGAGTGGGGGATATTTCAAGTGTAGGGCACAGAGGCCCATCACCGCGACTTGGGGGACGGCAAAACTCGGGTGAGCTTGTTCACACCCGTATCTGGTAGCGCCCCGGCACCGCTTGGAGGCCGCTTCTGGGCAGACTTAGAGGTCGCTTTCGCGCAAACCTTAGAGGCCGCTTCTGCGCAAAACTTTCTCGAAGACCGGGTGGTAGTCCTCCTGCAATCGGATCTCTCCGTCAGCATCGGCATCCAGCAGAATCTGCACCAGTTCCGGCGTGGGTTCGCTGAACCATTGGCCCACGGTAATGCCGTGCTTGGGGACGAAGGTGCGGTGGATGTGGTCTCCCGCGGAAATGGTGCCTGTCTTGATCACCCGGAGGTAGGTTCCAACCTTGCCGGCCTGGGTGAAGCGCTTCACCCATTGTGGCTCGCCGATCACCCGTTGGAAGGTAGCGCACGGGACACGGGGGGACGTCACTTCAAGCTCTACGTCCAGGCCGATCTTCCAGCGCTCTCCAATGACCGCCCCGGTGGTTTCGATTCCGGTGACCCTCAGGTTCTCGCCAAAAATCCCGGCGGGCATGTCCCGCTGTAGTTCACCGGCCCAATAGTCCGCATCTGCCTGCGAATACGCATACAAGGCCTGGTCTTCGCCGCCATGATCCACCCGGTTTGCCTGGACATCCCCGTGGAGCCCCAGCTTGTGGACCTTCACCGGTTCCTCCACAGGCCGCTTGTCCATGCCGGTGACGCCCACACTCCCCGCGGGGTCGGGCAGCAACTGGTGCACACGGCAGACGGCAAGGAGGGATGCGGTGTTCATGGACACCAGTGTACGGACGTCCGGGGCCGGGATGGGCCAGGATCAGGGCAGGTGTTGGCCGGGATCAGGGATCGAAGCGGTAGCCCATGCCGGCTTCCGTATGCAGGTGCCGCGGCTCGGCGGGGTCCCGCTCCAGCTTCCGCCGCAGCTGGGCTATATATACGCGCAAGTACTGCGTTTCTTTCGCGTACGCCTGCCCCCAAACCTGGGTGAGGATCTGCTGCTGACTCACCAACTTCCCCTTATTGCGGACCAGCAGCTCCAGGATGTTCCATTCCGTGGGTGTCAGGCGCACTTCCGAACCATCTTTGATGATCTTCTTGCCCGCCAGGTCCACCATGAAGTCCATGGTGGCCAGCGTTGGCTCCTCATGTTCGGTAACGACCCGGCGCGAGGCGACCCGAAGCCGCGCAAGCAGCTCATCCAAACCGAAGGGCTTGGTCACATAGTCGTCCGCACCGGCGTCGAGCGCTTCCACTTTGTCCTCGGAGGCGTGCCGCGCGGACAGCACAATGATGGGCATACTGCTCCAGCCACGTATGCGGCGGATGATCTCCACTCCGTCCATGTCCGGCAAGCCGAGGTCCAGCACCACAATCTCCACGGGTTGCTTGGCGGCAGCTTGCAGGGCGTCGGCACCGTTTCCCACAGTCAGCGCCTGGTAGCCATGGGCTTGAAGGGTCACTTGCATGGCGCGGGCGATGCGGGCTTCATCCTCGACTATTAGCACCAACGTCATTGCGCATCTCCTGTCCACAGCGGCAACGTGACCACCATGGTCAAGCCACCGCCCGGCGTCGGCTCCGCGGCGAGCCTGCCACCCATGGCCTCACTGAATCCCTTCGCGACAGCCAGGCCCAATCCGATCCCGCCACCGGCACTGATACCGCCGCCCGGCGACGGCGAAGGGGACGGGGAATCACCGAAGCGTTGGAACGGCTGGAAAATATCCACCACTTCCCTGTGCCCTACTCCCCTGCCGTGATCAATGATTCGCAGTTCGCTGGCGGGCCGGTCCCCCAGAGTGATCCCCTCACCCGCGCGGGCAGTGAGGACAACATCGGAGTCCGGCGCATACTTCACGGCGTTCTCCACAATGTTGGCCACCACCCGCTCCAGCATCCCGGCGTCCGCATGCACCGGCGGGAGGTTGGGCGGCAGTTCGTTACGCAGCCGCTCCTTGGAAACTCCCCGCAACGCCTGCGGCAACACCTGAGCCCACACAATGCCTGTCAGCAGCGGATTGACAGCGTCGGCCGTGATCCGGGACATGTCCAGCAAGTTGTCCACCAAATGGTCCAGGCGGTCCGCGTACTCCTCGATGGTCTCCAGTAACTCGCGTTCCACGTCCGGCGGGAAGTTCACGTCCTCTTGGCGCAGGCTGCTGACAGCGAGCTTGATTCCGGCCAACGGCGTCCGGAGGTCATGTGAGACAGCGCGCAGGATGGAGGTCCGCATCTTATTGCCCTCAGCCAAGCGCACGTTGTCACGCCGGCTTTCCACCAACTGCTGCCTGTCCCGGACAGCCACCACGAAAGCCCCGAACGCAGCAAGCATCCGTTGCTGGTGCGCCGACAACGGACCGCCGCGCAGCAACAAAGTGTAGTGGGGATCGACGACGGCGGCATGGTCTGCGGCGGCATGGGTCACCGGCGGATTCGGGCCGGCACCGGCCAGGACACGCCATTCCGGTGGCGTGCCGGCCGCACCCTGAAGAGGTGAACCCAGCAGCGTCACCGCTTCCATACCCAGATTGCCGCGCACTTTCTCAAGGAACGATTCCAGGCTTCCATCCGAGCTGAGGATGCGCAGGGCGAGCTCACTGAGGGCCGTGGCTTCGGCGCCTGAGCGGGCTGCTTCCTGCGCCCTGCGACTGGCAAGGCCCACGGCGAGCGCAACCCCGCACGCCACCGCCAGGAAAACCACCAACGTGAACAAGGTGGTGGGATCGGCGATGGAGAGGGACCCCACGGGGTCCGCGGAGAAGTAATTGAGGAGGAAGCTGCCCAGCACAGCGGCCACTACCGCCGGCCACAAACCTCCGATGGCAGCCACGGCAACAGCTACGGCCAGTTGCAACAGCATGATCATGGCAAAGTTGCGGAATCCGAGAACCGTGACCATGATTTCGATGCCCGGCGGTAAGAGAACAGCCAACACCAGGCCAGTGATGACGCGCCCGGCGCCGATGCCGCGGACCGGCGGGAGTCTCAGCAGCACGCCGTCGTCGCCGTTGCTGTTTGCTTCAGGTCCCGCCATGGCTACATCCTTACATGCTTCCCAGTATGGGGACTTATCCCCATTTACGGCTGTTACCCGTGCCTGCGCGGCACGCAGGGACTAGGCTTGCTCTGAGTATTCTGGTCCGGCGTGGCGCTGGACACTTCAACGGTCTATCCAGGGGGATATACATGGGCCCGAAAGACAGCCCTGACGCAGCCGGCAACGACGGCAGCAGCAGGGACAACAACGCCGACTTTGCGGCGGGCAACAACCCGCCCAAGCCTCCGCCTTGGCAGGTACCCAAGCCCGAGCTCCACCCTGAGCTGTTCACACCCGTCGAAAAAGAGCCTGCGCAAGGCAGCACCGGCAAGCGCAGGAAAGCGCCCGCTGGGGCACCCCAGGCGGGGGCTGCTGCACCCAAACCCGGCCAACCCCTCCCCGTGGTTGACCCGTTCGCCAAAGAACGCGAACGGGGTGAAGCCGAGGCGGCCAAGAAGAAAAAACGCTCGCACCGCCGCACCCTGGTGGTGGGGTTGGGCGTGACTGCTCTCTTGGCCGGAACCATCACCGCGATTGTGGCCAGCAACAAAGAGGAAGCTGACTACGCGCAGGTCTGTTTCAACGAGGAAACCGGCGAGCGCGTAGACGATAACCAGTGTGACAACAGCAGCTCGGGGGGCCGCAGTTCCGGGGCTTACGCCTGGTACTTCTATTCCCGTGGAGCCAGTGTGCCCGCTGTGGGCCAGAACCGCAGCTCCTACCCGAGTTACACCAAGACTGTCCCCACGGGCGCAAAGTCGTCCACGGGGTACAGCACCAAGGGCGGCACGGTCAGCCGCGGCGGCTTCGGCAGCAGCTCCAAAAGCGGCGGAAGCTCGGGAGGCTAGGCGTGCGTCGACTGCCCTCCGAGCCCAGGCCGGACTGGAAGCAAAAGATCGAAGAACAGGGCCTGGTATTTTCCACTACCACCATGCCCAATGGCCGGAAAATCGAGTACTGGAACGAATCGGCCTACTACGAGTTCACCGAAGACGAGGTGGAAACCCTCGAGAAGACCGCCGAGGACATGCACATCATGTCCTTGGAGGCCGCAAAGTACCTCGCCACCGGTGCCATGGGCGATATCGGCATCGGGCAGCAGGCCTTGGAACTCGCCGGAGAGTCGCTGCAGGCCGCGGACATGGATATCTACGGTCGCTTCGACTTCATCTATGACGGCAAAGGTGGTCCGGCCAAGATGCTGGAGTACAACGCCGATACCCCTACCGGGCTGATCGAGGCTTCCGTTGCCCAGTGGTTCTGGCTGCAGGACGTCTTCCCGGAAAAGGACCAGTGGAACGGAATTCACGAGGCACTGATTCGTCAGTGGAAGAAGCTGCAGTTCCGCACGGGTATGAGCACCCTGCATGTTGCCCACTCGGAGGCGGAGGAATCCGGCGAGGACTGGATGACCGCGGCCTACATGCGGGACGTCGCGAGCCAGGGTGGCTGGACCACCATCGGCATCAATATGTCCGATATCGGCTGGGACCCCAACCTGAACCGGTTCGTGGACCTGGACAACTTCATGATCAGCACCATGTTCAAGCTGTACCCGTGGGAACTGATGATGAAGGAGCCTTTTGGGCACCGTCTCCTCCAGCGCGCCCACAACCCGCGCTGGGTTGAACCTGCGTGGAAGATGCTGCTGTCCAACAAAGCCCTGCTGGCTGCACTCTGGCACCTTTACCCCGACCACCCGAACCTGTTGCCCGCCTACCTCGGCGATCCAGGCCCACTCAAGGAATGGGTGGCCAAGCCCCTGCACGGACGCGAGGGCGACAACATCCGCATTCATGCCCCCGGCATCGAAATCCAGCAACCCGGTGGTTACGGGCGTGAAGGCTGGTGCTTCCAGCAGTACCACTCCCTGCCGGACTTTGACGGGAACCATCCTGTCCTGGGTCTGTGGGTCGTGGACGGTGAATCCGTGGGCTGTGGCATCCGCGAATCCGACGGACCCATCACGGACTACTTCTGCCGCTTTGTTCCCAACACCATTGACGCCCCGGCGCCCATCGCGCCCCCTGCTACTTCCTACGGAGCTGCACTATGAGCACTGAAACCTCGACGCCGGGTGGCGGCTCAGCGGGCGGCAACCGTACCGCCGTCGTACCTCCCAAAGGCCTCCACGCCGGGATCCTGGACCTCGGCGACTCCGTCATGCTGGGCCTTGCCTCCACTGCCCCTGTCTACTCGCTCGCAGCAACGCTGGGGCTCATTGTTGCCGTCAACGGCAACTACACTCCCCTGATCCTGATCCTCGGCTTCATCCCCGTGTTGTTCATCGCGTATGCGTTCCGTGAGCTCAACAGCGCCATGCCTGATTGCGGCACTACGTTCTTCTGGGCCCGCAAGGCCTTCGGTCCGTGGGCTGGTTGGCTGGGCGGCTGGGGCGTGGCCTTGGCAGGCGTGGTGGTGCTGGCCAACCTGGCTCAAATCGCCGGCAAGTATCTGTGGCTGTTGATTGGCGACGGTTCCCTGGCTGACAACACGTGGCTGGTGACGGCCACAGGTGTGCTCTTCATTGTGTTCATGACCTACGTGAACCACCGCGGCATCCGGCTGGGCGAGCATGTCCAGCGCACCCTGACCTACATTCAATACATCTCGCTGGGCATCTTCGCGGTGGCCATTGTTTTCCGGATCGCCGGTGGAGCGCCTGAGGGGCAGGCCTTCGACTTCGAGTGGTTCAACCCTGCCGGCGCCTTTGCCGATCCCGGCGCCGTGGTTCACGGTGTCCTGCTGGCACTGTTCATCTATTGGGGCTGGGACACCTGCCTGGCACTGAACGAAGAGACAGAAAACCCTGCCAAGACCCCCGGCCGTGGCGCCGTTATCTCCGCCTCTGTCCTGTTGGCGATTTACGTCTCCGTGGCCCTCCTGGTGATGATGTACGCCACGATCGGTACCGACGGCATCGGACTGGGCAACGAGGCGAACCAGGACGACGTCTTCCTGGCCATGAAAGACGTTGTGCTGGGCCCTTGGGGCTGGCTGATCATTGTGGCCGTGCTGGCGTCCGTCTTGTCCTCCACACAAACCACCATCCTGCCCACTGCCCGCGGAACCCTGTCCATGGGCGTCCATGGTGCCCTGCCTCCCCGGTTCGGCAAGGTCCATGAGCGCTTTATGACCCCCGGGTTCTCCACGCAGGTGATGGGTGCGGTGGCCGTGGTCTACTACGTTGCCATGAGCTTCCTGAGTGAAAACCTGCTCTCGGACTCCATCAGTGCCATCAGCTTGTTCATCGCGTTCTACTACGCACTGACCGGATTCTCCTGCGTATGGTTCTTCCGCTCCACGCTCCGGGATTCCGCCAGGAACCTGTGGTTCCGCGGCATCCTGCCGTTCCTCGGCGCACTGTCCCTCACTGCGGCGTTCTTCATTTCCGCAGTCCAGATGTGGGACCCGGCATACGGGGACACGCAGATCTTCGGCATTGGCGGGGCGTTCGTCAGCGGCGTGCTGCTGCTGGCCTTGGGCGTTGTTTTGGCGATCGTTTGCCGCTTCGCACCCTCCACCCGGGGTTACTTCACCGGTGAGTGGGCCGAGGTTGGGGTGGTTCGCGGCGAGTAGGCTGCGCTCCTCCCCAGTTAGTCTCCCGAAAGGGCCGGAAACACCTTGCGACACTGGTGTTTCCGGCCCTTCTTTCGTTGAAGCGGGGAACTAACCGGGGAGGAACGCAGTGTTGGGCGCCTAGGATGCTGGAATGAGCGATTCAACGACGAACACCTCCGACGTCCTGGCACTCAGTTCCCTGCTGACCACGGACGAGCTGGCCCTCCGCGACCGCGTCCGCGACTACACGGCGCAACGGATCCGCCCCAACATTGCACGCTGGTACGAGGACGCTCATTTCCCGAGAGAAATCGCGCCGGAGTTGGGCGAGCTCGGCGTCCTGGGCATGCATTTGGAGGGTTACGGCTGCCCCGGCCGGACCGCCGTCGAATATGGCCTTGCGGCAATGGAGCTGGAGGCCGGCGATTCGGGGATCCGCACATTCGTCTCGGTTCAGGGCTCCCTTGCCATGACGGCTATCCATAAATGGGGTTCGGAGGCTCAGAAAGAGCAGTGGCTGCCGAGAATGGCCGCAGGAGAGCTGATCGGCTGTTTCGCCCTGACAGAGCCGACCGCAGGGTCTGATCCGTCATCCATGACTACTTTTGCACGCCAAACGGCCGACGGCTGGGTTCTGGACGGCGCCAAACGCTGGATCGGCCTCGCGTCCATTGCGGACGTGATGGTGGTGTGGGCGAACACTGAAGACGGTATCCGCGGGTTCCTGGTTCCCGCCGGTACATCGGGGGTGACCGCCACGCCGATCGAGCCGAAGCTCAGCATGCGGGCCTCCATTCAGTGCGATGTAAGGTTCGACGGCGTAAGGCTGGGTCCTGATGCCATCCTCCCGGGTGTCTCGGGACTCCGGGGACCATTCTCCTGCCTGAATGAGGCGCGCTACGGGATCGCATGGGGTGCCATGGGAGCTGCCCGGGACTCCTACGAAGCTGCGCTGGAGTACGCCGGGAACCGGCTACAGTTCGGCCGTCCGTTGGCCGGTTATCAGCTGACGCAGGAGAAGCTGGTGAACATGCTGGTGGAGATCCAGAAGGGCACCATGCTGGCCCTTCACCTGGGCCGGTTGAAGGACGCCGGGCAGTTGCAGCCACAGCAGATTTCCCTGGGCAAGCTGAACAATGTCCGCGAAGCCATCAAGATCGCCCGCGAGGCCCGCACCATCCTGGGAGGCAACGGCGTCACCTTGGATTATTCTCCGCTGCGCCATGCCAACAACCTGGAATCCGTGCGGACGTACGAGGGCACAGACGAGGTCCACACCCTGATCCTGGGTCAACACATCACGGGGATCGGGGCCTTCCGCGGCTAGCCTAACTAAGTAGCAGTTCAGGTCGTTCTGAGCGCTGGGAACGACCTGATCTGCTACTCAGTTGGGTGAGGGTTCGGGGAGGACCACCAGATTGAAGTAGCCACGCAGGCCCTTCACCACGTCCACTTCGTCGGGGGCCAGCAGCCATTGCGTTTGAAGCCCGTCCCACAGTGCAACCAGGGACATGGCGGCCTCATCAGGATCAAGGCCGGGACGCAACCTGCCCTCGGCTGCCAGCTCGGCAAAACGACGAGCGTAGCTTTTGCGCAGCCGTTCAAAGCGCTCGGTGAAATAGTCCCTTCCGGGGTGCGAATCCGTGACGGACTCCGCGCACAGAACGGTGTACAGCTCAACCACGCCCGGAATGTTTTCGTTGAAGAGCGCCGTCCGAATGACGGAATCAACCAGGCCTTCTTCCATGTCGTCCGGAAAGGCATCGCCGGTAATTTCGTCGCGCCGCTCAAGGACGGCCATCAGGAGATCGCGTTTGGACGGGAAATAGTGCAGCAGGCTGGTCTGGCTGAGACCCACCCGGTCGGCAACGCCCTGGAGTGATCCACCGCGGTAGCCGTGCGCAGCAAACACCTCATGGGCGGCGTCAAGGATGGTCCGGCGCCGTTCTTCGGATTTCGCGTACGGACCCCGCCTCGCTGCGCGGCCCACGTCCTTTGTGGTCATGGCTAGCCAGTGTACATGCGGGTTGGACCTCAATTGTGAAATTCGAGTAGTCACTCGAATTTTCTGTTACCGTGGTCACACTTGCCACCGCGGGACCCAAAATCCAGGCGCGAGGCATCGTCAACCTGACACGAAGAGGTGAAGGCTCATGACCCGATTCACGCGAAGACAACTCCTGGGCGCAGGACTGGGCACGGCAGCCATGGGCCTGCTGACCGGGTGCGCTACTCCAGGAACACAATCCGTCAACGCTGCACCAACCATCCCCGCGGCAAGGGAGCCCGTGCGGCTGAGCTATTGGGCCTGGCTCAAGGATTTCCAGAATGTCGCTGACGTCTGGAATGCAGCCAACCCGAATATCCAGGTGGACGTGGTGTGGATCCCGGGCGGCAATGCGGGCGGATACCAGAAGCTGTACTCGGCACTGGCAGCGGGAGGCGGGCCGGACCTGGCCCAGGTGGAGCTTCGGTCCATCCCGGAGTTCATGCTGGTGAACGGCTTGGTGGATCTGACCCGCTACGGCGCCAACGACTACGCCCACTTGTACGATCCCACGCTTTGGAAGCAAGTCAGTTACACCGGCGGCGTCTACGGCATCCCCCAGGACGCCGGCCCCATGGGCATGTTCTACCAGCCGGCCATCCTGGACAAGGTGGGCGGCAGCACTCCGAAAACCTGGGACGAGTGGGCTGCCTTGGCCGCCGAACTTCGCTCCGTGGACAGCTACCTTGACTGCTTCCCCATCAGTGATGCCTCTCCGTTTGCCTCTTTCGCAGGGCAGGCCGGCGCGCAGTGGTTGCGCCCGGAAGAGGATGGCTGGGTCATCAACATGACAGATGACGCCACGCTCAACACCGCGCGCTTCTTCGACAAAGCGATCGACGACGACCTCGTCACCACCGCGTACGGCGCCTTCTCCCCGGGCTGGTTTGCGGCAGCCGGCAAGGGTGGCATTGCCTCGACCATTACCGGCAGCTGGGGTGATGCCTTGGTGCAGGGTGTCAGCGACTCCGAGGGTAAGTGGCGCGTCGCCCCGATGCCTACGTGGGGCGGTACAGGGTTTGGATCGAGCTACCTGGGTGGCTCCACGGCTGCAGTCCTGGCCAACAGCAAACACCCCAAGGAAGCACTCGAGTTCGCGGTGTGGCTGACCACATCCAAAGAGGGAATCGACGCCGAGATCAAGAACAGCGGCATCGGCTGGTCACCCAACCCGGACTTCATCGGCACGGATCGGCAGCAACCCTCGGCGTTCTTCGGTGGCCAACGCTACAACGAGGAAGTTTTTGTCCCCGCCACCCAACAGCAGAACCCGGACTGGTCCTGGTGGCCGGTGACCCAACAGTCCTTCAATATCCTCAGCGACGGCTTCCGTAAGAAAGCATTCGGTACCTCGTTGGTTGATTCCATCGCGGCTTCCGAACAGCAGATCATCACCGTTTTCAAGAACAAGGGCCTCAGCATTCGAAGGGAAACGGCATGACCACCACCCGCACCGCACCCACAGTGCAGCGCCCCACGGGACCAAGCCGTACCGGCAAGCGGGCCGGCGCTGCTTCACGCGCGCCCTGGCTTCTGCTGGCACCTTTCCTGGGGCTCTTCGTGCTCACTTTCCTGCTGCCCATTGTTGTGGCCATCATGTCCAGCTTCACCAAGGTGACCCGCAGCGGACTCTTCGGTGAGGCCGGGGTGACCAGTGAGTTCGCCGGTTTCAGCAATTATGCCCAAGCCCTGGCAGACGGCAGCTTCGTCGCTTCCATTGGCCGGATGCTCCTGTTCGGGGTTGTCCAGGTGCCCGTGATGATCGTGCTGTGCACGGCGTTGGCCCTCATGCTCGAATCAGCCTCGGCAAAGTGGCCGGGCTTCTTCCGTGCCGCGTATTTCCTCCCTTACGGCGTCCCTGGCGTCATTGCCACCATTCTGTGGTCCTTCCTCTACGTGCCCGGACTCAGCCCGCTGTTTGATGCCGCCAAGATCGTTGGCCTCACCCCGGATTTCCTGGGCGCGAACAGCGTTCTGTGGTCCATCGCCAACATCGTCACGTGGAGCTACACGGGCTACAACATGCTGATCATCGTGGCGCAGCTCAAAGCCATCCCGGTGGAACTCTACGAGGCCGCGAAGGTTGACGGCGCCTCCACGTGGCGCGTGGCCCGCAGCATCCAGCTGCCCCTGATCCGTCCGGCCCTCATGCTCACCACGGTGTTCTCCATCATCGGAACCCTGCAGCTCTTCGCTGAAGCCCAGGTCTTGAAGACCGTGGCCCCGGCGATCGACAGCCAGTACACACCGAACCTCAGCGCCTACACAACAGCGTTCGCCTACAACGACTACAACGTCGCTGCAGCCCAATCGGTCATCATTGCCGTGGCCGCGTTTGCCCTTTCCTTCGCCTTCCTCGCCCTGACGAACAGGAAGTCCTCATGACCGCCACCGCAACGAAGCCAACCACCTCACCGGTCCGCAGCAAAGCTTCGGCGGGCCCTGACCGTTCCGCCGGACGACGCCGGTCATCCACCATCATTGTCACCGCACTGTTGGTGGTGGTGGCCCTGTACTTCCTGATTCCCGTCTATTGGGTGTTTGTGGCCTCCACGAAGTCCACAGAGGACCTCTTCTCCACCAACGGTTTCTGGTTCGCCCCCACGTTCTCTTTATGGGAGAACATCGGCCGCGTGCTCACTTACGACAACGGCATTTTTGGCCGCTGGTTCCTGAACTCAGCAATCTATGCCGGCGTCGGCGCACTTCTGGCTACATACTTTGCCGCAGCCGGTGGCTATGCCTTGGCCAAGTACGAGTTCCGCGGACGCAACCTAGTGTTCGGCACCATTCTGGGCGGCGTCCTGGTTCCTGGCACAGCCACCGCATTGCCCCTCTTCCTGCTGTTCAGCCAGATGGGCCTGGCCAACACGTACTGGAGTGTCCTGCTGCCATCGCTGGTATCCCCTTTCGGACTGTTCCTCTGCCGCATCTACGCGCAGGCCACGGTGGACACCTCGCTGATAGAGGCCGCCAGGATCGACGGCGCCGGCGAGCTCCGCATCTTCCACACCATTGGCCTGAAGGTACTCACGCCCGCTTTGGTCACCGTGTTCCTGTTCCAGCTGGTGGGTATTTGGAACAACTACTTCCTGCCGCTGGTCATGCTGTCCGATTCCGAGCTTTACCCCATCACCCTCGGCCTGAACAACTGGCTGAGCCAAGTTGACCGTTTGCCCGAATTCTATGAACTGACCACGGGCGGGGTGCTGCTTTCCATCATTCCGCTCAGCATCGCCATGGTTGTCCTGCAGCGCTTCTGGCGCGGTGGGCTGACAGAAGGAGCCGTTAAGTAATGACCACGTCATTCGACGCCAGCTACATCACTGACACAGGTCCGGGCACCGGCAGGAGACTCCCGGCCCGCTCATGGTTGCACACCGACGCACCAACCCTGTCCTTGAACGGGCAGTGGCGTTTCCGCCTTCTCCCAGGGGCTCCGGGCACACCCGGCGGGCGCGGTGTTCTTCCCCCGGGTGAGGCAATCGAAGGTGTGGGCGGGGAAACCCTGGACGACTCCGGTTGGGACCAGATCCCGGTTCCGGCTCACTGGGTTTTGGAGGGCGAAGGCCGTTACGGGCGCCCCATTTACACCAACGTCCAGTTCCCCTTCCCTACTGATGCACCCCATGTCCCGGATGAGAACCCCACCGGCGATTACCGCCGAAGCTTTGATCTGCCCACGGAGTTCAATGACGCCCAACGCCTCGTGCTGAGGTTCGACGGCGTAGAGTCCCGCTACAAGGTATGGCTTAACGGCAGCGAAATCGGTGTGGGGACCGGCAGCCGCCTGGCCCAGGAATTCGACGTCACCGAGGCAGCGCGCCCAGGACATAACGTGTTGGCTGTGCGGGTCCATCAATGGTCCGCTTCGAGCTACGTGGAGGATCAGGACCAGTGGTGGATGCCCGGCATCTTCCGCGATGTCACCCTGCAGGCCCGCCCGAAAAAGGGCATCGACGACGTCTGGTTGCGGACGTCCTACACCGACGGTTCAGGCATCATTGACCCTGAAATCACCGCAGACAACGCCGCCTACCCAGTTCGGCTGGCAGTTCCGGAACTGGACGTCGACGTCGTCTGGCACTCCCCTGCCGACGTCGCCCCGGTGGCGATCACCGGCGTCGAACCTTGGTCCGCAGAGGTTCCGCGCCTCTACAACGCAACGGTTCAAAGCGGAGGCGAGACCATTTCGCTGCGCCTGGGTTTCCGGACGGTGGAAATCAAGGGTGATCAGTTCCTGGTGAACGGAAAGCGCGTGGTGTTCCACGGGGTGAATCGTCATGAGACGCATCCGGACCGCGGCCGGGTGTTCGATGAAGACTTTGCCCGTGCGGACCTCGCACTGATGAAGCAGTACAACGTCAACGCCATCCGCACCAGCCACTACCCGCCGCATCCTCGTCTGCTGGATATCGCGGACGAAATGGGTTTCTGGGTGATCCTCGAGTGCGATCTTGAAACACACGGCTTTGAGCGGCACGGCTGGGTAGGCAACCCCAGCAATGATCCCGCCTGGCGCGAAGCCTACGTGGACCGGATGGAACGCACGGTGGAGCGCGACAAGAACCACCCCTCAATCGTCATGTGGTCCCTCGGCAACGAGTCCGGTACCGGCGCCAACCTCGCAGCCATGTCCGCCTGGACGCATGCCCGCGACGCCAGCCGTCCCGTCCACTACGAGGGCGACTACACCGGCGCGTACACGGACGTCTACTCGCGCATGTATTCTTCCGTGCCGGAAACCGAGGCGATCGGCCGCGACGACTCCGGCATGCAGCTGTTGGGTTGCTCCGCGGCGGAATCCGCACGGCAGCGCACCAAACCGTTTATTCTCTGCGAGTACGTCCACGCCATGGGCAATGGTCCCGGTGCCATCGACCAGTACGAGGACCTGGTGGACCGCTACCCGCGGCTGCATGGCGGATTCGTCTGGGAATGGCGTGATCACGGAATCCGTACCACCACGGACGCTGGCACTGAGTTTTTCGCCTACGGCGGCGACTTTGGCGAAGTAGTCCACGACGGCAACTTCGTGATGGACGGCATGGTCCTCTCCGATTCCACGCCCAGCCCCGGGCTCTTTGAGTACAAACAGATTGTCGCTCCCCTGCGCTTGGGCTTCACCACGGAAACCCACGACGGCGGCACGCGCCGCTTCGTCTCCGTCGCCAACCTGCGGCACACGGCTGATGCCTCGGACGTCGTGCTCCGTTGGCGCACGGAGGTGGATGGCGTCCTGGGTGCGTCCGGGGAGCTCGACGTCGTCACTGCCTCCGGCGAGTCGCTCCCCGCGGGGCATTCGGCGCTGATCGGGTTCCCGGAGTTCGCGCCCGTGGCATCCGGCGAGCATTGGCTCACGGTGGAGGCAGTCCTAAGCAAGGACACGTCCTGGGCCGATGCCGGGCATGTGGTCTCCGCGGCGCAGCTGGAACTGACCGAAGCCCGCCCTCATCTGAGCGCACCGCGCCCGCTGGCATCGGCCGGACGGGCGCGCGGGGACATTGCCGGGACAGTATCCTTGGGCCCGGCGCTCTTTGAGGAAGGCAGGCTCGTCTCGCTCGCCGGGTTGCCGGTGTCCGGGCCACGCCTGGAGTTGTGGCGTGCACCCACGGATAACGACGCCGGAGCCGGCCGTGGCAGTTACGACCTCGCCGACCCTTGGCTCAACAACGGCGACGGCGTTGCCGCACCCTCAATGGAAGTGGTGTGGCGCGATGCTGGCCTGAACCGGATCACGGGCCGGGTGGAGAGGGTAACTGCCAGCGATTCAGGCGTTCTGGTTCAAACCCGCTACGCCGCCGCCGATGCCGCGCATTGGGTCTCTGTGGAGGAGAACTGGCAACTGTCAGACGGCGAGCTGTGGCTCCGTCTGGACATTGTTCCCAGCGCCGGATGGAACATCATCTGGCCGCGCGTGGGTGTCCGTTTCGACCTCCCGGAATCCGTGGACGGCGCCTCCTGGTTCGGCGCCGGTCCCCGCGAGTCCTACCCGGACAGCATGCACGCGACGCTTGTGGGCCGCTACTCCGCAGGCATCGACGATCTTTCGGTGAACTACGCCAAACCGCAGGAAACGGGACACCGGAGTGCTGTCCGGACGCTGGACCTGCAGAACTCCGGAGCGCCGTGGCTGGGGTTCAGGGCTATCCCTGATTCCCGTGGCCGCCTGCCCGGTTTCACGCTTTCCCGGCACACGGCGCAGGAGGTCTCCGCCGCGGCACACCCGCACGAGCTGCCGGCAAGCACGGGCAGCTACTTGTACCTCGATGCCGCCCAGCACGGGCTCGGGTCCAGGGCCTGCGGACCGGACGTGTGGCCGGACTATGCGCTGCGGCCGGAAGCGAGGACGTTGACGTTCCGGATCACTGAAGCGGGCTAGATTCCCCCGTTGTGGGGCCTGCTCTGCGCCCTTCCTGGCTCCCGAAGCGCGCAGAGCGGGCCCCACAACACACCCCCCTTGCTTGTGGGGCCCGTTTTGCGCGATTCAACACAGGAATACCACGCAGAGCGGGCCCCACAACACAACCCCCTGCGTTGTGGGGCCTGGAGAACCCCGTATCAGGTGACCGCCACGGGTTCCTTTTTCACGGCGTCCTTGCGGATGGTGGCGCTGATGACCGCGGCCACGGTGCACATGGCGGCTGCACCCAGCCAGGCGTAGTTGTAGTGCCCGGTGGCATCGCGAATGAACCCGGCCAGGAGTGCGGCCACGGCAGCACCCAATTGGTGGGCAGCGAAGACCCAGCCGAACACCACAGACCCGTCGGCACCGAATACCGAGCGGCAAATTGCTGCAGTGGGAGGCACAGTGGCTACCCAATCGAGCCCGTAGACCACTACGAAAATGATCATGCTCGGCTCCACCGACGAGCCCAGCAACAGCGGCAGCACCAACAGTCCGATCCCCCGGAACTGGTAATAAACAGCCAACAGCACCTTGGGGTTGAACCGGTCCGTCAGCCAACCGGACGCGATGGTCCCCACGATGTCGAAGATCCCGACGACGGCCAGCAAACCCGCCGCTGTGGTTTCAGGCATGCCGTGATCGTGTGCAGACGGAATGAAGTGCGTGCCGATCAGTCCGTTGGTGGTGGCCCCGCAAATCGCGAAGCCGGCTGCCAAGGCCCAGAATGTGCGGACTTTACTCGCGCGCTTGAGGACTTGCAGGGCACGAATCGCGGCGTTGGGGGAATCCCCTGCCCCCGGCACAGCAACCGCAGCGGCGGGCTTGCCTGGCGTCGCAGCGGTCGTTCCGGCGTCGGAGGCTGTAGTCTCAGGTTTCTCGGCGGCAGCTTCCGCGGCACCGTACGGCAACACCCCGACGTCGGCAGGAGAGTTCCGCAGCCAGCGCAGCACCAGCGGGACCACGGCGAGCGCACCCGCAGCGATGAGCAAGGAAGCACCCCGCCAGCCAGGGTTCTGGGCAAGTGCTGCGATGAAGGGCAGGAATACCAGTTGTCCGGCGGCGCTGCCTGCGGTGAGGATGCCGATCACCAGGCCACGGCTCTTGGCGAACCACGTGTTGGCGATGGTCGCGGCGAAGACCAGTGCCATGGAACCTGTGCCCAGGCCGATCAGCAGCCCCCAAGTGAGCAGGATCTGCCAGGACTGGTTGACGAAGACAGTCAGTGCTGAGCCGAGTCCGATCAGGCAGAGTGCCAGCGAGGTGACCTTGCGGATGCCGAAGCGCTCCATCAGGGCCGCCGCGAACGGGGCCGTCAGCCCGAACAGGACCAGGTTGATACTCACGGCCAGGGACAGCACCGTGGTGGACCAGCCGAACTCCTCCTGCAGAGGCACCATCAGCACGCCCGGTGCCGCACGGAATCCTGCGGCTCCTACCAGGGCCAGGAAGGCAACTGCTGCCACAATCCAGGCAGGGTGGAGGCGCCGGTTCTTACCGGAAGGGGTTTTGCCCGTGCGGGATCCGGCCAGGGACCCTGTTTTTTCGGGCGGGGTCCCCGTGACGTCGGGAGCGGTCATGCGGGGATCTCCATTTCAGGGGAAGCTGTGGTGCGTGTTTCAGGGGGCGCAACGGCGAGTGGGAGGGGATGGTCGCTGCGTTTGAAACTGTGCCAGCTGGTGTTGGCGGCGGTGAGCCGGGCGCCGCAGTTGGTGCAGGTATCCGCGGACATGGTGGCTTGCCCGCAGTCGGTGTGGATGACCTTCATATGGGACACCTCGTTGGGGGCGTCCAGGTGTTTCTCGGCCCAGATGATGATGGCGTTGAGGACGGGGAGTGCGTCCTCTCCTTTGGGGGTGAGTACGTATTCCTGGCGCGTGCGGGCACCGTCCTGGTAGGGACGTTGAGCGAGTAGCCCGGCGTCGAGGAGCCATCCGAGGCGTTTGCTGAGGACGGCATCGGCTACTTCGAGGCGTTGCTTGATGGCGTCGAATCGGCCGTTGCCGAAGAAGATCTCGCGAAGGACCAGGCTCCCCCAGGGGTCGCCAAGGACATCAAGGCCGCGGGCAAGGCTGCACGTGCGGGCAGACCAGTCGGAACGAAGAGGCATGCGCACAAAACTAGCTGACTTCTCTAAAGAAAGCTAGGTGTTGCGCGGGCGAAAAAGATCCGGCTCTTGTTCGTCGCCCTCGCCGCAGAACGGTGAGGAGTGCGAACAAGAGCCGGATTCGAAGGACGAGCCGCGACGGACTAGCTGATCTTGGCGAAGGCCTGTTCAAGGTCTGCGATCAGGTCCTCAGCTTCTTCAATGCCGCAAGAGAGGCGAAGGAGGTTGACCGGGACGGCCAGCTCAGTACCCTTCACGGAAGCGTGAGTCATCTCTGACGGATAGTTCATCAAGGATTCAATGCCACCCAGGGATTCGGCCAACGTGAACACCGAGGTGGATTCGGCAACCGTGCGGGCGGCCGCTTCGCCGCCCTTGAACTGCACGGAGACCATGCCGCCGAACTTCTTCATCTGCTTGGCAGCAAGCTGGTGCCCAGGGTGATCAGGGAGGCCCGGGTAGAGCACGGCTTCCACTTCGGGGCGCTGCAGCAACCATTCGGCCACAGCTTGGCCGTTCTCACTGTGGCGGTCCATGCGAACACCCAGCGTCTTCAGACCGCGGGTAGTCAGGAAGGCATCCATCGGGCCGGACACCGCGCCCACCGCGAACTGGATGAAACCGATCTTCTCGGCAAGTTCGGCGTCCTTAACCACAATGGCGCCGCCCACCACATCGGAGTGTCCGCCGATGTACTTGGTGGTGGAGTGGACCACAACATCGGCGCCCAAGGCGAGCGGGGTCTGCAAGTAGGGAGACGCGAAGGTGTTGTCCACCACCAGGAGGGCACCGGCGTCGTGCGCCACGGAGGCGAGAGCCTCAATGTCCGTGATTTTCATCATCGGGTTGGACGGCGTCTCCACCCACACCAGGCGCGTCTTGTTCGCAGCAACCGCAGCGGTTACGGCGTCGAGATCAGACATGTCCACCGGGGTGTTGCCGATGCCCCAGTCCCCCAGCACGCGATTGATCAGGCGATAGGTGCCACCATATGCGTCGTTGCCCAGCACAATGTGGTCCCCCGGCCGGGCAAGCGCCCGGATCAGCGAATCCTCAGCTGCCAGGCCCGAGCCGAAGGAGAATGCAGCCGTGCCACCTTCAAGGGCAGCGAGCTGCTCCTGGAGCGCGTCACGGGTGGGGTTGCCTCCCCGGCCGTATTCGTATCCCGAGCGAAGGTTGCCGATGCCGTCCTGGGCGTACGTGGTGCTGAAGTGCAGCGGGGGCACCACAGCGCCGGTCACCGGTTCGAAAGCCTGTCCGGCGTGGACGGCGCGCGTGTTGAACCCGGCGTTGTTGGTGGCAGACATGGAAGCTCCTCTAGGTTCGTTCAACGGATAGGTTCGTTCAACTGATAGATAGGTTCAGAAATTGCGGAGTGAGCGCCGGGCGCTCAGCTGCTCAAGTACGCCAGGAGGTCGTGGCGCGTCAGGATGCCCACGGGCGCTCCGGCGAAGGTCACCATGACGGTATCGACGTCGGACAGCAGCTCACGCGCGGCGGAAATGGATTCCAGGGATCCGATCACCGGGAGCCGTTCACCCATGTGTTCGGAGACCTTGTCCGCCAGCTTCGCTTCACCGCGGAAGAGTTTGCTGGTGAGGCTGCGCTCGTCCACAGCGCCCATCACCTCACCCATCACCACGGGTGGCTCCTGGGAGAGCACCGGGATGTGGGAGACGCCAAACTCGTTCATGATGTTGATGACATCGCGGACTGTTTCGTTGGGGTGGATGTGGACCAAATCCGGCATCTCGCCCGTCTTGGATTTGAGGACCTCACCCACGGAGGACTCTTCACCGCCGGAGAGGAAGCCGTAGGAACGCATCCATTGGTCGTTGAAGATCTTGGCAAGGTAGCCGCGCCCGGAGTCCGGGAGGATCACCACCACAACGGCTGACTCGTCCAAATCCTTGGCAGCCTGCAGCGCCGCCACCACGGCCATGCCGGAGGAACCGCCCACCAGGAGGCCTTCCTCACGGGCGAGGCGGCGGGTCATGGAGAAGGAGTCGGCATCAGACACAGCGATCACGTCATCAGGAACGGTGGGATCGTAGTTGCCGGGCCACATGTCCTCGCCCACCCCTTCGACGAAATAGGGCCGGCCGGTTCCGCCTGAGTAGACCGAACCTTCCGGGTCCGCGCCGATGACCTTGACCTGGCCGCCGTCGGACTCTGCGCGGTCAGCCGAGGCCTGCTTGAGGTAGCGGCCCGTACCGGTGATGGTGCCACCGGTACCAGCACCGATGACCACATGGGTGACCCGGCCGTCCGTGTCCTGCCAGATTTCCGGGCCCGTGGACTCGAAGTGGCTGCCGGGTGCGGCGGGGTTGGAGAACTGATCCGGTTTGAAGGCGCCCGGGATCTCCTTGACCAGGCGGTCGGAGACGCCGTAGTAGCTCTGAGGGCTGTCGGGTGCGACGGAGGTGGGCGTCACAACAACTTCGGCGCCGTATGCCTTCAGCACGGCGCGCTTATCCTCTCCCACTTTGTCCGGCACTACGAAGATGCACTTGTAGCCCTTTTGCTGGGCTACGAGCGCCAGTCCAACTCCGGTGTTGCCCGACGTCGGCTCAACGATGGTTCCGCCCGGCTTGAGCCGACCATCCTTTTCCGCGTCTTCGATCATCTTCACGGCGATCCGGTCCTTGATGGATCCGCCGGGATTGATGTATTCGAGCTTCACGAGGACGGTGGCTTTGATGCCCTCCGTGACGTGGTTGAGCTTGATGAGCGGCGTATTGCCGATGAGGTCCAACACGGACTGGGCATACTTCATAGATACAAAGTTACCGTCTGGTCGCTACTGAACCTGACGCGAGGCAGCGAGGGGCTAGGTGCCGGCAGAGGTGTCGTTTTGCCAGACACCCAAAATGTTGCCCTCGGTGTCCTTGAAGTAGGCGAACCACCCCATGGCCGGTACGGCATCCTTGGCTTGGACCACGCTTCCGCCGGCGGACTCGATCTGTGCCAGGGCGGCGTCAAGATCGTCAACATCAATGGTGAGGATGGGAGTCTTCAGATCGTCCGTGCGCGGAAACAGGGCTCCGTTGATGGCACCTGGCTCGGTGGGGGCACCTGTCTCTTCATTGGAGGGCGCGGTGATGGCCGCCGTGTACTCCATGCCCTCCATGGGGATAAGGCTCCAGCCGAAGGCACTCTGGTAGAAAGTGTTGGCCCTGTCCTTGTTGTCCGTGGGAATCTCGAAATGCACTACGCCGGCCATGGTTCGCGCTCCTTGTTCCTGGAAGTTGTTCCTTGGATGCGGCGCGGACCACCCACGCCACATCAGGGAGTCTAGCGGCGGGTGGTTGCTGCCGTAAGGGGTTCCGGCTGCAGATTGTCAGCCGCACGTGGGACCATAAAAACATGACCATCGCAGAAGCCCCGCCCCTTGTTGCGGCCGCGGCTGATGCAGCCATCCGGTGGCATCCCGGGGCTTCGTTCCGTTTGGATCAGACCATGTTTCCGCTCATGCGAGGCGCTGCGGATCCTTCCTTCGCGGCGCATTCCAGCGGTTTTTGGATGGCCTTCACTACCCCTTCCGGTCCGGTGTCGCTCCGCCTTTCAGGAGGTGGCTTGGGGGACGGGTCCTTCGTGGATGCCCAGGCTTGGGGACCGGGAGCAGAAGACGCGGTGGCTGCTGTGCCCAGGCTTTTGGGCGCCCACGACGACTGGTCGGCTTTCGATGAGCCCGGATTCCATTCCACCCTCCCGCGGCTGGTCACAGAATCACGACGCCGGAACCTGGCTTTGCGGCTGCCTTCCACAGGGCGGGTGGTTGACTCCCTTGTTCCCACCATTTTGGAGCAAAAGGTCACCACTCTGGAGGCGAGGCGAGGCTACCGGTACTTGATGTATCGGCATGGGACGCCGGCGCCGGGCAAGGCCCCCGCGGGTCTCTTGGTCCCTCCCACCGCCAGGCAGTGGTTGGCCGTCCCGTCCTGGGAGTGGCACAAAGCCGGGGTTGGACCACAACGTTCAGCCACTGTGATGCGGGCGCTGCAGTCCGCCGTCGCGCTTGAACGGCTGGCGGACTTGGACTCCGCCCAGGCCGGTGCCAAACTGCAGACCATACCGGGCATCGGAATCTGGACTGCTGCCGAAGTGGTCCAACGCACCCACGGCTGCCCGGACTCAATCTCCGTGGGCGATTACCATTTGGCCGCTTACGTGGGATACGCCCTGACGGGTCAAAAGACCGACGACGCGGGCATGATCGAGCTGCTGGAGCCGTGGCGTGGTCAGAGGCAGCGGCTGGTCCGGATGCTTTACCTGAGTGGCTTCCGCAAGCCCACTTTCGGTCCCCGAATGACCGTCCAGGATCACCGCCGCCACTGAGTTTTCATTGCGGACGGGAACTGTCCGCAGGGCCATGGACTGCCCTGATCCACGGGTATAGCGTGACGCACAGGAGCCATCACCTGACATTCCTGGAGTGACCGTGATCCACACCGATAAGCTCACCAAGACCTTCACTGTGAAGAAGGAAACCGTCGAGGCCGTGAAGGGCGTGGACATCCACATCGCCCCGGGCGAGCTCGTTGCTTTCCTCGGCCCGAACGGCGCGGGCAAGTCCACCACCCTGCGGATGCTCACCACATTATTGAAACCCACATCAGGCTCGGCCAGGGTCGCAGGAGTTGATGTCGCCAAGGACCCGGCGGGAGTCCGGGCCAGGATCGGCTACATAGGCCAGGGAAACGGCGGCGGCCATAGCTACCGCGTGATTGACGAGCTCATCATGCAGGGCCGGTTCTACGGCATGAACACCACGGATGCGACAGCCCGGGCCGAGACACTCATGGCATCCCTGGACCTCAGCGACCTCGCCAAACGCACGGTGATCAAGCTGTCCGGCGGACAACGCCGCCGCATGGACGTGGCCCTCGGGTTGATGCACTCCCCTGGCTTGCTGTTCCTGGATGAACCGTCCACCGGCATGGATCCCCAGAACCGCGCCAACCTTTGGGAGCACATCATGCGGATGCGCGAGGAACATGGGACCACCATTGTGCTGACTACCCACTACATGGATGAGGCCGATTCCATGTCCGAGCGCGTGATCGTAATCGACCACGGGACCATCATCGCGGACGACACCGCTTCACGGCTCAAAGCGAACCTCGCCGGGGACCTTCTCGCCGTAGAAGTTGCTGCCGGTTCTGCATCCGAGGTGCGGGGGCTGCTGGGCAGGGCGGCCGCGGAAGGCGACATGGAGGAAAACGCGTACGACGGCGTGGTCCGCTTCCGCCTTCGGCTGGCCCAGGGTGCCCAACTGGCACCGGGTTTGTTGAAGGAAATGCACGACGCCGGAGCTCCCGCACAGTCGCTCGAGTTGAAGCCGCCCACCCTGGACGACGTTTTCCTGGAATTGACCGGCCGCAGCCTGCGGGAAGGAGCTGAAGTCTGATGATTGAGCAAGCCGTCGCCCCGGGTGTGGACGTCCAAAAGCGTGGACCGCGCAGCATAGTCACTGACACGTGGTTCGTGTTCTGGCGTGAAATGTTGCTCCCCCTGCGGGATCCGTTCTCGCTGATTTTCTCCCTCATCCAACCATTGGTGTTCCTGGGGTTGTTCGGGCCACTGCTGGGCTCGGCCGTGGGCGCCCCGGCTTTCGGAGGCCAATCCACCCTGCAGTGGTTCCTTCCTGGAGTGGTGGTGATGATCGCGCTGTTCGGCACGTCCATGACCGGCTCAAACCTGCAGTATGAACTCATGACCGGGTCCTATGAACGGATCCTGGCCACTCCGCTTTCCCGGTCTTCGCTCATGATTGGCCGGGCCCTGAAAGAGTGGGCACCCTTGGTGGTGCAGGGCTTGTTGATCTCCGTGGTCTGCATCCCCTTTGGTTTCGTTTTCCATCCGCTCCACGTGGTGTTGGGGTTGGTCATTCTGGGGATCTTCGGCATCGGGTTGGGTGCTTTGTCCTATGCACTTGCCTTGGTCTCGCAGAACAAGGAATGGATCTTCTGGGGCGTGCAGCAAACCCTGTTGTTCCCGCTGATGATCCTGTCCGGCATCATGTTGCCCATTGAAGCCGGGCCTGGGTGGATGAAGGTGGCCAGCCTGTTCAATCCCCTGACTTACCTGGTGAATGCTGAACGCGAGTTGTTTGCCGGGCGAATCGGCATGGACACCCTGTGGGGCCTTGTGGCCGCTGTGGTGACGGCCGCCGTCGGGCTTGTAGTGGGAATCCGGACCATCAGCCGGAATACCAACTAATTACCCGGCCTCGTTCCCCAGGTGCAGCCGGGTCACCGCGTCCTGGCGCATGTCCACCTTCCGCACCTTGCCCGAGACCGTCATGGGGAACTGCTCGCGGATATCGACGTAGCGCGGAATCTTGTAGTGGGCCAGCTTGGCCCTGCAGTAGTCAGCCAGATCCTCGGCGGTCAGGGAAGGTGAGCCCGCCTTGAGGATGATGCAGGCCATCAGCTCTTCGCCGTACTTTTCGTCCGGAACCCCAATGACCTGCACGTCCTGGATGGATGGGTGAAGGTACAGGAATTCTTCGATCTCACGGGGGTAGATGTTCTCGCCGCCACGGATCACCATGTCTTTGATCCGGCCCTCGATCACCAGGTACCCGTCCGCCTCCATGCGGGTAAGGTCACCGGTGTGCATCCACCCCTCAGCGTCTACTGCCTCAGCGGTTTTGTCCGGCTGGCCCCAGTAGCCCTGCATCACCGAGTAACCCCGGGTGCAGAGTTCGCCGATCACACCACGCTCCACTACTTCCCCCGAAACCGGATCAATGATGCGGCTCTCCAAGTGCGGCATTGTCCTGCCCACCGTGCCGGTTCGCTGTTCCAAGGTGTCGCCGGCCCGGGTCATGGTGGACACGGGCGAAGTTTCTGTCATGCCGTAGCAAATGGCCACGTCAACCATGTGCATCTCATCAATCACCCGGCGCATCACTTCGATGGGACACAAGGAGCCCGCCATCACCCCTGTCCTGAGTGTGGAGAGGTCATAGGAGGTGAAGTCCTCCAGCGCGAGCTCGGCAATGAACATGGTGGGCACCCCGTACAGGGACGTCCCGCCAAAATCCTGCACCGCTTCCAACGCCGCCGAGGCGCTGAACCCACGGCCCGGAATGATGGTGGCCGCACCGAAGCTCAGCGCATTCAGGTTTCCGATCACCATGCCGAAGCAGTGATAGAACGGCACGGGAATCACCACCCGGTCGTGCTCGGTGTAGTTCAGGAGCCGGCCGATCGAGTGCCCGTTATTGAGGATGTTGTGATGCGTCAGGGTGGCACCCTTCGGGAAACCTGTGGTCCCGGAGGTGTACTGCAGGTTTATGGGATCGTGCGGGTCCAGTTCCGCCATACGGTCCCGTAACGCTGAAGGCCCGACGCCGTCCGCCCGGGTGAGGAGTTCGCCGTACGTGAGTTCGTGGTTGGCTTCCGGGACACCCGTGCTGAGCCCCAGCTCCGGCGCTCCCGGAAGGAAGACGATCTCCCGGAGATCGGAACAGTTGCGGGCGGCATTCCTGGCCATGCCAACGTAGTCGCTGTTCTTATCCGAAGGCGCGGTTACCAGCATCCGCATACCGTTCTGTTTCACCACGAACTCCAGCTCGTGACTCCGGTAGGCCGGGTTCACGTTCACCAGCACCGCACCGATCTTGGCCGTGGCGTACTGAAGGATGGTCCACTCGGCGCAATTGGGGCTCCAAATGCCTATCCTTTCGCCTTTGATCACTCCCATGGCGAGCAACGCGCGGGCGAGGTGATCGACGTCGTCGTTCAGCTTTTGGTAGCTCCACCGGCGGGCATCACCGCCTGGTGCGGCAGCGGCCTCGATCAGCGCATCCCGCAAGGGGAACCGCGCGGCGACGCGCTCAAAATTGGCACCAATGGTCTCTTCGAGCAGCGGGACGTCAGTGTCTCCGGCGGTGTAGGACAACATGACGGAACGCTACCAAGGGACTGCCCGCAACAGAACCGTAACCACCTCCAGCGCGGCCGTGTCCTGCCGGTAGTGTTGGAACCATGAGTGCACCCATTGACCTGCAGGCCACGTTCATCCCCAACGACGGCGAATTTTTCCGTGTGAAACTCGCCCTGGAAATCGCGATCGACGAGGTGGTCAACGAGCCCGGCTGCATCCGTTACGAACTGACCGAAGCTACCGAGGAAAAGCTCGTCCTGACCGAGCGTTGGGAATCCGAGGAGCTCCTGGAGAAGCACTCCAAGGGCATCGCCGTCCAGGACCTGAACGAGTCCCTCAGCGCACTCCTGGCCGAGCCCGTCAAGCTCGAGCGCCTCTAGCCACCGTTACTCAGCGAAACCGCGGGAAGACTGCGAGTACGCCTTAAACACATCGAGGTCGCCGGAATTTTCCGGCGACCTCGCTGCTTTCCGGCGGCTTCGATGACCGAAGCCGCCGATTGGACTTAGCTTTCCTGAGCCTCGGCACGTGCCTTGGCGACGTGTGCGTGGACTTCTTCCATATCCAGGCCCTTCACGGCTTCAATGACCTGCTCAAGCTGCGGACCGTTGAGGGCGCCCGGCTGCGAGAAGACGAGGACCTTTTCGCGGAAGGCCATGAGCGTGGGGATGGACGTGATCCCGGCCTCGGCGGCGAGCTGCTGCTCAGCCTCGGTGTCTACCTTCGCGAACACCACGTCAGCGTGCTTCTCTGACGCTGCCCCGTATGTGGGGGCAAACTGACGGCACGGGGCACACCAGGATGCCCAAAAATCCACCAGGACAATGTCATTGTCCTCGATGGTCGATGCGAACTGTTCTCCAGTGATGTCAACTGTAGCCATGCTTCCACGGTACGCGACCCCGCCCGCGAAGTCCCGCGGAGGGGCTCCCTGTTCGCTGTCTGCGTCACCGGGAATAAACGCCCATGCCAAAGTTTTCCGTGGGTCGCCTAAACCCCTTGTTACTGATTGAACAAGTGTTTAGTCTATGGAACATGCGTTCAAGCGCAGAGGATCTAACCACCCGGGCCCGCATCCGCGACGCCGCCATCAGGCTCTTCGGCCGCGATGGATTCGCCCGCGCCACCGTCAGGGACGTTGCCTCTGCCGCCGGCGTCAGTCCAGGCCTGGTCATCCATCACTTCGGAAGCAAAGCCGGGCTGCGCGATGCCTGCGATCACCATGTCCTCGCGCAAACAGCAACACAGGGTCGCGAAAAAGCCGATCCGGTATCCACACGGCAGCTCATCCAGGACTACATGAACCACCCGGACCAGTACGCCGACGAAATCACGTACATCCGACGCACCCTCAGCGATGAGTCCGCGGCCGGCGACGCCTTCTTCGACGCCGTTGTCAAGCAAACCCAGGACATCATCCACGCCGGGATGGAGGCCGGAACCATACGGAAGTTCGACGACGTCCGCTCCACCGCCGTCGTGATCGCCTCCAACAGCCTCTCCATCCTCATGCTGGGCCGGCACCTCTCACGGACGCTGGGGGCCGTAGGCCCGGAGTCCCACGGCATCGGCCCCGAACTCCTCCGGCAACTAACCCTGCCCGCCCTGGAGATTTACACGCACGGCTTCTACACCGATGCGCGGTTCCTGGACGCGGCCCGCCAAGCCATCAATAACAACACCAGCACCAGCACAGGAAGGGAGCATGCCCCGTGACCCACGCGATTGTGGTGGAGGGTTTGCGAAAGAAGTTCGGATCCCGGGAGGTCCTGCACGGACTCGACTTCGCGGTGGAACCAGGAACAGTGTTCGGCGTCATCGGACCGAACGGAGCGGGCAAGACCACCACCATGCGCTGCCTGCTGGATATTATTCGGCCCAGCGCGGGGTCCATTTCCGTGCTGGGACAGGATCCCCGTTCGGCCGGAACAGCGCTGCGCCGCAGGATCGGCTACCTTCCCGGCGAGCTCCACCTGGAGAACAGGACCACGGGGCGCCGCATGCTGGAGCACTTCGCGGCGATCAGCGGGCCGGTGGACCCCCAGCATGTCAACCAACTCGCCGAACGGCTGAACCTGGATCTCGATCGCCAGACCCGGAAACTCTCCAAAGGCAACAAGCAGAAGCTCGGACTGCTGCAGGCTTTCATGCATAAGCCCGAACTCCTGGTGCTGGACGAACCAACCAGTGGCCTGGATCCGCTGGTTCAGCAGGTGTTCCACGCGATGGTTCGCGAGGCAGTGGATGATGGCGCAACGGTGTTCCTCAGTTCGCACGTCCTCAGTGAAGTACAGCAGGCCGCCGACGCCGTGGCCATCCTCCGTGACGGCGAAATCGTCACCGTTTCCACCGTGGAGGAGCTCAGGACGGCAGCGGTCCGGCAGCTGCGCTTCAACAGCACCGGGACGGAAGCGCACGACGTCGGCGCGCTGCTGGCTCGCGTACCCGGCGTCGCCAACGTCGCTGTCCGGGAACTCAAGGCCGACGGCCACGCTGCCCCAACAGTCGAGGCCACGGCGACGCTCTCCGGCCAGGTTCAGCCCTTGGTCCAGGAACTGGCCAGGTTGAACCTGACGGATCTGGTCCTCGAAGAACCGGACCTGGAGGAAGCCATACTGAAGCTGTACGCCGTCCCGTCGGATCTGCCGGGCCAGCCTCCGGGGCCGAGCCAGCCCACAGGGCCGGACCAGTCTTCGGGAAACGGTCACTTACCTGGCCGGCACGTGGAAGGAGCACACCGTGCCTAGGATCCTCCCCCTGTTCACCAAGGCCATGAGCGACTCGTGGCGTTCAACGCTGGCGTGGGCAGTGGGCTTGTCGGCGGCCTGCATGCTGTATCTGCCGCTCTATCCCTCGATCGGTGGCAGCGCGCAGATGCAGGACCTGATCAATGCCCTTCCTCCCGAAATGACAAAGGCCCTGAACTACGATCAAATCGCCTCGGGACCCGGCTACACCCAGGCCACCATGTTCGGACTGATCGGATTCCTGCTGATGTCCATGGCCTCGATCAGCTGGGGTGCCGCGGCGGTGGGCGGCGACGAGGAGTCCGGCTTGCTCGAACTGACGCTCGCCCACAGCGTCACCCGCGTGCAGGTAGTCCTGGAACGCACCCTGGCGATGGTGGTTCGTGTTGCGTTGCTTTCGGTCCTCGTTTTCCTGCTGGTGCTGGGACTGAACGGGCCCTCGCAACTTGGCATCGACGTCGGGCATCTCGCCGGGGCGGTGCTGCTGTTTGCCGCACTGGCCTTGCTGAGCGGGACTGCAGCCCTCTTCGCCGGTGCGCTGAGCGGCCGGAAGATCTACGGGATCGCAGCTGGTGCCGCAGTGGCCGTGCTCGGGTACGTGTTCAACGCAGTAGGACGGCAAAGCCCCGACGTCGAGTGGTTGCTGAACCTTTCGCCATACCACTGGGCGTACGGCAATTCCCCGGTAGCCAACGGCGCGGACTGGGGAGCTACCGCGGGTCTATATGGAATCTCTGCAGCGCTGATCGTGCTCGGAGCCGTAGCGCTGCAGCGCCGGGACGTAGGGGTCTAGCTCCAGATGTCTTAGCGCCAGACGTGCGGTGCCGGACGCCTGGCTCCGGGAAGGGCGTTGTTTTCGCGCCACTCGTGGATCCACTCGGGCAATTCGAGGTCAGCCGGTGGCGCTCCGAACTCAGCAATGATTTCTTCCTGCGTGACGGGCTTGCCCTTGCTGACCAAGCGGGTGGCGATGTGCGCCCGGGCGTAAATCTCACCGTCCACCACCATGCGCTGTTCAAAGTAGATGGCCTTGGTGTCCAGCCCGATGATGCGCGTCTCAATGGTGTAGCGCTGCCAAAGTTGCAGGGACTTGCGGAAGGCAATGGTTTCACCCGCTGCCACCGGGCTCCAGCCACGCTTGCGCATCCGTGCCCAGATGCCGCTGCGGACCATGAGGTCGAACCGGCCGAGGTCCATCAACGAGAAATACATGCCGTTATTGACGTGCATTGCGATGTCGATGTCAGTGGGCAGAACCCGCAGTGGCAGCGACGATTCCTCCCAAACGCCCAAGGGCGAGCGCTTGGAGGACGTGAACAGCAACATGAGGGTGCGAAGAAGCAGATGCATGACTCAATGTTACCCATCAGTAACTTCGCGGGGAATACGGGGACCGCATAGTGGACCCGGTTCGTGGACGAAGCGGGTTTATGTCCAACGTTTGCACTAACGTTTACCGCTGGTTCATGAAAGACGTGCACAATATCTGAAACTCGTATTGATGGAACACACAAGGGGGACACCTTTGAGCACGCTGCAAACCGCCAGGCCGCAAGGTGATGTTTGGCCTGAACTCTCCCGCCACCAGCACGTGGTCCTCCAGGATGCCCGCGGCAACCGGATCGAAGGAACCATCGATGGAATGACCAACGATCGCAGTACGTTGTGGATCCAACTCAAAGGCGGCCTGGGGCGTCAACTGATCCACCATCTGGACGGCTACTGGCTGGAGACACCGGCCTCCTGATCCCTTGTAGTAAAGGCAGGGCTTTCGCTGTGGCTAGTATTCCCGTATGACTCAAGCGCGATACAGGGACCTGGTTGAATGGCCCCTCATGGCCACAGCATTGATTTTCCTCACGGCTTACGCGTGGCAAGTCATAGGTCGCGTCAGCGGGACCGACGCAATCCCCTTCGAAGTGATTCTCTGGATCACGTGGGGAATTTTCGCCTTGGACTACTTCGTCAATCTTTGGCTTGCCGAGGACCGCATGCGGTGGTTCCTCTGGAATCTCCACGAACTCCTCATTGTGGTGCTCCCCTTCTTCCGGCCACTCAGGTTGCTGCGGCTGGTCACGTTGCTCTCCGTCCTGCAGCGCACGGTGGGCGAAACACTGCGCGGACGCGTGGCCACGTACGTTGCCGGTGCCGCTGCAATGCTGATCCTCATCGGGGCGCTGGCCGTGCTGGACGTGGAGCAGAACGCTCCCGACGCCAAGATCCTCAATTTCGGGGACGCCGCCTGGTGGGCCATCACCACCATCACCACTGTGGGTTACGGAGACCTCTACCCTGTGACTCCCATCGGCAGGATGGTGGCTGCCGCCCTGATGATGAGCGGGATCGCGGTCCTGGGTATTGTCACGGCCTCCATTGCCTCGTGGCTCCTGCAGCGCATTGAGGAGAATGCCGAGGGCGTGGCCGCAGCAGCGGAAGTCAAGGCTGCAGCTGCCGAAGAACCGGTCCGCGCCGAGATGGCGGACCTCGTGACCGAAATCGCGGCCCTTCGGATGGAGATTGCGGAACTCCGGCAAGCCACGGAGATCCGGCAGGGCACGCAGGTCGGTCAGGAGAGGGAGGCGTAGTCCAGGCGTCGGACTCTCTCCCGTGCCGTCACCACCTTCTTTGAGCACGAATCTCGCGCGACATGCCGTAGTTTGCGGCGTGCCCGGCCCGGACGAAAATGGACGTCCCCAGGTACACAAAAAAATCCCCGGAACCAGTGGTTCCGGGGATTTTCCTTGGGTGGCAGATGAGGGATTCGAACCCCCGTAGGCGTTGCCAGCTGATTTACAGTCAGCCCCCTTTGGCCGCTCGGGTAATCTGCCGAACTTCAAAAGAAGATCACTTCCGGAGACCGTTTCTTTTAGATCCGGTAACCGAAGGCAGAGACAACCTTACAGAACTTTCCGCGAAGAATCTAATCGGCGCCGGACGCCTGGGATTTAGCGGGATTTCAGGCTTCTCCGAGGATCCTGCCAGCCAGTTTGGCCTCAAACTTTTCGGCTTGCTCGGCAGTGATCTGGTTGAGCTGCACAGCGCGCAGCAAGTCCGCGTGGACTCCATCCATCCGGGAGGCAGCGTCAGGGACCGGGCTGAGGACGATCGAGGCGGCGACAGCCGCGGCAGCTACGGCACTTGCTGCGGCAACCGCGGCCGTACCAAGGGAACCTGCGGCTGCACCAATGGAACCTGCTGCTGCAGAAGCGGATTTGCTGATGGACTGGACGGCCTTGCTGCTCATGCTGATCCTCCGTGGATGCGTTCTTCCAACTGGTACAACTCTCAACCTGCTGCCTCAGTTCCAACCCTGCATGCGCTGTGAGCGAACTGTGAAAGAACTCCCCGGCCCCAAGCCGCGCCTTCCGTACTAGGCTGGATGCCAGACCAACCCGCCCTCACAGGGCCCCCAACCTAAGGAGAGTCATGGCAGGCGAATCCACATTCGACGTCGTAAGCAAAGTAGACAAGCAAGAGGTTGCCAACGCGCTCAACCAGTCGCAGAAGGAAATCGCCCAGCGATACGACTTCAAAGGCGTCGGCGCTGAGATCGACTTCAGCGGCGAGAAGATCCTCATGAAGGCCAACTCCGAGGACCGCGTCCTGGCCGTCCTGGATGTCTTCCAGTCCAAGCTCATCAAGCGCGGCATCTCCCTGAAGTCCCTGGACCAAGGCGAACCCTTCCCCTCCGGCAAGGAATTCCGCCTGGAGTGCACCATCAAGGAGGGCATTGCCCAGGACATCGCCAAGAAGATCAACAAGATCATCCGCGATGAAGCCCCCAAGTCGGTCAAGTCCCAGATCCAGGGTGACGAACTCCGCGTGACCTCCAAGTCCCGCGATGATCTGCAGGAGACCATGAACATCCTCAAGAAGTTCGACGAGGCCGATCTGCAGTTCGTGAACTTCCGCAGCTAGCACCCTCGCAAAAAAGCACCGGGGCACTCAACGGCCTCGAAGCCGGGACGCACGCTCACCAGGGCGCTGTGTCCCGGCTTTTTGTTGCCTAGAAACTACACCGACTGTCGTAATGAGCCTGCGCATTAGCACACGATTAGTTTGCGTAATAGTCAAGTCACAGTATCCTTCTTCCTTAGGCGAACCTAAGTACGGTTCCCCTTAGTGAAAGAACTTCCATGACCGCCAATTACCTGATCGGCCTGCGCGAAGGCCTTGAGGCCTCACTCATCGTGGTCCTCCTGATGGCTTACCTCATCAAGACCGGCCGGCGGCATCTGATCTCCCGTGTATGGATGGGCGTAGGCCTCGCAATCGCCATTTCTCTTGGCTTCGGCGCTCTGCTGACCTTCGGCCCGCGTGGCCTCACGTTCGAGGCCCAGGAAGCGATCGGCGGCGGCCTGTCCATCGTGGCGGTCGCGCTGGTGACCTGGATGGTCTTCTGGATGGCCCGCACGGCGCGCAGCCTGGGCGGCGAACTCCGCTCGCAAGTGGATAAAGCAGCCGACGGCGCCGCCTGGGGCCTTGTGGTGGTTGCTGCACTGGCCGTGGGCCGGGAAGGCCTCGAAACCGCCCTGTTTATCTGGGCAGCAGCCCAGGCCACCGGCGAAACCACGTTGCCCTTGCTCGGTGCGCTGCTTGGCCTGATCACGGCCGCCGGGCTCGGATACCTGCTGCACCGGGGAGTCCTGAAGGTGAACCTGGGCCGCTTCTTCACGTGGACAGGTGTTGGCCTGATTATTATTGCCGGCGGCGTCCTGGCGTATGGGATCCATGATCTCCAGGAAGCCGGCATCCTGCCCGGCTTGAATAACCTGGCCTTCGACGTTTCAGCGGCCATACCGCCGTCGTCCTGGTACGGGACCTTGCTGAAGGGCACCTTGAACTTCTCCCCCGCCACCACTTGGCTCGAAGCCGCAGCCTGGGTGCTCTATGTGATCCCGGTGCTGTTCCTGTATCTCCGGGCCAACCGTTCGTCGCCGCCCAAGGCTTCCAGCGCCGCCTCAGTCTCTGCAATCGCAACACAGGCTTAGGCCACCACCGTCTTTCCGGGTAACTCCCGTCACGCCCTTCAACATAAGGACCCATCATGCTCGGATCCCCCAAACTTCGCAGGACCCTCGCCGTTATTGGCGCCGCCACAGCAGTGCCGCTGGTACTTGCCGGCTGCACTGACAACACCAAGACCTCGGGCGCCACAGACGGCCCCATCCAGGTGAGCAGCACCGCCAACGAGTGCAAGGTGTCCACGGGCACCGCGCCGAGCGGCAACCTCACTTTCGCCGTGAAAAACGAAGGCACTGAGGTTACCGAGTTCTACCTGCTGGCTGAGGACGGCCTGCGGATCCTGGGCGAAGTGGAGAACATCGGCCCCGGAATCACGCGCAACCTGGTGGTCACCGCCCCGGCCGGCAAATACAACACTGCCTGCAAGCCCGGGATGCAGGGCGAGGGCATCCGTGCCTCGTTCGAAGTCACCGAATCCGGCAACAAACCCAGCGTGGACGCCGACTTCCAGAAACTCCTGGACAACGGATCCCAGCAGTACGCCGCTTACGTCAAGGACCAGACCGAGCAGCTCATTGTGGGTACCAAGACGTTCGCTGAGGCGTTCGCCTCCGGTGACGCCGCCAAGGCACGCGAGCTCTACGCCTCCACCCGCATGCACTGGGAGCGGATCGAACCCGTAGCTGAGTCCTTCGGCGACCTCGATCCCAAGTTGGATGCCCGCGAAGCGGACCTTGAGCCTGGCCAGGAATGGACCGGCTGGCACCGTGCCGAGAAGGACCTCTTCCCGCCTGCGGAATACACGGCCATGACGCCGGCCGAGCGCACCGCCATCTCCACGCAGCTGGTAGCAGACACCGAGGACCTGGTGACCCGCACCCGCACGGTGGAACTCACGCCGGACAAGCTCGGCAACGGCGCAAAGGAGCTCCTGGACGAAGTCGCCACCGGCAAGGTCACAGGTGAAGAGGAAATTTGGTCCCACACCGATCTTTGGGATTTCCAAGCCAATGTTGACGGCGCACGCATCGCCTTTGAGAACCTGAAGCCTGCGCTTGAGCAGAAGGACTCCGAGCTCGCCAAGTCCTTGGACGAGAAGTTCACGGCCCTCCAAACCGAGCTCAAGAAGCATGCCAAGGGCGACGGCTTCGTTTTCTACAACGAGCTGAGCCAGGACCAGGTCCAGCAGCTCGCTGCCTTGGTCGATTCGCTGGGTGAGCCCCTCTCCAAGCTCACCGCAGCCGTGGTGCTATGAGCGGCTGCCCCTTCGGGCACACCGATGCGGACGCTGAGCGCCCAAGCGAGGGTGCCGCCGTCGTAACCTCCCGGGAAGCGGCCGACGGCGGTGCAGCGGCTGCCGCTGAAAGCCGCCGCAACGGCGTCTCCCTGAAAGGTGTCTCCCGACGGGGACTGCTCTCGCTGGCCGGGGTTGGCGGCGCGGGCGCGGTAGCTGGTCTGGCTGCCGGGTTCCTGGGACATGACGCGTTATCTGCCGCTGCTGCGTCCGCAACGGACACCAGCACCGGCGAAGCGGTGGTCCCGTTCTTTGGCGAGCACCAGGCCGGCATCACCACCCCGGCCCAGGATCGCCTGCACATGGCCGCTTTTGATGTCACCGCTGAAGACCGCAAGGAACTCATCAAGCTCCTCAAAGACTGGACTGCCGCGGCTGAATCCATGACAACCGGCCTCCCCACTGGTGCGACGGGCGCTGTGGACGGGCCGTACGATGCCCCGCCTGAAGACACCGGTGAAGCGTTGGATTTGGCGGCTGCGAAATTGACGCTGACATTCGGTTTTGGCGCGGGGCTGTTCGAGAAGGACGGGAAGGCGCGCTTTGGTCTGGAGGGGCGCCGCCCGCAGGCCCTGATCGATCTTCCGCATTTCCCCGGGGACGATCTTCAACCGGGCCGCACGGGTGGGGACATCGTCATCCAGGCTTGCGCTGATGACCCCCAAGTGGCAGTCCACGCTATTCGGAACCTTGCACGGATCGGCTTCGGCAAGGTCCGGGTCCGGTGGTCTCAGTTGGGTTTTGGACGCACGTCCTCTACGTCCCGTTCACAGGTGACTCCCCGGAACCTGTTCGGGTTCAAGGACGGCACCAACAACCTCAAGGTCGAGGACAACGCGCTGCTTGATGAGCACGTGTGGGTAGGCGCGGGCTCCGCGGGCGAGCAATGGATGAACGGCGGCAGCTACCTGGTGGCGCGCAGGATTCAGATGCACATTGAAATCTGGGACCGGACCTCCCTGCGCGAACAGGAAGGACTAATTGGCCGCACCAAGGGAGTTGGCGCTCCGTTGTCCGGCGGGGACGAGTTCAGCACGCCGGATTTCGCCATGGCCGGCCGAAACGGCGATCCGCTGATTCCCATGGATGCCCACATGCGCCTTGCCCACCCGGACCAGAACAACGGCGTGAGGATGTTGCGCCGTGGCTACAACTTCACGGACGGCTCGGACGGGCTGGGACACCTCGACGCCGGGCTGTTCTTCATTGCCTTCGTCAAGGATCCCCGGACCCACTACGTCCCCATGCAGCTGGCGTTGGCTAAGAGCGACACCTTGTCCGTGGAGTATTTGAAGCACACCGGCTCGGGGCTCTTTGCGGTGCCTCCGGGTATCCAGGCGGGCGGTTTCATCGGCGAGGGGCTGTTCGTCTAGGAGTGGTGGCCCCGCACCGCCGTCGTGAAGCCGCTGTTCCGTTGTTGGCCAACAACAGAACAGCGGGTATGCGACGTGTTCAGCAGGAACCTAGGAAAGCGGGCGTCCGGCCATCCGTTCCAGTCGGCTGATCCGTTCCTTCATGGGCGGGTGTGTGGAGAACATACGCCTCATCCCGCCGCCGCGGAACGGGTTGGCGATCATCAGGTGCGAAGCATTGACCAGCCGCTGGTCCTGCGGGAGCGGCAATTGGCTGACCCCGGATTCGATCTTGCGCAGGGCTGAGGCGAGCGCCAGGGGGTCGCCGGTGAGCTCCGCGCCGTCCTCGTCGGCGTCGAATTCCCGGGTGCGGGAGATCGCCATCTGAATCAGCGAGGCCGCGAACGGCGCAAGCAAGGCCATGGCGATGGTGGCCAGCGGGTTGGCGTTGCGCCGGTCGCCGCTGCCGAAGATCAGCAGCATCTGCCCCACGGAGGTGATGACACCGGCCACGGCAGCTGCAACGGACGACGTCAGGATGTCGCGGTTGTATACGTGCATCAGCTCATGACCCAGGACGCCCCTGAGTTCGCGGGCGTCCAGCAGGTGGAGGATGCCCTCGGTGCAGCACACGGCAGCGTTCTTGGGATTGCGTCCTGTGGCGAAGGCGTTGGGTGTCATGGTGGGCGAAAGGTAAATCCGCGGCATGGGTTTGTTGGCTCGCACGGACAGCTCCCGAACAATCTGATAGAGCTGCGGCGCCTGCGCCTCGGTGACGGGGTAGGCAGCCATGGAACGGATGGCGATCTTGTCGCTGTTCCAATAGCCATACGCAGTGGTCCCCACACCGATCAGCGCCATGATCCAGATGGGCGTGGTGCTGCGCGTCCCGGCCGCGATGATGGCGCCCAAACCCAACAACACCGCCCACAGCACACCGAAGAGCGCCGCTGTCTTGAGTCCATTGTTGTGTTTATGCACGCTTGTTCTCGTCGCTTTCCTCGTCTGTGGCAGGGGTTCTGTACGCATTAACGCCGACGCCGCCCGCCGTGTTCCGTTGTCAGCCTACGTTGGCGCTGTGGCTGACACGGTTCAGGCGGGGTCAGGGCACAGGATGCTTGGCATCGTAGGCGACGAATCCGGGCTGCATTCGGGAGGCCACCCATGCCAGGAGAATGCAAAGCAGGCCGCCGAGGAGCAACACCCCGCCTTCGCTCAGGAACTGGGTGACTCCGCCGGCAAGCATGTCCCCCACCCTGGGCCCTCCGGCCACCACCACAATGAACACACCCTGGAGCCGGCCCCGCATGTGGTCCGGCGTGGCTGACTGGAGGATAGTGGTGCGGAAGACGGCACTGATGGAGTCCGATATCCCTGCGAGGGCGCAGCACAGGGCAGCCGGGATCAGCCACGCCGTGACGCCGTCGCGGCCGGAATCCCCGGCGAGCAGCACCACCAGACCGAAGCCGGCAATGGAAGCGCCCCAGCCAATCACCGACCACACCACGGCGCTGCCCTGCTTGCGAACCCTCCCCAGGGGCCCGGAAAACAGCCCGGCCAGGAAAGCACCCACGGCTGTGGAGGCGAGCAACACACCCACGGTTGTTTCGCCGCCACCGATCATCACTGCCCCGATGGCAGGCATCAAAGCCCGGGGTTGGGCACAGATCATGGCGATGAGGTCAATGATGAACGTCATGCGAACGTTGGGCCGTGTCCCCAGAAACCGGAAGCCCTCCACCACGGAGCGCAGCCCCGGCCGTACGGCATCCTTGGACGGCGGCAGGGGCGGGAGTTTGAAGAGCCCCCACAGCGCGAACGTAAAGCTGATCACATCGATGGTGTACGTCCAGCCGAATCCGATGGTGGCCACAAGGACACCAGCCAGGAGCGGCCCGGCGGTCATGGACAGACCGAACGTCAGCATGCTCAGGGCGTTGGCCGCGGGAAGCAGATCCTTGCGGACCAGCAGCGGGATGATGGCGCTGCGGGCCGGGCCGTTGATGCCCTGAGCGCCGCTTTGTACGGCTACCAGTGCGTAAAGAAGCCAAATGTTGCCGATTTCCAACCACGCCTGCAAGGCCAACGCGGCCGTGGTGGCCCATAGGACAAGCGACGCAACGAGGGCAACTTTCCGGCGATCGTAGGCGTCCGAAACGGAGCCCCCGTAGAGCCCGGCAATGACCAGGGGCACCAGGGCAAAGATGCCCAGGAGGCCCACGTAGAAGCTCTCCTGTGTGAGTCGGTAGACCTCCAGGCTGACAGCCACCAAGGTCAGTTGGGTTCCGATGGCAGCCACCGATGCCCCCAGCCAGAGCCGCCGAAAAGCTGGGCTCTCCTTCAAGGGGGTGATGTCTGCCAGTAGTTTCGCCACCGTCCTACCTTAACGATCATTGCGGCAACCTCCCGCAACTCTCCCTAGGTGCGGGAACGCTTGGTAGGCTCACCCCGGGGAAGGAGTTGACATGGGCTTGGAGCGACGTTTGCTGTACCGTTCGGGGTTTTGGGAGATCGCCCGGCCACGCCATCCCCTGACGGCCGGGCACATTCTGATCCGGCTGTCCGATCCTTCCACTGAATTCGCGCAGGCCTCGGCCTCCGACTGGCTCTTCTGCCACAACCTTGTACGCGCCGCCCTTCATGACGTCCTCGGGGCTACCCGCTTCGCGGTGATGTTCGCCCACCGCTGGCACCCGCTGGGCTCCGCCATCGGCGAGCCTGTGGCTGAGTCTTCAACTCCCACGTTCCACGTGTTCGGCCGCTGGGACGGAGAAACCACGACGCCGGGGGCTCAGCTTTCGTTGCCGGCCCACCGTCGCCTCGGGGAGCCTGATCACCCCATGGAAACTACCGACGCCGCAGTGCGTGAGGCGCTTCGACGGAGGCGATCCGAGGCCGCCGTGAGTTCCGGGCCTCAGGCGGGCGACGCCGTCGTGCCCGCTTCTGGCTTAGGTTCGGCCGCTTCTGATTCAGGTCCGCTGGCTCGGGCGGTGCAAACAGGGCCCGGTCATACGGTCATTGAGCCTGTCCGTGCTGTGGCGTCTGTTCGCGGGATCCTGCCGGTGGAACTGCTGGCAATGGCGGCTGCCCTGGCTGAGCTTCCCCTGAGTGGAGGCCTGAGTGGATTCAGTTGCGTGGCCGTGGAATCGGAGTCGGCGGGTACTCCGCTGCGTGTCCATGCGTTGGGCCGGTCAGCCGCTGAAAAGGTCAATCCGCTGGAGGATCTGCTCCGTTCACCGGAAGTTAGCCTTGCCTTATTGTGAACTCCTCAAAATAAGTGTTTCAATGAATGCATGACAGATCACACCGCCGAGCAAGCAGAATGGGCAGCCGCCCTGCATGCCCACGGCCGGCGTGTGACCAAACAGCGGCTGGCAGTACTCGCCGCAGTCCAGCACCATCCGCATTCCCCGGCAGAAGGCATTCTTGCCGCTGCCCGCAAAGAGCTTCCTGAACTGACGGCGCAGTCCGTTTACGTAGTGCTCAGCGACCTCACGGACCTGCAGATGCTGCGCCGCTTTGAGCCACCGCACTCCCCGGCACTTTACGAAACCCGGGTGGGTGACAACCACCATCACGCCGTCTGCATCAGCTGCGGCAAGGTGGAGGACGTGGATTGCGCAGTGGGCCACGCACCGTGCCTCACCCCGCACTGGGATGAAAATTCCAAGCCCATGACCATCCAGATAGCAGATGTCCTCTACCAAGGCATCTGCCAGGATTGCCAGTCCAAACAACAGCTTCCCGTAACTTCCGTAACTCAGAAATAAGAAAAAGGAGAACAATGACTGCCATTTCAACAACTCAGTCAGGTGCCCCCGTTACGTCCGACGCGCACTCGAAGTCCGTCGGCGCTGACGGTGCCATCATCCTCACCGACCACTACTTGGTGGAAAAGCTTGCGCAGTTCAACCGCGAGCGGGTCCCGGAGCGTGTAGTGCACGCCAAGGGTGGCGGCGCTTTCGGTACGTTCAAGACCACCTCGGACGTTTCGGCCTACACCAAGGCTGCCTTCCTCCAGCCGGGCACCGAGACGGACATGCTGATCCGCTTCTCCTCCGTTGCAGGCGAGAACGGCTCTCCCGATACCTGGCGCGACCCCCGCGGTTTCGCCGTGAAGTTCTACACCTCCGAGGGCAACTACGACCTCGTTGGCAACAACACCCCCGTCTTCTTCATCCGCGACGGCATCAAGTTCCCGGACTTCATCCACTCCCAGAAGCGCCTCCCGGGCAGCCACCTGCGTGACGCTGACATGCAGTGGGACTTCTGGACCCTCTCCCCCGAGTCCGCACACCAAGTCACCTGGCTCATGGGCGACCGCGGCCTCCCGGCTTCCTGGCGTGAAATGCAGGGCTACGGCTCGCACACCTACCAGTGGATCAACGCCGCCGGCGAGCGTTTCTGGGTCAAGTACCACTTCAAGTCCAACCAGGGCGTCAAGACCATCACGGGCGACCAGGCTGAGCAGCTTGCAGGCTCGGACGCGGACTTCTACATCCGCGACCTGCAGGAAAACATCGCTGACGGTAACTTCCCCTCCTGGGAACTGCACGTCCAGGTCATGCCGTACGAGGATGCCAAGACGTACCGCTTCAACCCGTTCGACCTCACCAAGGTGTGGCCGCACTCTGACTACCCGCTGATCCACGTGGGCACCATGGAGCTGAACAAGAACCCGGAGAACTACTTCGCGCAGATCGAGCAGGCCACCTTCGCGCCGTCGAACTTCGTACCGGGCATTGCCGCTTCCCCGGACAAGATGCTGCAGGCCCGCATCTTCTCCTACGCCGACGCACACCGTTACCGCGTGGGCACCAACCACGCACAGATCCCGGTGAACCAGCCGAAGAACCAGGTCAACAACTACAGCCAGGATGGCCAGGGTCGTTTCCTGTTCAACTCCCCCTCCACCCCGGTGTACGCACCGAACTCGGTAGGTGGCCCGGCTGCTGTTGAGCCCACCTCACCGGCCGGCGGCTGGGAGAACGACGGCGAGCTCACCCTCTCCGCCCACACCCTGCACGCTGAGGACGACGACTTCGGCCAGGCCGGTACCTTGTACCGCGAGGTCTACGACGACGCTGCCAAGGCCCGCCTCCTGGACACCATCACCGGTGCCGTTGGCGGCGTGAAGCACGCCGACATCAAGGAACGCGCCATCCAGTACTGGACCAACGTTGACTCCGAGCTCGGCGCCAAGCTGCGCGCCAACCTCGGAGCAGGCCAGACCGAGTCCGACGCCGAAGCAGCCAACAAGCTCTAAGCGTCTTAGCTCTCCTGCTTTCCAGGAACACCCCGTTGCGGATCGCTCCGCGGCGGGGTGTTCTTTTTGTTTTTCCACATAGGCTTCTTTGGCTATGGCCGGGCGGATCTTCGGGTCCCTAGGATCCTTCTATGAGTACATTCGAGGGCATCCCAACCGCCGCATTCCGTTTCTACGCCGAGCTTGAAGAGAACAACAACCGTGAGTGGTGGCTGGAGCACAAAGCTATCTACGACGCCGAGGTCAAGGAGCCGCTGGTGGGTCTCCTTGCGGAGCTGGAGCCGCAGTTCGGGCCGGCCAAGATCTTTCGGCCCAACAGGGACGTCAGGTTCTCCCAGGACAAGTCTCCGTACAAGACAGCCCAAGGCGCCTTCGCTGCCGGGCAGGAGGGTGTTGGCTTCTATCTCCAGATCAGCGCCGACGGCCTGCTGATCGGCGGCGGATACCACTCTCATACGCCAGCCCAACTGGCACGTTTCCGGGCTGCCGTGGATGCTCCAGACAGTGGATTGGAGCTGCAGGGAATCGTTGACGCGGTAGCGGCGGCAGGATTTGCCGTCGAGGGTGAGAAGCTCAAGACCGTTCCGCGGGGCTTCGATAAAGACCATCCACGCGCCGAGCTGCTCAAGCACAAGTCGTTGTCAGCGAGCGTTGAGGTGGGTCAACCGGAGTGGCTGTACACTCCATCGGCCCGGGAACAGATCGCCGCCCGGTGGGAAGCGCTGAGGCCGCTGGTGGAGTGGGTCGGAGAGCATGCGGCGCCGTAGCTGGCCCGGTGCCGTAGGTACGCCGGTGCAGTAGCTGCGCTGGTGCCGGTGAGGACACGCAAAAGCGCCCGGAAACCTATGGCTCCCGGGCGCCTTTACATGAATATCAGGCAGCTGTCTGACAAGCTGCTCACATTGGTCTATACCTTGGTGAAGGTGTTTTCGTCCTCATCGCCCTTGGGCTGGCGGTTCTCGGAAGCGCCGTCAACCGAGGCCTTGGCCGCGGCGAACTTCTCGTTCAGCCGTGAGTGGCGCTGGCCGTAGGCGAAGTAGATGCCCATGCCAATGACCAGCCAGATTGCGAAGAAGATCCAGGTTTCAACGGCGAGGTTGGTCATGAGGTAGAAGCAGAGCACTGCGGAGACCCACGGCAGGACCTTGCCGAACGGGACGCGGAAGGCGGGCTTCAAGTCCGGACGCTTCTTGCGCAGCACCAGGATGCCCAAGCTCACCATCACAAACGCGGAGAGCGTTCCGATGTTGATCATTTCCTCAAGCAGGTCCACCTTGGTGACACCTGCGACTATGGCCACCGCTGCCCCACAGATGATCTGCAGACGGGCCGGCGTCGAGCGCTTTTCGCTGGTCTTGGACAGCGAGCGTGGCAGGAGTCCGTCGCGGCTCATGGCCAGGACCACACGGGACAGGCCCATGAGCAGCACCATGATCACGGTGGTCAGGCCCACCAGGGAACCGAAGGCAATGACCTTGGCAGCATCCGTATTGCCCACGGCCTCGAATGCCGTGGTCAGGGTGGGGTTCTTGACCTCGGCCAATTGCGTGTACGAGACCATGCCGGTCAGTGCGAGGGAGACCAGGATGTAGAGCAGCGTGACCACTGCCAGGCCACCGAAGATACCGCGGGGAAGGGTCTTCTGCGGGTTCTTGACCTCTTCGGCGGACGTTGCCACCACGTCAAAGCCGATGAAGGCGAAGAACACCAGGGCTGCACCGGCGAAGACACCCAGAGTTCCGTACTGCGCCGGAGCAGCGCCGGTGAGGAAGCCGAAGAACGACTGCTTCATGACGTCCGCAGCACCGGAGTCGGTGGGCTCGGAGGCAGGAATGAAGGGAGTGTAGTTGGAGAACTTCACGTAGCTGAAACCAACCACGATTACGAAGAGCACTACGGCAATTTTGATCAGGGTGAAGACGTTGCCGACGCGGGCGGACAACTTTGTCCCCAGCACCAGCAGTACGGTGAAGATCGCGACAATGAGGAAAGCGCCCCAGTAGAGATCGATGCCGAAGACGCTGACTGACGGCGGCATGTCCACGCCCATCAGGCCAAAGACTGTACTGAGGTAGATGCCCCAGTACTTGGCGATCACCGCTGCGGCGGTGAAGAGCTCAAGGATGAGGTTCCAGCCGATGATCCAGGCCAGGACCTCGCCCATGGTGGCGTAGGTAAAGACGTAGGCGGAGCCCGCCACGGGAATCGCGGTGGCGAATTCGGCGTAGCACATGATGGCCAAAGCACAGGTGACAGCTGCAATGGCAAAGCTGATGGTGACGGCGGGGCCGGCAAAGTTTGCAGCAGCCTTGGCACCGACGGAGAAGATACCGGCGCCGACAGCAACGGCGACGCCCATGATCATCAAGTCCCAGGTGCTCAGGCTGCGCTTGAGCTTGCGACCGGGTTCGTCGGCATCGGCGATCGACTGCTCGATTGACTTGGTCCTGAAAATGTTCATAAAAATGCCACATTCTGGATGGGAGTGGTATAGGACTCATCAAGAATAGTGTCCGGTGAATGGACGGCCATATTTATCCCAGATAGTGAGACGGCCTGTGAGAGGCGAGGTGGGTGTGACTGGTGGGACGGGAACGGCTGCCCCGCCCCACCAGTTACCTTCCCTAGACGCCAGGCACGTCCCAGTCCATGAGGGTGGAACGGATGAGGAATCGCTTACCTTCAGGAGACTCAACAGAAAATCCGCTGCCGCGCCCAGGGACCACATCCACGGTGAGGTGGGTGTGGGACCAATAGTTGAACTGTTCCTTTGACATCCAAAACTCAAGCGGTTGCGGATCCCCGCCGGTCCCAATATCGAATCTGCCGAGGAGGACATCGGAGTCCCCGGTCAGGAACTCCCCCGCCGGGTAGCACATGGGTGCGGAGCCGTCGCAGCAGCCGCCGGACTGATGGAACATGAGCGGCCCGTGCTGCTCCCAGAGCTTGCGGAGCAGTTCCACGGACACCGCGGTGAGCGCCACCCGGGAGAAATCTTCCCCGGGCAGCGTCACTGCGGCCTCCATGCTGATGGTGTTCATCAGAACTTCAGCACCACACGGCCGTCGATCTTGGCGTGCTTCATCTCGTCAAACACTGCGTTGACCTCGGAGAGTTCCCTGGTTGAGACTGTGGGCTTGATCTTTCCCTGGGCATAGAACTCCAGCGCTTCTTCAAGGTCCTGGCGCGTGCCCACAATAGAGCCCCGGACCGTAAGTCCCTTGAGGACGATCTCGAAGATCGGCGCCGGGAAGTCTCCCGGCGGCAACCCGTTGAAGACGATGGTTCCACCGCGCCGTGCCATGCCGATCGCTTGGCCGAACGCCGAGGGGTGCACGGCCGTGACCAGAACACCGTGGCATCCGCCCGTTTCGCGCTGGATGACTTCCGCGGGATCCTCGTGGAGTGCGTTCACCGTAAGTTCGGCACCGTGCTCACGCGCCAGGGCCAGCTTGTCATCGGCAATGTCCACCGCGGCTACCCGCAGGCCCATGGCTACGGCGTACTGCACGGCGATGTGGCCCAGGCCGCCGATGCCGGAGATGGTGACCCACTGTCCCGGCCTGGCCTCGGTCATCTTCAAACCCTTGTAGACCGTGACGCCTGCGCACAGCACGGGCGCAACCTCCACCGGATCCGAACCTTCCGGAATCCGCGCAGCAAATCGGGTGTCCACCAGCATGTACTCACCGAACGAGCCGTCCACACTGTAGCCGCCGTTCTGCTGCGACTCACACAAGGTTTCCCAGCCGGTCCGGCAGTACTGGCAGTCTCCGCAGGCAGACCAGAGCCAGGCGTTGCCTACCATCTGGCCGATCTCAACATCCGTGACGCCCTCGCCCAGGGCTACTACTTCTCCCACACCTTCATGGCCCGGGATAAAGGGTGGCGTCGGCTTGACCGGCCAGTCGCCTTCGGCGGCGTGCAGGTCGGTATGACATACCCCCGAGGTAATGACGCGGACCAGCGCCTGCCCGGGACCCGGCGTCGGCCTTTCCACTTCCTTGATCTCGAGGTCGGTACCGAACTTCGTGACTACTGCTGCATGCATGGTGGTCATTGACGATCTCCTTTGATCTGAACGAAATGATGCGAGTTGTTGTACAGCTGATGCCCCTAAAACGGCTCCATGAGGGCATCTGCTGTACAAAACTTTTAGAAGAAGCCGAGCTTGTTCTCGTTGTAGCTGACCAGGAGGTTCTTGGTCTGCTGGTAGTGGTCCAGCATCATGGCGTGGTTCTCACGGCCAATACCTGAGGACTTGTAGCCACCAAAGGCGGCACCTGCCGGGTAGGCGTGGTAGTTGTTGACCCACACACGGCCAGCCTGGATTTCCCGGCCCGCACGGTAGGCCACGTTTCCATTGCGCGACCACACGCCGGCACCCAAACCGTAAAGAGTGTCGTTGGCGATGCCGATTGCGTCGTTGTAGTCGCTGAACTTGGTGACGGACACTACCGGGCCGAAGATCTCCTCCTGGAAGATACGCATCCGGTTGTGGCCTTCAAAAATGGTGGGCTGGACGTAGTAGCCGCCGGCCAAGTCGCCGGACAGTTCCGCGCGGGCCCCACCAGCGAGGACCTTGGCGCCCTCCTGCTTTCCGATGTCGATGTAGGACAGGATCTTCTCCAGTTGGTCATTCGAGGCTTGGGCGCCAACCTGGGTATCGGTGTCCAGCGGGTTGCCCTGGATGATCTTGTTGGTCCGGGCCACCGCGTCCGTCATGAAGGAGTCGTAGATGCCCTCTTGGACCAGTGCGCGGGACGGGCAAGTGCACACTTCGCCCTGGTTGAAGGCAAAGAGTGTGAAGCCTTCCTGGGCTTTGTCGTAGAAGGCGTCGTTCTGGTCCGCAACATCGTCAAAGAAGATGTTGGGGCTCTTGCCACCAAGTTCCAGGGTGACAGGAATGAGGTTGTTGGAGGCGTACTGGCTGATGAGGCGCCCCGTGGTGGTCTCACCCGTGAAAGCGATCTTGCGGATCCGGGAGCTGGAAGCCAGTGGCTTTCCAGCTTCGACACCGAAGCCGTTAACAACGTTTACTACACCGGCTGGGAGAAGGTCACCGATCAGCTCCATGAGGACCAAGATGGAGGTGGGCGTCTGCTCGGCGGGCTTGAGCACCACGGCGTTGCCTGCTGCCAGCGCCGGCGCCAGCTTCCAGACTGCCATGAGGATGGGGAAGTTCCACGGGATGATCTGGCCAACAACGCCCAGCGGTTCCTTGAAGTGGTAGGCGGTGGTGTCCTCATCCAGCTGGGAAAGGTGGCCTTCCTGCGCGCGGACTACGGAGGCGAAGTAGCGGAAGTGATCTGCTGCCAACGGGATGTCGGCATTGAGGGTTTCGCGGACGGGTTTGCCGTTGTCCCACGTTTCCGCCACCGCCAGGAGCTCCACATTCTCGTCAATGCGATCGGCGATCTTGTTCAGAATAGCTGCGCGTTCCGTGGCGGACGTCTTGCCCCACGAGGGTGCAATTTTGTGCGCGGCGTCCAACGCCAGCTCGATGTCCTCGGACGTGCCCCGGGCAACTTCGCAGAAGGCTTTGCCCGTGACGGGGGTGATGTTCTCGAAGTAGCCGCCCTTGACAGGGGCCACCCACTCGCCGCCGATCCAATTCTCGTAACGGTCCTTGAACGTGACCTTCGAACCCTCGGCACCCGGCTGTGCGTAAACAGTCATTGCTAGCTCCTTTGCTGCGAATCACGGTGGCTATCGCCATTGATTCGAGCCTAGGAGTCTGGAGGTTGCAGCCAGGTTGCAACCGTGTGAGTCAGCTCACGCCGTCATGTCGGTTTCGATCCGCTCGAGGTCAGCCACCACGGACGCCCGCTTGGGTGAGCGCGGCGGCAGAAGCTTCAGCACCGCAAGGCGGAGGTCGACGTCGTACTTCGCCTCGGGCAGCTCAGCGTACTTGAGGAGCGAATCAACGCTGCCGTCGCTAAGCAGCGCCTCACGCAGCAGGTGCGAAACCCTCTCACGCAACTGCACGACGCCGGGAGCCTCCGAGCGAGGCAGCAGCCCACCTTTGTAGATTTCCAAGGCAATGCGGTGTGCGCCGCGCTGCAGGCAACTCAGGACCTGGCCGGAGTCCGGCAACAGCTCCACAGGCAAACGATACGGACGGGACTCCGGAACCGCGTCCGGGCTGAGTTCGTGAATGACTTTCCGTAGCCGCACCATTTCCGCGCGGAGGGTCACCGCAGAGCCGTCCCCCGGATACAGCTGCGTGCAGAGGTCTTCAGCACTGAGTCCGGCGGGGTGGCTGCTGAGGATGGCCAGGATTTCGCTGTGCCGGGCAGAGAGGGAAACCGTGCGGCCGTCTATGCTGAGCAACGCTTGGTCGCGGCCCAACAGCTGCAGGCTGTTCCGGTACAAGACGTGACCGGAGGCGGCGGCCGAGTTCCGGCGTCGAGGTTTGTCCTTGACGGCAGCGGCGAGCGTCAGGCGTTCAATGCGCAATTGGGCCTGGGCGGCAGCAACTGTTGCCTCCACCAAGGAAAGAGTGTGCGCGGCAACAGCGGTTTCCGTGCCGGTGATGTCCACAACACCCAATACTGCACCGGAATCGGGATCATGGAACGGAACAGCCGTACAACTCCACGGGTGCACGGAGCGCTTGAAATGCTCCGCCCCGGAGATCTGGATACTGCGGTCCAACGCAAGCGCGGTGCCAGGTGCGCTGGTGCCCACCGAGGCTTCCGACCAGTCAGCGCCGGCCACGAACATCATGCCCTCCGCGCGGCGCTGCATCACCGGGTCGCCGTCAACCCACAGGAGCCGGCCGACGTCGTCCCCCACAGCCACCAACAAGCCACTGTCATGGCTGGGTTGAACCAGGAGCTTCTTGATGACAGGCATAATCGTGGCCAAGGGATGCTGCCGGCGGCACTCCTCCAGCTCATCGCGGTCCATGGCAAGAGGCGCTTCGGCAACATCAGGATTGGCTTGAAAGCTCGCCGAACGCTGCCAGGACTCACGGACCAAGCGGCGCAACCCGATGATGTCCTCAGGCACCCCGGGACGCAAAGAATCCAGGCGTTCATGCCCAACCAAGGCACGCTTCTGCAATAACGCCGCGGCATCGCTGCCAGGAACGGGTGGATGGACTGGATTCCTCATCGAACTCCCTGATAGTCCCCAACAACAGTGCGCTGCACGTGTGATGGGCGGGACAGTACCCAGCAGTCTAGTTCCAGGGCTGGAGTTTTTGTACAGCTAATGCCCTCATGGCCCCGGTTTAAGGGCATTACCTGGACAAAAACTCACCCGTCAGCCGCGGGAGATCCGGATCATTTCCTCGCGTGGAACAACCTTGATGCGCTCGCGGACCACACCGCCACCTTCGACGGCGGACCCGTCACCAAACGTTTCGCCGGAAGTCCACGCAGCACCGAGGGCAGCCTCGTGGGCATCGAGCCTGTTCCAGCCCTCCCACGTGGTGTATTCAATGCCGCGTTCCTCCAGCAGGTCAATGATGGCCTGTGGGTCCGGGTTCTCCGCCGGAGGAAGATTGAGCCTGTCCTCAAGCAGGAAGCCAATGGTCTCCAGAGCATCGCCCTTGGTGTGCCCGATCAGCCCCACCGGCCCGCGCTTGATCCAACCCGTGGCGTAGATTCCCGGCACCGGCTCTCCGTCGGCACCCAAGACGCGACCGCCGTCGTTCGGTATGACGCCTCGGCGGGCGTCGTACTCCAGCTCCTCCAACGGCGAACCGTGATAGCCGATTGCCCGGTAAACCGATTGGACCGGGTACTCGATGAACTCTCCAGTGCCCTTGACGTTGCCCGTTCCGTCCAGCTGCATTCGTTCGAACTTGATGCCGGAGACCTTTCCGGGCGTCTCAGCCGAGTCAAGAATCTCGACCGGGCTGTGCAGAAAGTGCAAGTGCAGGCGGCGCGATGACGGCTGTTCCGATTCTGCGTGCTCCTCCACCAGCCAATTGGTCATGGTGTTGACCATGGTCTTGATCTGGTTGTTGGTCTTGATGGCCTCATCCGACGCTTCGTCGAACTCGAAGTCCTCCGGGTACAGGACAATGTCCACGTCTTTACAGTGGGACAGCTCGCGCAACTCCAACGGAGTGAACTTCACCTGTGCCGGGCCACGGCGGCCGAAAACATGGACGTCTGTGACCGGCGACTTCTTGAGCCCGGCATACACGTTGTCCGGGATCTCCGTGACCAGGAGTTCCTCAGGGTGCTTGACCAGCATCCGGGCCACATCCAGGGCTACGTTGCCGTTGCCGATCACGGCGATTTCCTTGGCGTCAAGCGGCCAGTCGCGGGGAACGTCCGGGTGTCCGTCGTACCAGGACACGAAGTCAGCGCCCCCAAAGGAGCCCTCCAACTCGACGCCCGGAATGTTCAGGTCTGCGTCCTTGATGGCACCGGTGGAGAAGATCACGGCGTCGTAGAACGCGCGGAAATCATGGAGCGTGAGATCGCGGCCGTAGGTCACGTTGCCGAGGAACCGGATATCGCCGCGGTCCAAAACCTTGTGCAGGGCATTGACGATTCCCTTGATGCGCGGGTGATCCGGGGCCACACCGTAGCGGATCAGGCCGTACGGCGCCGGATATGCCTCGAAGAGATCAATGCTGACCTCCACGTGCCCGTCCTTGACCTCGTTGGATTTGGTCAGGATGTCCGCGGCGTACACGCCTGCGGGTCCCGCGCCAACGATCGCGACACGAAGCGGACGATTGGGGGTTGTTGCGGCTGAGTTGGACACCGTTAGCCCTTCCGAAGCAGTGAGCCACGCCGTTGTTGGGGCGCGCAGAATCCAATTCTAGGGGTGCGCCCAACACCGGGCCGCTTATATGGCAGGAGTCACAGAAATTGATAAAGATTGCGGAATATTGCGGGGCCAGGTGGTGTTGGCGACAATGTGTCGACTCCGGATCAGATAGCTGCCAACCCACCCTCTTCAAACAAGCCCACGACGACGGCGGGCGGAGGCGGTACTGGCGTTTCGAGCGGCTCCGGCGTTTCGGGCGGCTCCGGCAAACGGGGCGGCAAGCCCGTCAGGAGCGAGTCGACGGCGGGAATCCTGTTCGGCATCGGCGCCTACGGCCTGTGGGGCCTGCTTCCGCTGTACTTCTTCGTCCTGATGCCCGCCAGTGCCATCGAAATCGTGGCCAACCGGATCGTCTGGTCCCTGCTCTTCTGCGCACTTCTCATCACCATCACGCGGGCCTGGCGGGTCTTCGGTGCTGCGGTCAAGGACCGCACGGTGTTCGGCCCCTTGGCCCTGGCCGCTGTGCTGATTGCCATCAACTGGCTCACCTACACGTTCGGCGTCACCACCGGCCATGCCGTTGAAACGTCCTTGGGGTACTTCATTAACCCGCTGGTCTCCGTTTTGCTCGGAGTTTTTGTCCTCAAGGAAAAACTGCGTCCCCTGCAGTGGGCTGCTGTAGGCATTGGATTCGTGGCCGTGGGCGTCCTGACGTTCTCCTACGGGCAACTCCCCTGGATCGCACTGATCCTCGCGTTCAGCTTTGGCCTCTACGGCTTCGTGAAAAAGCGGGTGGGCCCCAAGGTTGACGCCCTCACCAGCCTCAGCGTCGAAACGGTGGTGCTCGCTCCCTTTGCCGCCATCACCATGGTGGTCCTGGCCGTGACCGGCGTCGAAACTCTCACCACCCTGGGTGCGGGCCACTTCTGGCTGCTCGTGGCCTCCGGCGTCATCACGGCTGTTCCGCTGCTGTTCTTCGGCGCCTCAGCCCGCCGCCTGCCCATGACCACCATCGGCTTGCTGCAGTACTTCGCGCCGGTGCTTCAGTTCATCGTGGCGCTGGCCGTGTTCAACGAGACCATGACCACTGCCCGCTGGATCGGCTTCTGCGTGGTGTGGTTGGCGCTGGTGCTGCTCACCATCGATATGCTTCGCACCACCAGGAAAAACTCGGTGCTCAAAAAGCAGGCCCGGCGCGAGTCAACGGCCGCCGCCTAGCCCGGAGCCGCCGTCGGACGCCCCGGCCGCCGCGTAGCCCGGCGCCGCCGTCGGACGTCAACGGCCGCCGCTTAGCCCGGAGCCGCCGTCGAAGTCGCGGGAAAGCTGCCAAAACCCCCGGAAAAGTCCAGCGAACTCGGCGGGTTCCAGCGACCTCGGCGGGTAGTTAAACAAAGGAGGGCCGGGTCCACAAGTGAACCCGGCCCTCCTTGGTGAAGCGAAGAGACTTACGCGTGAGCCTTGATGGCTGCGGCGAGGACCTCAAGGCCGTCGATCAGCAGTTCGTCGCTGATGACCAGCGGCGGGAGCAAGCGGATGACGTTGCCGTAGGTGCCACAGGTCAGGATGATGACGCCTTCCTTGAGGCAAGCAGCTGCAACGGCCTTGGTGAGCTCGGCGTTGGGTTCCTTGGAACCGGACTGGACCAGCTCGATGGCCAGCATGGCGCCGCGGCCACGGATGTCGCCAACTACGGAAACTTCGTCAGCCAGTTCGCGGAGCTTGCCCAGGGCGAGCTCTTCGATGTGACGGGCGCGGCCGTTGAGGTCGTGCTGTTCCATGGTGTCGATGGCTGCGAGTGCTGCTGCACAAGCAACCGGGTTGCCACCGTAGGTGCCGCCGAGGCCGCCCGGGTGGACGGCGTCGAGGAGGTCGGCGCGGCCGGTGATGGCGGACAGCGGGAGGCCGCCGGCGATGCCCTTGGCCATGGTGATGATGTCCGGGACAACACCTTCGTGGTCAACGGCGAACCATTCGCCGGTGCGGCAGAAGCCGGACTGGACCTCGTCAGCGATGAAGACGATGCCCTTTTCCTTGGCCCATGCGGACAGTGCCGGGAGGAAGCCTTCGGCCGGAACGATGAAGCCGCCCTCACCCTGGATGGGTTCGATGATGATCGCAGCAACCTGGTCGCCACCGATCTGCTTCTCGATCATGGTGATGGCGCGCTTGGCAGCCTCGGCACCCGTGATTTCCGGGTTCTCTTCACGGAACGGGTAGCTCATGGGCATGCGGTAGACCTCGGGCGCGAACGGGCCGAAGTTGGTCTTGTACGGCATGGCCTTGGCGGTGAGTGCCATGGTCAGGTTCGTGCGGCCGTGGTAGGCGTGGTCGAAAGCAACCACGGCGTCGCGGCCGGTAGCCAGGCGTGCAACCTTGACGGCGTTCTCCACGGCTTCAGCGCCGGAGTTGAACAGCACGGTGCGCTTGGCGTGATCGCCCGGGGTGAGGCGGTTGAGCTGCTCGGCAACTGCTACGTAGCCCTCGTAGGGGGTGACCATGAAGCAGGTGTGCGTGAAGTGTGCAGCAGCTTCCTGGACAGCGGCGACGACGGCGGGGTCGGACGCGCCAACGCTGGTCACGGCGATGCCGGAGCCGAGGTCGATGAAGGAGTTGCCGTCGACGTCGCGGACGATGCCGCCGTCGGCGTCTTCAACATAAACGGGGACGCCCGAGGCAACGCCGGCGGCGACGACGGCGGAGCGGCGCTCGGCCAGTGCCTGCGACTTGGGGCCGGGGAAGGCGCCGTTGATGTTGCGCTTCTGTTCGATGCGGTACGAGAGTTCGTTCGCGGTAGTAGTCATGGGGTGGTTGCCTTTCTGGGAAATTCGTACGGGTTACGCGAGTGCGTTATGCATCTGAGTTATGCATCCAATGCACTCATCACGTGCTTGATGCGCGTGTAGTCCTCGACGCCGTACATGGAGAGGTCCTTGCCGTAGCCGGACTGCTTGAAGCCGCCGTGGGGCATCTCTGCCGTCAGGAGGATGTGGGTGTTGATCCAGACCGCACCGAAGTCGAGGTCGCGGCTCATGCGCATGGCCGTGCCGTGGTCGGTGGTCCAGACGCTGGATGCCAGGGCGTATTCGACGTCGTTGGCGAGTTCGAGCGCTTCGTCTTCCGTGCTGAACTTCTGGACGGTGATAACCGGGCCGAAGGTTTCCTTCTGCACGATGTCATCAGTCTGCTTGGCGCCGGAGATGATGGTGGGCTCGAAGAAGAAGCCCTTCTCTCCTGCGCGGTGGCCACCGGTTTCGATCTTGCAGTTGGCCGGCAGGTTTTCCACCACGGAGGTCACGGCGTTGAAGTGGTTCACGTTGTTGAGCGGGCCGAAGTAGTTGTCTTCGTCGTTCTGCGAACCGGTGTGCAGGGTCTTGGTGTGCTCCACCATTGCCGCCACGACGTCGTCGTGAACGGAGTCTTCCACCAGCACGCGGGTGATTGCCGTGCAGTCCTGGCCGGCGTTGAAGAAGGCGAACTCGGCGATTGCCGCGGCGCTCTTCTTGATGTCGGCATCCTTGAAGACGATTGCCGGTGCCTTGCCGCCAAGCTCAAGGTGGGCACGCTTGAGACCCTTGGCTGCGCCGCTTGCAACGGCGATGCCGGCGCGGACGGAACCGGTGATGGAAACGAGTCCGGGGACCTTGTGGTCAACCATCATGGCGCCGGTTTCACCGGTGCCCAATACAACGTTGAGGACGCCGGCCGGGAAGATCTCGCCGGCGAGGCGTGCCAGGACCAGCGTGGACTCGGGGGTGGTGTCCGAGGGCTTCAGGACAATCGTGTTGCCTGCGGCGAGGGCCGGGCCGATCTTCCAGATGGCCATGAGGAACGGGTAGTTCCACGGAGCAACCTGGGCTACAACGCCAATGGGTTCGCGGCGCACGTAGGAAGTGTGGCCTTCGAAGTACTCGCCCGCGGATTTGCCTTCCATGATGCGTGCTGCGCCGGCGAAGAAGCGGAGCTGGTCGGCGCCTGCGGCAACTTCCTCGGAAGCAATCAGGGAGCGGACCTGTCCGGTGTTGCGGTGCTGGGCTTCGACGAGTTCGTCGCTGTTGGCCTCAACGGCGTCGGCGAGCTTGAGGAGCATGAGCTGGCGCTGGCCCGGGGTGGCTTTCTTCCAGGACTTGAAGGCCTGGTTGGCCGCGGTCATGGCAGCGTCCACGTCGGCCTGCACCGAAATGGGCGACTTGGCAACGATTTCCCCGGTGGCGGGGTTCACGATGTCCAAAAGACCCGTACCTGCCGGCGTAACGAATTCGCCGTTGATGAAGTTCTGCAAGGTTTGAACCACGGTGTGCAACCCTCTTTCGGAGTCTGGGCATGGATTTAGCTGATCAGAGCCTATGCCAGGGAGGGGGTCCAAGGAATAGCCAGCTGCACACACAAGTACCACCCGCTTAGTGCGCTTGACCAGTGCCGGGTTACGCTTAAAGCATGGCCATGTCCCTCGCTTCGCTCGTCGCTGTCCCCTCCCTGAAACTCCGCCAAGCCGGCCTCGCCGAAACAACGTGGAACCAGGACATCAGCTGGGTTGCCGTGACGGAACTGGAAGATCCACAACGCTTCCTCAGCGGCGGAGAATTGGTCCTGACCACCGGACTGCGCCTCAAGAGCGCCGCCGACCAGCGGCGCTTCGTCCGCCAGGCCCAGCGCGCCGGCGCTGTGGGGATCGGCTTCGGCATCGGCCTGACCCACGAGTCCGTTCCTGAAGCACTCATCGCCGAAGCCAACCGCTGGGGTTTGCCCCTGGTGGAAGTGCCTTATGCGATCCCCTTCATTGCCATTGGCAAGCTGGTGGCTGAATCGCATTCCGCTGACCACTACTCAAATTTGGAGCGCCTCCTCGCCGGACACCAGATCCTGGCCCGCTCACTCCTCACCGGTGGCGGCCTGAACGAGCTCCTCAAACAACTGGGCAGCATGCTCCGGACCGATGTGGTGCTCACCCAGTTCAGCGCGCAGCTTTACAACAGCGTGGCTGGAAAGCCGGCCCCGACGGCGGATGGCTGGGCCTCGTACCCGATTCCCACCGGGCGCAGGGACGCCTGCACGCTGTGGTTGCGGCAGCCTTTTGTTGACTCCGGGATTGTCAGCTACGCGCAGAACCTCATCAGCGTGGAGCTCAACAACATGGTCAAGCAGCGGCAGTCCCAGCGGGCCATGGCAGGTCAGGTGCTGGACGACGTCATTCACGGCACGCTGGAGAGCATCGAGGCAGCCAGGCGTTTGGCCGGCGTTGGCATCAACAGCACCCGGAAAAACGTGGTGCTCGTTGCGGAATCCGCGGCCCATCACAAACAACTGATCAGCATTTCGCTGCCCCAGGCGCTGGAAGCCGGCGTCAGCGCCGTCGTCGGGAAGGACCTGGTCACGGTCATCAGCGACGACGGCAGCTCGGCCACGGCTCTGGCCAAGAGCCTGAGTGATCATTTACAGGAGGCCGGCATCCATGCCGTGATTGGTATTGGGGGCGCCTATACGAAGCCGAACGGTCTGCGGTGGAGCTACTTTGAAGCGCGCGACGCCGTGGCGCACGGCTTGCCCGTCAACGAGCCCGAGCGGCTGAGCCTGACCTCGTTGTTGCTTGCCAGCGAGGATGTTCCTCTGGCTGATATGGCCAGCGAATCCCTCACCCCGCTGCGGAAATTCGACGCCGCCCACGGTGCCGAACTGGTGGCCACGCTGGAAAGCTACCTGAACCATAACGGGTCAGTGGCTGCCGTGGCCGAGGCCCTGACGCTGCACCGCAACACGGTGCGCTACCGTCTGGCCCAAATCACGGAGCTGACTGGCTACGACCCCTCCCAGACGCAGGACCGTGTGCAGCTGTGGTTGGCATTGGCCGTCCAGCGACTGGGTTCCCGCAACCCGCGATAGCCGCCCGTAAACAACCAGCGCGGAGAGGTTCACCACAAAACTCTAGACATTAGACGTCAAACGTCTAACCTTTAGATATGGCCGCGACGACTCCTCTTACCCCCAGCACCGGAAACATCCCTACTGTGAGCACCTCCCAGACTCCTGCGGTCCGGGAGAACCCTGCCGTCCCCAAGACGCGGGTGGTCGCCGTCGTCGGCATTATTGCCGTGGTGCTCATCGGCCTGAATCTGCGCGCGGGCATCACCAGCGCCGCGGCCCTGTTCCATGACCTTCAGCAGGTGCTGGGTTATGGCGCTCTGGTGGCGTCCATCCTGCCGTCCATCCCACTGCTGTGCTTTGCGGTTGCAGGCATGGGAACGTCTTGGCTAACCCGCCGAGTGGGCGTGGAGAAGGCGATCGCCATCGCTTTGGCACTGCTGGCTGGCGGCTTGCTGGTGCGCGGCATTCCGGTGACGGGCGCCCTCCTTGGAGGCACAGTCCTGGCGATGTCCGGCCTTGCGGTGTGCAACGTGGCCATGCCGTCCTTCATCCGTGAGCACTATTCCGAGCGCACCTCCATGATGACCGGCCTCTACACTTTCACCATGTCAGGCGGAGCCACCTTCGCTGCAGTGGTCAGCGTTCCGCTGGCCCAGGAGCTCGGCTCGCCGTCCATCGGCCTGGCTGCTTGGGGCCTGTTGGGCGTCGCGGCTCTCTTGGGTTTCCTGCCGGTGGTCCTGCATACGCACCGGAAGGCCACCAAAACCGATCGTCCGCGGGTCTCCATGTGGCCCCTGCTGCGCACCCGTTTGGGCCTTTTGATCACCGCGATCTTCACCTTCCAGGCTTTCCTCGCCTACGCCGTGATGAGCTGGTTCGCCTACATCCTGACGTCTCAAGGGCTCAGCCCCTCCGAGAGCGGCCTGCAGTTCGGTGTGATGCAACTGGTATCCGTCGCTGCCGGCATGACCCTTCTGGCCTTCGGCTCCAGGCCCGGCATGCTCCGCCCGGCCCTGTATCTGGCCAGCAGCTCAACCTTGCTGGCCATCGCCGCCATGGTCTGGCTGCCGACGTCATTGGCCGTTGTTCCCGCCGTGCTGTTCGGCTTTGGCTTGGGCATCTTCCCGCTGGTACTGGTGATTATCAGCCGTAGTGGACGCTCGACGGCGGAAACCACCGCGCTCTCCACCATCGCCCAATCGCTGGGATACTTGATTGCGGCAATTGGCCCGTTTGGCATGGGCCTGCTCCACAGCGCCACCGGCGGTTGGGTGCTGCCGCTGAGCCTGCTGTCCATCGTGGCGGTGGCGCTCATGGTTACCTGCCACCTGCTGACGAGCAAGCGCACTGCCACCAAGACCGGACCGAGGACAGCATGACCCTGACCCCTTCGCATCGCCCGGCCCTTGCCGATGAGATCACCGCCAAGCTGCGGGACATGATCAAGTCCGGTGAATGGCCGCTACAGGAGCGGATTCCTGCCGAGCCCGAGCTCATGTCCACCCTTGGTGTTTCGCGGGGAACCCTGCGCGAGGCCATCAAGGCGCTGGCACACTCGGGCATGTTGGAGGTCCGCCGGGGAGATGGCACGTATGTGCGGGCGAACAGCGAGATGTCCGGTGCAGCCCAGCGCATGTACTTGGAGCACACGCAGGAACACATTGTGGAGGTGCGCCTCGGCTTGGATACTCAGGCTGCCCGCTTGGCCACCAAGCACGCCACTGTTGAGGATTTGGCCGAAATGCGCCGCCTCCTCGCACTCCGGCATGATGCCTGGCAGGCCGAGGACTACCCCACCTGGGCCAGTGCCGATTGGGAATTTCACGAGCGCGTTGCCTTGGCGTCCGGCAATCCCTTGCTGCACCAGCTGTACGTGTCGTTCGGCGGAGTGTTCCATAACGACCTCCTCCGGCAGCAGCGCAAGGGCGGCTTCAACGGCATCCCCCGCGAAGGCCACGACGAACTGGTTGATGCCTTGGAAGCCCACGATCCCGATGCCGCCGTCCGCAGCGTCTACCGGAACCTTGACTACTGTTCGGATCAGGCGCCGCGGTAACGTCTGCTGGGCTATGACGTTGCAAACCCGCTGAACCGTTGTTGCCCCACCACGGTTCAGCGGGCTGGCAACGTCTTACGGCACCGTTTCGATCCCGGCCCCGGCTGCGTCCTTGAATCTGGCGTTGATCAGCACCACGTCGCGCCCGGCCCGGTCCAGTAGGCTGGCTGCAACACTCGCCCGGTATCCCGTGGCACAGTGAACCCAAATCTTCGCATCCGGCAGTTCCGTGATCTTGCCGGGAAGCTCGTAGACGGGAATGTTGAGGGCTCCCTTGATGTGCGATGCCCCGAACTCCTCCGGGCGACGAACGTCCAGCACCACGTCCCCCGGCGCACGGCCTTTGAGGAGCGCGGTCCACTCCCCGTGCGGGTAGCTCGCCGGCGGAGACTCCGGCGACCACTCACCAGGTTGATGCCCGACGGCGGCATCCGGACTGTCGATGCCGATTCTCGCCAGGTCGCGGATCGCCTTTTCCACCTCTCCCCTGGGCCCCAGCAGCGTGAGTGGTTGATTCCAGGGGATCACCCAGCCGAGGTAGCTGGTGAAGTTATCGCCCTTCCCGTACTCGAAGCTCACGCTGCCCTTGAGGTGGCTGTCCGCGAAAGCCACCCTGTGCCGGAGATCCACCAACCACTCCCCTGCGTCCAGGCGTCGGGTTAACTCTTCAGCATTGACGGAGTCCGGGACAGCAAGGGCTGCAGGTCCCACTCCTGCCGCGTTGAGCGGGCTCATGTGGGCGTAGTACGCGGGATAAGCGGTGATGTTCGCCAATAACTCTGACACGAAGTGGTCCTCGTCGGGATCCGTCAGGGCATGGTTGCTCTTGGATTGCTCACCAATGGTGGATGCTTCCTGGTGGCTCGCGGGACCGCTGGAACAAAACGATCCGAAGCCGTGGGTTGGGTAGAGCGAGGCCTCCGGATGCGACGAGCCCACCAGTCGCCGGACTGAGGAGTACTGGTCATGAGCCAACGTGGCGGTGTCATCGGGAGAGACAAGGTCCGTCCGGCCCACCGAACCGTAGAGCAGGCTGCCGCCGGAAAACACGGCCTCAGCGCCGTCGTCGTGCGTGTCATCCCGGACCACATACGAAAGGTGCGTGTGAGTGTGGCCTGGCGTGGCAACCACTCGCACCACGAGCCGGCCAACTCGAAAAACCTGGCCGTCCGTGACGGGCACACGGGTAAACGCGACGTGGTCGTCGGCGTTCACCAGATACTCAGCACCGTGCTTCTCAGCCAAGACCAACCCGCCGGTGGCGTAGTCGTTGTGGAGGTGTGTCTCGGCCACATGGGTGATCCGCACGCCGGCTTCGCAGGCGGCAGATTCAACCCGGTCAATGTCGCGTTGAGGATCAATCACCAGCGCCACATTGCCGTCGTGGACCAAGTAGCTCCGGTCCCCCAACTGGGGCGTTTCAATGACAACGACGTCCATGACTCAGGGTACCGCCGGCGGTTGTCCCTTAAGCAGCAGCGGGGCCACTCGAAAGGAGTGACCCCGCTGCTGTGAAACGGAAGAAACTAGACCTGTGCGGCTACACCGTCACGGGAGATGTTGACCATGTCCTCGCGGGGAACAACCTTGATGCGCTCACGCTTGACCTCAACACCGTGGGAGGTGCCGGCCTCGGTCGCGGCTGCACCCAGTGCGAGCTCGTGGGCGTCCAGCGCCAGCCAGCCTTCCCAGCTGGTGAACTTCACGCCGCGGGCGTCCAGGAGTTCCACTACGGCGTCGGCTGCGGGAACCTCAGCGAGCGGCAGGTTTGCGCGGTCTTCCAGGAGGTACGTAACGGTTTCCAGGGCGTCACCCTTGGTGTGGCCGATGAGGCCAACCGGACCACGCTTGATCCAGCCCGTTGCGTAGAGGCCCGGCACGTGCTGGCCGTCGGCGTCCAGCACGCGTCCGCCGTCGTTGGTCACCACGCCCTTCTTGTGGTCGAACTCGACGTCCGGCAGGGCCGAACCGAAGTAGCCGATTGCGCGGTACACGGCCTGGACCGGGTAGTCGATGAACTCGCCGGTGCCGCGGGCGTTGCCCGTGCCGTCCAGTTCGGTGCGCTCGAACTTGATGCCGGCAACCTTGCCGGGCGTCTCTGCGGAATCAACAATTTCCACCGGGCTGTGCAGGAAGTGCAGGTGAAGGCGACGGGAAGCCTTGAGCTCGGAAAGGTCCTCGGGCTGTTCGGCGATCCAGTTGGTGAGCGTGCCAACCATGGTCTTGATCTGGTTGTTCGTCTGGACCTGGCGATCGGACTCTTCGTCGAATTCGAAGTCCTCGGCGTAGAGGATGATGTCAACATCCTTGGAGTGCGAGAGTTCGCGGAGTTCCAGCGGGGTGAACTTCACCTGCGCCGGGCCACGGCGACCGAAGACATGCACGTCCGTGACGGGCGAGGCCTTCAGACCGGCGTACACGTTGTCCGGGATTTCGGTGACCAGCAGGTCATCGGCATGCTTGGACAGGACACGGGCCACGTCCAAGGCCACGTTGCCGTTACCGAGAACAGCGATTTCGGTGGCTTCCAGCGGCCATTCGCGGGGAACGTCCGGGTGACCGTCGAACCAGGAAACGAAGTCGGCGCCGCCGAACGAACCCTCAAGCTCGATGCCCGGGATGTTCAGGTCCGCGTCCTTGATGGCACCGGTGGCGAAGATGATGGCGTCGTAGTGCTTGCGGAGGTCCTCGATGGAGATGTCCGTGCCGTAGTCCACATTGCCGAAGAAGCGGATATCGCCGCGGTCCAGCACCTTGTGCAGGGCGTTGACGATGCCCTTGATGCGGGGGTGGTCCGGGGCTACGCCGTAACGGATGAGGCCATACGGTGCCGGGTAGCGGTCAAAGAGGTCGATGCTGACGGTGAGTTCGCCGCTCTTGACGGCTTCGCTCTTGGTCAGGATGTCCGCTGCGTACACGCCGGCCGGGCCGGAGCCGATGACGGCGACGCGAAGCGGACGGTCCGCAGAACCTACGGGGGTGCTAATTGACACGGCTGTGTTCCTTCTTCTTCTCAGTTACTGCGGACGCGGGGACGATTTGGGGTAATAGTGCTGTAATCAGCGGTCTTGAAATGCTGCGGTGCAAAGGGGCTGACGCGGACCACATCGCCGATCACGATGACCGCCGGGTTGGCCACGCCGACGGCTTCCGCCTGGTCCGCGATGGTACCCAGAGTGCCGATGGTGACGCGCTGATCCGGCAAATACCCGTTCTCTACGATACCTACTGGCGTGTCCAAAGGCAGACCCGAGCCTGCCAGAGCAGCCGCGGAATCCCGCAATTGCGCTACTCCCATGAGCAACACCACAGTGTGATCGGGGCGTGCGGGGACCTCGGACAGCTCTTCATGGCCGGTTACTACGCTGAAGCCCTTGGCCAGGCCGCGGTGTGTCACGGGAATACCGGCAGCGGCCGGAACCGAGATTGCCGACGTCACGCCGGACACCACTTCAACCTCGACGCCGTTCTGCCGGCAGAATTCTGCTTCCTCGCCTCCGCGCCCCAGGACGTAGGGGTCGCCGCCTTTGAGGCGGACCACGCGGTTGCCCTTCAAGGCTTCGTCCACCAGGATGCGGTTGATCTCCAGCTGAGGAACCGGGTGGTGGCCGGGCGTCTTGCCCACCTCGATCACGCGGACGTCCGGGGCAAGTTCGTTGAGCAACTCACGGGGGCCGAGGCGGTCGGCAACCACGACGTCGGCCTGGCCCAGCAGGCGCCGGCCACGGACGGTGATGAGTCCCGAGTCGCCAGGACCGCCGCCTACCAGAGCTACTGAGCCAACAGGCGTTGTGCCGTCAGCTTCAGGCTTGCGGTGGCGACGAAGCGGAAGGTCGCCGGTTTCAAGCGCAGTGGCCACAGCATTGCGGAGGGCCATGGCACGGCGCGGGTCTCCCCCGGCGTTGATGGCGATCTTCACGTCGTCCACCACGGCCACGGCGGGCGTCCAGGCTGCTGACGCTTCGTGGTCCGAGGCGTTGACGCACCAGATGCGCTGCGCTTCGGCGTCGGAGGCTACCTGGGTATCCACGGCGGCAGCGCCAGTGGCCGTTTGAACGAACCAGACGCCGTCGAGGTCTGACGTTCGGTACTCCCGCTGCTCCCAGGTGAGGAGGCCGGAGTCTGCGATGCCGCGAAGTGTTTCGGTGGCAACGGGCGCTACAACGGTGACTTTTGCACCGGCGTCGAGCAGTCCCTTGGCGCGGCGCTCCGCGACGGGGCCGCCGCCCACAACCAGCACCGGGCGGCCGAGCAGCCGCAGCGCGGTGGGGTAAATGTCCTGTATTGCCATGAAAAAACTGTAGGGCGGCCCCGTAACATGCTTCAAAGGCTCGGAAACACCCGGTAACGCTGGGTAATCCAACGTCATATACGGTGGCTGCTCTTTGCCGGCGTTGGGCCTGATTTTGCGCGGATCAGTTAGGGGAAACCCTGTCTTTGAGCGTCAGGTAGTAGGCCCGCTGTTCCTTGCCCAGGTGCTCAATCGCGTAACGAAGCGCCGTCCGCGGCATGGTGGCGGCGTGTTCGTCCAGGAAGGCCAGAAGCCGTTCGCGGCTGCTACGGCCAGCGTCACGGACCCAACCACCTACGGCTTTCTGGATGAGGTCCTCTTTGTCATGAAGGAGGATCTCGGCGATGGCGAAAGTGTCATCCAATTGGCCTTCACGGATGAATGCCGACGTGGCAACAATGGCGGTCCGGCGCTCCCACATGCTCTCCGAGCGGGCCAGTTCGTACAGGGGGTCGCGCGGCTTATCCATGAGCCAACCGCCCACCACACGCCCGGCTCCCAAGTCCACCAGGTCCCAGTTGTTGATGCGGTCGTGCCTTCTCACGTAAAGCTCGTAAAGCTCCCGGCGCCGCTCGTCCGTGGTCTTCTTCTTCTGAGCCTGCAAGGACATGATCTTCACGGCACCCGCCCGGGCCTCGTGGATGTCCTTCTCCAGCAGCGTCTCTAAATCTTCCAAAGTCATGGCCGCGAATTCCTTGGCCAGCGTGAAAACCTCGCCCATCCGGACGCCAAGGAAGAAGTCCCCCTCGGCGTAATCACCCTTGCCGGTCTTGAAATACCGCTGGTACTTTGCCTGCTCCACCGAGGACTGCCGGATTTCCAGGCGCTCCAAAAACGCGACGGCGGTGGGTTGGGTTCCCGGCGCCGGCGCCGCAGGCTTGCGGTTCTTGGGGGCCTTTCCGTCTTTGGGGGTCATGTCTCCATCATGCGCCTAAAAGACCGACCAGCCAGTACGCGTGGTGAATTCGTCCAGCGCGGCCACACCTGCCACGGAATTCCCGGACCGTCCCAGGCCAGGGCTCCACACACTGATAGAGCACTTGTTCGGCACCACGGCCACGATCCCCCCGCCCACGCCGCTCTTACCCGGAAGACCCACGCGATAAGCGAATTCGCCCGCGGCATCGTACGTACCGCAGGTGAGCATGACGGCGTTGATCCTCTTGGTTTGGGCCGGGGACAACAACAACGTCCCGTTTGTTCCCAAGCCGTTGGAGGCCAGGAAACGGGTTGCGAGCGCCAGATCTTCGCACGTCATGGCCAGCGCGCATTGCTTCGCGTAAGAGTCCAGGACCTCGTCCACCGGGTTCTCCAGGTTGCCGCAGCTTGCCAGGAAATGCGCCAGCGAGGCGTTGCGGTGTCCCTTGCCCAGTTCGGATGAGGCCACAACGTGATCGGTGTCGATGCTCTCCTTGCTGGTCTCCTGGCGCATCAGTTCCCGCACGGCCTTGGCTGCGTCGCCTGTGAGGCTGAGTAGCCGATCCGTCACCACGATTGCACCGGCATTGATGAACGGGTTCCGGGGAATGCCCTCCTCGCTCTCCAACTGAACCAAGGAGTTGAAGGGGTTGCCTGAGGGTTCGCGGAAGACGCGCTTCCAGATGTGGTCGCCGTCCGCAGCGAGAACCAAAGCAAGGGCGAAGACCTTGGAGATGCTTTGAATGGAGAACTCCACATGCGCGTCCCCGGCTGAGAACACCTCACCCTCCCGGGTCACCACCGACATCCCGAACTGATGCGGGTCCACGGCCCCGAGTTGGGGGATGTAATCGGCGACCTTTCCTTGGCCGACGTGCGGTTGAACTGCTCCCACGATGTCGTCGAGGAGGTTCTGAATGTCCATGGGGCAACCTTTGCTTTCTGTGTAGTCCCCTCGTCGTTGAAGGGACTGACACGTGCTCCTGTGTTGTTGGCGCAGTAATGCACAGCCAGCAACACTACCGGGCCTACACCCCTTGGTTTGCCCTCCACCCGAAGGCTGGAGCCACGTGCTTTGCTACGTTGCCCAGCAGCTTGGCGTTGTAGTCCGCTCCTAGTTGGTTGGGCACAGTGAGCAGGACGGTGTCAGCCGCTTGGACCGCAGCGTCCTTGGCCAGTTCCTCAGCCAGTGCGTCCGGCTCGCCGATGTAGCTCTTACCGAAACGGGACAACGCGCCGTCGAGAATTCCCACCTGGTCCTGGCTGTCCGCTTGGGCGCGGAGGCCGAAGTAGTGGTTGTCCACGTCGTCCACGATGGGGATCACGCTGCGGCTGACGGAAATCCTCGGCTCAAAGTCGTGCCCGGCCGCGGCCCATGCTTCGCGGAACATGTGGATCTGTTCGGCCTGCAGCTGATCGAACGGCATGCCGGTGTCCTCGGTGAGGAGGGTGGAGCTCATAAGGTTCATGCCTTGTTCCGCAGCCCACACGGCGGTTTTCCGGGTTCCGGCTCCCCACCAGATTCTTTGCGGGAGGCCCGGTGACTGGGGCTGGATGGGCAACAGCCCCGTGGCCCCACCCGCGTAGTGCGGATCTGCCTCAGCCACACCGTGCCCGGCGATGGCCTTCCGGAACAGTGCGGTGTGACGGCGTGCCATGTCGCCGCCGTCCTCGCCGTCTGCGGGGACGTAGCCGAAGGTTGCGGCGCCGTTCCGTGCAGGTTCGGGTGAACCCCGGCTCACACCGAGCTGCAGCCGCCCGTCACTGATGAGGTCCGTGGCAGCGGCTTCCTCGGCCATGTAAAGCGGGTTCTCGTAGCGCATGTCGATCACGCCTGTACCCATCTCGATCCGGCTGGTGCTGGCCGCGATCGCGCTGAGGAGCGGGAAAGGAGAGGCCTGCTGCCGGGCGAAGTGATGGACTCTGAAGAAGGCGCCGTCTATGTCCAGTTCCTCCGCCGCAACGGCGAGTTCAATTCCCTGTTTCAGGGCCTCTCCGGCCGTGGGAACCAGCGATCCTGGTACGCGGGCCCAGTGGCCGAAGGACAGGAAGCCGATCCGTTTGTTGTGCATGCTGAGAACAACCCCGCGAGAGGTACAGGAATTCCACATACGCGGATTCCTCATTGGACTCCATACCCTCCAGGGGTATGGTGTAAGTAAATGTACCCCAGCATATAGTCCGCGGAAGGACGCCCAAAGTGAGCAGATCAGCATTTCCACTGCCCCTTCGTAGGGCTTCCCTGTTCCTGCTGGTGTTGGGCGTCATTGCTGGAATTCTCGGCATGCACGTAGTGATGGGTTCCCATACCGCCCATTCGGCTCCCGCTACTCAGGCGTCAACGCTGCACAGTGATCACCACGCGCATTCGACAGCCGGATCCCAGGCCGCCAGCACACTCCACCACCCGTTGGCCTCCAGCCTCGACGCAGAGTCCTGCTCCACGGGTAGCTGCTCGTGTTCACAATCAACCGCTGAACACTGCATCCCGTCATTGAAGACAGGTTCCCTGATTGCCCCGCTTCCGGGCAGCGGAGTTGGGGGCCTGGCTGATGGTCTGTGGGCCACAGTTGAAGCACCGCGAACGTGGACCTATGCCCCGCCCAGTCCTTCCCTAAGTCAACTTTCGATCAGTAGAACGTAAGCATTTTGCCGTGGCGGCCCCAAGTTTTGCCGCCTATACAGTGCCTCGCATCCCTCCACACGGGCTCTCGAGGCCACCATCATGCCTACCACCAGGATGGCTCGCGCCCCGGGCCGCCCCACTATCGAAAGACCACAACCCTGATGAACAAAACTCAGCTCACCCTTAGCGCCGCCGCTTTTGCGGGGCTCCTTGCCGTGGCCGGCTGTGCCTCTCCGGCAAACCCTGGCTCCATGCCGGGAATGGACCACGGAAACTCCGGCACCAGCGCGCCCGCCAACATCACGTCTGCAGGGCACAACGCTGCTGACGTCATGTTCGCCCAGATGATGATTCCCCATCACGCCCAAGCCGTGGAGATGTCCGACGCCGTGCTCGCCAAGGCTGACATCCCCACCGCGGTGACCCAGTTGGCCGTAAAGATAAAAGCAGCTCAAGCACCCGAAATCGAGAAGATGACGGGCTGGCTCAAGAGCTGGAACATGCCAGTAATGGGGTCCTCCGGGCACAGCGGTCACAGCATGGACGGCATGCTGACTGACGCCGATCTCAAGAAACTCAGCGCAGCCCAGGGCACCGAAGCTGCCAAGCTCTTCCTGACCCAGATGATCGCGCATCACGAAGGCGCGGTCACCATGGCAAAGACTGAGATCACCCAGGGCAGTAACCCCGAAGCCGTCCAACTCAGCAAGGACATCGTCACTTCCCAGGAAGCGGAGATCCAGGAAATGCGGGATCTCCTGGCCACCCTCTAGCACTCGGGTTCAGAACAGCGAACGCACGACGGCGGCAGGTCGCCGTCGTGCGTTCGCTCAGCTTTCCCCAGCGCACCGCACCCATGTCCGCCAATCGCGCCCGTAACCACTGGTGCGAAAGGCGCGAAAGGGAGCGAACCAGGCGCCGAAAGGGTGCCTCCGGCGGCAACGGGTGCATGAGGCAGAAATGCGGGCTCAGCCCTCAGTCAACGCGTCGATAGTGCATGGATACCACGCCGTTGCTGAGCGGCTCCGCCGAGACCAGCTCGAGGCGCCGTGTGGCGGGCAGCCCGCCCTGGTACAGGGTGGGACCGTGGCCAGCGATCCTGGGATGGACGAGAAATTTGTACTCGTCGATCAGATCCAGTCGGTCCAGTTCTGTGGCTAATTTGCCGCTGCCTATCAGCACCCCGTCTGGGGTCCTGTCCTTGAGCTCCTGCACCGCCGTGCGCAGATCGCCAACAAGGTGGTGGCTATTGGTCCAGGGGAAGTTTGAACGCGTGGACGATACGACGTATTTGGGCATTGTCTCCAGCGTCAGCGCCCACTCCCGCAACGCTGGAGGGGCTTCCACTTCGCCGTTGGCCACCAAGGGCCAATAGCTCTCCATCATTTCGTAGGTAGTGCGGCCCCAGAGCATTGCCCCGCCCTGCTCCAGAAGGCGGGTGAAGAGGGCATGAGTCTCGTCGTCCGCGATGCCCTCCCGGTGGTCGACGCAACCATCAAGAGTGACGTTGATACTAAACGTGAGAAGGCCCATTCGCCGATTCTAGGTGCGCGCGGAGAGCGGAGAAAGGGGCGCCAGAAGCTGCCGCACCACTTTCCGCCCAATGCACCCGTAACCACTGCAGCGAATGGCGCAAAAGGGTGCGACGCCGACACCGAACGGGTGCGCACAGCGCGAACGGGCGCGAACCCGCGAGGAAAGGCCGGCCTGAGTTTGTGTACACATAATGCCCCTAAGAAGCGCTCTTAAGGGCATTATGTGTACACAAACTCCAAAGGGTCAGCGGCTGCTGCCAGCCAGCAAACCCCTGCGCTGCAGCAAGCGCTTCTCGATCGGCCCGAATACCAGGAGCTCGATCAGGATTCCCACGAACAGGATCAGCAGGATCGCGGACATTACGATAGTCATATCGGACAGGAGCCGGCCCTGATCCAGCAACGAGCCCAAGCCGAAACCAATCGTTCCGCCCACTGCGATGATTTCCGCGGCCATGAGTGAGCGCCAGGAAAAGGCCCACCCCTGCTTCAGACCGCCGATATAGCCGGGAAGCGCGGCAGGCAGGACGATTTGGAGCGCCATCTGGAGACGGTTGGCACCGAGGACTGTGCCAACGCTGCGGTACTGCGGCGGGATCTGGTCCACGCCGGAAATGAGTCCGTTGATGATGGACGGGATGGCGCCCATGAACACCACGAAGTAGACGGTGGCGTCGGTCAGGCCGAACCAGATGATTGCGGCAGGAACCCACGCCACGGAAGGGAGCACCTGCAGCCCGGAGATGAGCGGCCCGAACGCACGGCGCAAGGGTGCTACCTGAGCCAGGATCAACCCGACGGGCGTAGCGATAACCACGGAAATCAGGAAGCCGATCACACCACGCTGCAGCGATGTCCACACGGCTTCCTGGACTTTGCCTTCTCCCCACATGGTGACGAACTGGGTGAGAACGTCCAGCGGACCGGGAACGAGGTCACGCCGCTTGAACTCCAGCGAAACGTAGAACTGCCACGCGAGGATCAGGACCACCAAGGCGGCAACAGGCAGCAGGACGCGCTTCCATTCGATGCCGGCTTTGCGTCCGCTGTCTGACTGGAGGTTGTCCAGGCCGGCTTCAAGGTCCCGGAGTTCCGAGGCGTTGCCCTTCAGCGACGGGGAGGTGATGTGCTCTTTGGATTCTGTCACGGGAAGGGTCCGCTCTTCGGTGGTGATGGGGTTACTTGGCATGGCGGCGGATCTCCTCGCGAAGCCGGCGGGTGATGACACCGGTCAGCTCCCCGGCGCGACCAGCATCGGTGCGGTGTTCCTCGGTGACTTCCCATTCGGCCACCACACGGCCGGGGCGCGAGGACAAAAGGAGCACGCGCTGGCCGAGTCGAACAGCTTCGCGCACGTTGTGCGTGACGAACACGATGGTCCGTCCCGTTTCCTTCCAAATTCGTTCGAGTTCGTCGTGCAAGAGGTCTCGGGTGATCGCGTCAAGGGCAGCAAACGGCTCATCCATCAGCAACAGCTGCCTGTCTTGAGCCAAGGAGCGGGCCAACGCAACACGCTGCCTCATGCCGCCGGACAGTTCGTGGGGACGCTTATCCCCCGCGCCGCCCAAGTGCACCAGTTCCAACAGCTCGCTGGCGCGTTCACGCCGGCTCGCCTTGGTGCTGGTCTTGTCCGCCAGTTGAAGTGCGAGTTCGATGTTGCCGCGCGCGGTCAGCCAAGGGAACAAAGATGCGTCCTGGAACATGAAGGCGGCACCGTCGCTGGGTACTTCAAGAGCGCCCGACGTCGGCTTTTCCAGTCCCGCCATGATGTTCAGCAGGGTGGACTTGCCGCAGCCGGACGCACCGAGGAGGGCAACGAACTCGCCCTGCGCGATGGTGGCGTTGACGTCGTCCAGCACCGGGGCGCCGTCGCCGAAGCGCTTGCCCAGGTTCTCGAGTACGACTGGCATGGTCCCGTCCTTCGTGTTGATTGGTAGAGCTGATATGGCTAAAGGCCGGTCCGCTCCCCGATCAACATGAGGGGAAGCGGACCAGCCTGTTACTGCTTAGTCTTGGCCAAGTCCTGCTGCGGAAGTCTTCTTGCCCTCTACCTCGTTCAAGGTTCGGAGGTCGAAGATGCCGTTGATATCGGCCTTCTGAGTGGTTCCGGCTTTGACGCCGTCTTCCAGGAGCTTGTTGTACGTTCCTGCCAGCGGATCGGTGGTGAACTTGATGTTCTGCAGAGCGCGTTCAATCACGTTCGCGGGAAGCGGCTTACCAGCGGTGTCCTTGAGGACGGCGTTGATGGTGGTCGCCTTCTCCTCAGCAGAAGCCGAGTTGAGCCAGTTCACGGATTCAACGTGGCCCTTCAGGAGTGCCTTCACGGTCTCGGGGTGTTCGGCAGCGAACTTCTTGTTCACGATCAGGATGGTGGTGGTGAAATCGCCGTTCTCCCACAGATCCTTCTCATCAACCAGGACCTTCGCCCCGGCTTCGAGCACCAGGCGGGAGGCCCACGGCTCAGGCAACCACGCGCCGTCGAGCTTTCCGTCTTGGAAGAGCTTCAGCGACTGGGCGTTTTCTGTCGGGTTGATGTTGACGTCGCCGCTGCCATCGGTGTTGGTCTTGAAGCCTTGCTCGCCCAACCAGGCCCGGAGGGCCACATCCTGGGTTCCGCCGAGCTGCGGGGAGCTGAGGATCTTGCCTTTGAGGTCGGCTGCGGAGGTGATCTCCGGCTTGACCACCAGCTGGGCACCGCCTGAAGCGGCACCGGCGATGATGCTGATGGACTCGCCCTTGCTCTTGACGAAGGAGTTGATGGCCGGGTTCGGGCCGATGTAGGTGGCGTCGATGGCGCCGGCGTTCAGGGCTTCGATCGCGGCGGGCCCTGCGTTGAAGATCTGGGTGCTGAGCTTGGTCTCGCCGAGTTCCTTGGCGATCAGGCCCTTGCTGGTGCCTACCAGCGCCGGGCCGTGGGTCACGTTGCTGAAGTAGCCGAGCTTGAGCTCAGCTGCAGGCGTGGTGGTGGGAGCGGGTGCGGCTTGGTTGTTCTGCGAAACAGCGGAAGCAACTGCAGCGCCTGCACCGATCAGCAGCACGAGGCCGACGGCGAGGCCGATTTCCAGGGTGCGGCGGCGCTTGGGCTTGGGTGCGGTTTCACCGGCGACGATGCGGGTGGTGCCGGAATCGGGTTTCTGTGACTCGGGTGTGTTTGCCATGGGGGGTCCTTATGAAAAATGTGGGATGCGAGGTGGGGCGAAGATCAGGCCCCGTAACATCGCCCGTGGTGGGCAAGGAAGGACCATTCCGGAGAGGTCATGTGTTCACAGTAGGGACTGTCATATTTCGGCTTCAATCCCGTAGAAACCAAGGTTCACGCAGGTTCACGTGGCGTCATATTCGACGCCAGGCCTTCTATGTCGCGCGGAGTTGTGCGGCAGCAGCCACCTATGAGATGGGCGCCCCGGTCAAGCCAAACAGCAGCATTGCCCGCCAACGTTTCGTTACCTTGAACGCCTTCCGAGGGGCCCCAGGTCTTGGTCACAGCATCGTAGGTCTCCCCCGAATTCGGGTACGCCACCAGCGGCTTGTTCGAGGACCTCTGCAGGGTGCCTAGTGCTTCGGTGACCAGTTCAAGCGGCACACAATTAACCCCGACGGCGGCCACCCGCGGTTCCGCGCTGAGCAGCGCAGCCGCGTCCGCGATCGGCGTTCCGTCACTGATGTGGCCGCTGTCCCGCAGCGTGAACGTAAACCAGGATTCGACGTCGAACTCCGCCACGAGCGACAACAGCGCCTCCGCTTCGGCGTAAGACGGAAGGGTCTCGCACGCCAGGAAATCCGCACCGGCCTCCACCAGCGCGGCTATGCGTGGCCGGTGGAAATCCCGGAATTCCGCGGCTGAAAGCGTGTAATCACCCCGGTATTCGGAGCCATCGGCGAGGTAGGCCCCGTAGGGACCCACTGATCCGGCCACCAGCAGTGGGCCATGAGCGGTGCCCTCCGCCAAGGCTTCCTGCCGTGCTTCGTCCGCCAACCGGACGCTCAAAGCCACCAGCTCCAACGACTCATCAACGGACAATCCGCGCTGCGCAAAACCCTGCGGCGTCGCCTGATAGCTTGCCGTGATGGCCACGGATGCCCCGGCGTCGAAGTAGTCGCGGTGGACCTGTTTGATCAGGTGCGGCTGCTCCAGTAGGACCTTGGCTGACCACAACGCGTCCTCCAGGTCGCAGCCGTGGGCTTCCAGTTCCGTGGCCAACGCACCGTCCAGGACCAGATCCTTGCCGGCGTTGAGGAGAGTGCTGAGCGAGGTGTTCTGTGGCATGGGTCCTTCCCCAGAAAGAAAACCGCAGCCTGTTCGAAATTCCCGCCGTACAACGTGAGGAGTCGCGAACAAGCTGCGGTTTTGTGACTACGTGTGACCCTAGATGACGTAACGTTCGTCTTCGTGGTCGCCCGGGTGGTCCTTCACAAGACCGGCGGCGAGAGTATTGCCGTCGATGGGGTCGATCACCAGGAAAGCACCGGTGCGGCGGTGGTGCAGATAGTTTTCCAGCGGCAACGGAGCGGACAGGCGCAATTGTGCGTGTCCGATGTCGTTGAGTTCCAGGTTGGACGCAGGCTCCACGTTGAACGTGGCCAGGTCCAGCTTGCCGGTGACGTTGCGGACCAGTGCCTGGACCGTGCGCGTGCCGTGTTTCACCAGGACCTTCTGGCCTTCGCGGAGCGGCTTCGGCGAGAGCCATGCGAGCGACGCATACAGGTCAGCAGTGCTTTCACGGACCGTTCCGGCGGCGGCGATAGTGTCTCCGCGGGCGATGTCGATCTCATCAGCCAGTCGAACAGCCACCGACTGCGGAGCAGCTGCCTCGTCCAGCGATTGGCCGGCGAAGTCGATGCCGATCACCGTGGTGGTACGCGGCTCATGGCCCGGGCTGATCACGGAAACTTCGTCGCCAACCTTCACCGAGCCCTCAGTGATCTGGCCTGCATATGCGCGGTAATCGCGGTACGCCTCCACATCGAGCCCGGCAGCAACAGCATCGGGAGCCAGGGCGCCCTGCGGGCGGATCACCAGCTGCACCGGGAAGCGGAAGCTCTCCAGTTCGGCCTCAAGCTCGTCAGCAGCAGGGAGGGTTTCGAGGACCTCCAGCAGTGCCGGGCCCGTGTACCAAGGGGTGCGCTCAGAGCGGTCCACCACGTTGTCGCCATCAAGGGCCGACACCGGCACCACCAGCAGGTCAGCGACTCCGTCGGATCCAAGGCCAAGTTCTCGGGCAACCTTCTGCACGTCCGCTTCGATCTCGCGGAACACCTGCTCGCTGAAGTCCACCAGGTCGATCTTGTTGACCGCCACAATGACGTGAGCAACGCGAAGCAGTTGCAGCACGGACAGGTGCCGGCGGGTCTGCTCCAGCACACCCTTGCGGGCGTCAATGAGTACGACGACGGCATCCGCAGTGGACGCGCCGGTCACCGTGTTCTTGGTGTACTGAACGTGGCCGGGGCAGTCCGCCAGGATGAAACTGCGGCGGTCCGTGGCGAAGTAGCGGTAAGCGACGTCGATGGTGATGCCCTGTTCACGCTCGGCACGCAGGCCGTCGGTCAGGAGGGCGAGGTCGATGCCGCCCTTTTCTCCACCGAAGCCGCGGTCCGCGGAGGTGCGGGCAACGGCGTCGAGCGTGTCAGCAAGAATCGCCTTGGAGTCGTGAAGGAGGCGGCCCACCAAAGTGGACTTGCCGTCGTCCACCGAGCCGGCGGTCGCGAAGCGGAAGAGTGTAGTGGGCAGGGCTGTTTCCAGCCCGGCAGCCAAAGTTTCGGTGCTCATTTAGAAGTAGCCGTCCTTCTTGCGGTCTTCCATGGCTGCCTCGGAGATGCGGTCATCTGCTCGGGTGGCGCCACGTTCGGTCAGGGTGGAGGCAGCGACTTCAACAACGACGTCGGCCACGGTGCGTGCGTCGGACTCGACGGCACCTGTGCAGGACATGTCCCCCACCGTGCGGTAGCGGACCAGTTTGGTGATGACGTCCTCGTTGGGCAGCGGCTGGGATACCTCGCCCACTGCGCGCCACATGCCGTCACGGGCGAAGACTTCGCGCTCGTGGGCGTAGTACAGGCTGGGAAGCTCGATGTTCTCGCGCTCGATGTAGCGCCAGATGTCCAGCTCGGTCCAGTTGCTGATGGGGAATGCACGGACGTGCTGGCCCACGGTGTGGCGGCCGTTGTACAGGTTCCACAGCTCAGGGCGCTGGTTGCGCGGGTCCCACTGGCCGAACTCGTCGCGAAGGCTCAGGATGCGCTCCTTGGCGCGGGCCTTGTCCTCGTCGCGACGGCCGCCGCCGAACACGGCGTCGAACTTGTTCTTCTGGATCGCGTCCAGCAGCGGAACGGTCTGCAACGGGTTGCGTGTGCCATCAGCACGCTCGGCCAGTTCGCCGCGGTCGATGAATTCCTGGACTGAGCCAACAACCAGCTTCAGCCCCAGGCGCTCAACGGTGCGATCGCGGAAGTCGATGACCTCCGGGAAGTTGTGGCCGGTGTCCACGTGGAGAACCGGAAACGGAACCTTGCCCGGCCAGAACGCCTTGGTGGCCAGGTGCAGCATGACCACGGAATCCTTGCCGCCGGAGAACAGCAGCGCAGGCTTCTCGAACTCAGCAACAACCTCGCGGATGATGTGGATGGCTTCGGACTCGAGGGTGTCCAAGCTGGAGAGACGCTCGGCCGAGGGGGCGTCGACTGCCGCTGCAACTTCCACCGGGGACTCCTCTGTTGTGTACGTGCTCATGTGTGTAGTCCGCATTCTGTCTTGTCGGATCCTGCCCAGCGGCCGGCGCGGGGGTCTTCACCCGGGGCCACTTTGCGCGTGCAGGGCTGGCAGCCGATGGACGGGTAGCCCTGGCTCAGGAGGGGGTTGACGGGAAGGATGTTGTCCTCGGAGTACTCGATCAGCTGATCGAAGGTCCAGTCCACCATCGGGTTCACCTTGACCAGGCCAAAGCCTTCATCCCAGGTGACCACCGGCGTGTTGGTGCGGGTGGGGCCCTCGTCGCGTCGCACCCCGGTGAACCAGACTTCGTATCCGGTCAGCGAACGGCGCAGCGGCTGCACCTTGCGCAGCGCACAGCACTGGGCGGGGTCGCGGGCGAACAAGTCCTTGCCCAGCAAGCGATCCTGTTGTTCCACAGTGGTTTCGGGAAGGACGTCCACCACGTTGACGCGGAGGTTCGCTGCGACTTCGTCGCGCGTCTCGTACGTTTCCTTGAAGTGGTAGCCGGTTTCCAGGAACAAGACGTCGACGCCGGGAAGCTGGTCCGCCACCAAGGCGGGCAGTACGGCGTCGGCCATGGAGCAGGCCACGGTTACGGTGGGCAGCTCGAAGTTACGGGCAACCCAGGCGATGATGTCCCGGGCAGGGGCGTTCCAGCCGAGCTCAGCGGCGCCTTGTTCAGCCAGGGCTTTGAGCTCTTCAGGAGAACGCAGCGCCGGACGCGCTGCCGCGCTGGCGAGGTTGGTGATAGTGACGGGATCTGTCATTGGAGATCTCCTTCATCTGCCGAGTGTGCCCACTCTGCGAAGGTCTGGCCTTCGGCGCCTACGGCGACGAACTTACGGACCACGCGCTCCACATAATCGGGCAGGTCTTCCACAGTGACTTTGAGGCCGCGGACGGTACGTCCCAAACCGGCTTCCTCGCGCTCGTTGTTCGCCAGCCCGCCACCGAGGTGAACCTGGAAACCCGGGGTGGGGTCGCCGTCGGGCGTTGGCAGCATCATGCCCTTCAGGCCGATATCGGCCGTCTGGATACGTGCGCAGGAGTTCGGGCAACCGTTGATGTGGAGGGACAGTGCCGACGGCAGCTGCTTGGATTCCACGAGGTCGGCCAAGCGGCGCTCCAGCTCAGCGATGGCCGTAGCTGCCGTGACCTTGGTTTCCACGATGGCCAACTTGCAGAACTCGATGCCCGTGCAAGCGATGGTGCCGCGGCGGAACACGGACGGACGGGCGGAAAGGCCCAGGGTGTCCAGTTCGGCGATGAGCGGCTCCACCTGCTCTTTGGCCACGTCCAGGATGACCAGCTTCTGGTGAGGAGTAGTACGGAGGCGGTAGCTGCCGTGCTTCTCCAGGGTGTCCGCCAGCGTCACGAGTGCCTCGCCGGACGTGCGTCCCACAGTGGGGGTGACGCCGATGAAGAACTTGCCGTCCTTCTGCTCGTGAACACCAATGTGGTCGCCGGGAGACGTGGGCTTGGGAGCAGCGGGGCCGTCCGGGAGCTTGAAGCCGAGGTATTCGTCCTCGAGGATCTGGCGGAACTTGGCCGGACCCCAGTCGTTCATGAGGAACTTCAGACGGGCCTTGGTGCGCATGCGGCGGTAGCCGTAGTCGCGGAAGATGCTGGTAACGCCGAGCCATACTTCGGCGGCAACGTCCGCGGAGACGAACACGCCGAGGCGTTCGGCCAGGCGCGGGTTGGTGGACAAGCCGCCGCCAACCCAGAGGTCGTAACCGGCACCGAGCTCAGGGTGGACCACGCCCACCAAGGCGAAGTCGTTGATCTCGTGCACCACGTCCTGGGACGGGTGACCCGTGATGGCCGTCTTGTACTTGCGCGGCAGGTTGGCCAGCTCGGGATCGCCAATGAAACGCTCGGCGAGCTCATGGATCAGCGGAGTGGGATCAATGATCTCGTCCTTGGCGATGCCCGCAACCGGAGAGCCGAGGATAACGCGTGGAACATCGCCGCAAGCCTCTGTGGTGGACAGTCCAATACCTTCAAGGCGGCGCCAGATCTCCGGCACGTCCTCAACACGGATCCAGTGCAGTTGAATGTTCTGACGGTCCGTCAGGTCAGCCGAGCCGCGGGCGAAGTCCACGGAGATCTGCCCGATGACCCGGAGTTGCTCAGTGGTGAGTGCACCGCCGTCGATGCGCACGCGCAGCATGAAGTACTTGTCTTCGAGCTCGTGCGGTTCAAGCGTTGCGGTCTTGCCGCCGTCGATCCCGGGCTTGCGCTGGGTGTAGAGGCCCCACCAACGGAAGCGGCCGTGAAGGTCCGTGCCGTCGATCGAATCAAAGCCTTCTTTGGAGTAGACAGACTCAATGCGCTCACGAACGTTCAGCCCGTTGTCTTCCTGCTTCCAGGTTTCGTTGGCATTGAGGGGCGCGGTGCCGTCAACCTTCCACTGGCCGTGGGGCTTGGCGGCAGGGCGGGTGCGTGCCGGACGCTTGGTGGTCTCAGCCGACGCACCGGCTACAGCTGTATCTGTCATACATCGACTGTAGGTCTGGCCAGTTTTCGCCAGCAAAGGTCCGGAAACGCGAAGTCACCTAGGGAAACATTTCGTCACGAAGGCTTCATCGGCCTTGTTGCAGCGGGCTTCTTATGCAGGTTCATATTGTGGCTTTGTGGCCCCTTTCGTGACGCTCCTCTGTGGGATTGAACGTGTGACAAGACGGATTCGTCCACTCGTTGTAGCGTCGTTGAGGTATCGGCCAAGTCCGAGGACGCTATTTGGGGGAACGATGACGCTCAACTGGAATATTGACACCGCAGGCACCCACGCCGTGCTGACCACGGCGGCTTCTAATATCGACGCGCAGAACGAAGCGGCTAAGGCAGTGGGAACCGCCATTTCCGATGTCGGGGCCACACTCGGCACCGGTCTTGTAGCTCAGGCGCTCAATGAATTCGTCGAGCAGTCACTGGCACTCAAGGTCAAGTTCATTGCCGGCAGGTCCGCAGCAATCGTCCAAGGAACCAACGACGCCCTCATGGCGTACGTTCAGGCAGACAGCGTCATGGCGCAGCAGGCCCAGGCCTCGGCCATCGCGGCCGGTAACAGCGCGTCCGGTAACAGCGCGTCCGACGGCGGCGCCATGCCACTGCGGGCAGGTCACCGCCCGGCGGAGCTTGGCTAAAGGGACACCATGACTACCTTCAACGAGATTTGTGTAGCACCAGGGGGTAGGGTCCCGGGCCTCGACCTCACAGCGTTGCCCGTGATACCCAACCCGGAAGCTTTGGACGCACAAGCTGCTGCCCTTTCAACTGCCGGGGCGAAGTATGAGGCATCAGTTCAGGTCACTGCCTCGGGCTGGAACGCCTTGGCCGGGACATTCGATACACCCGAGAAGCCACAGCTTCTGGCGGCCTTTTCCCCAGTTACCACCATGGCGGATGATCTCAATAGCGGCGTTTCAATGGTCGCTTCTGCCCTGTCGGTTTTCGCTTCCGCTTGCCGCGACATCAAAACGAGAAGCGACGCCCTGAGGAGCGATTCCGGAAACCTCAGTTCACGCATTGAGCTCAAGGGCGACGAGTGGGCCACCGCTCCTGAGCTCGTTAGTGAGCAGAACCGGCTGCTCGCTGAACTTAACAACATCAAGGCTCGGTTCATGGAAGCCGAGCAGGACTGTGCTAATAAAATTACGGCCCAGTACGGCGGAACACATTATGTGAACATCAACGATTCGCAGGCGAAGCCGGATGGATCCAATGTTCATGCTGTTGATGCCGGGACTTTGGATGCATTGGGCGCACAAGGTGATCTCCCCTGGGGCGCACCCGTGGATCGGGCCAGACTTCGGGGCTTGATGGGTGCTGGGCAGGGCCTGTTGGACTCGGGGTGGGAGTTGGTGGGCGGCGCCTACTCATTGACTCCGTTGTCGCTGGCGTGGAAACCCGAGATTAAGGAATTGGGCCTCACCACCCAAAATTTCGGTGACGCCTGGAGTGGTGTGGGCAGCATGCTCTGGAACGTGGGCATGTTTGTAGCCCCTGGCATCTGGCTGGACCGGGCAATCACAGGGAAGCAGGAGGAGCAGGACGCTGCGGCTGAGCAGTTGGGAAAGGTCCTTCCGGACTTATTCCAGGCGGACGCATGGTCAAAGGGCGAATGGGAATATGCCCTGACCCGCAACTCAGCGGATGTTGGCGCCTTCGTTGTCTCCTTCGGTACGGCTGGCGTCCTGAAAGCCGGATCCCTCGCTGAACGACTGGGTCTGCGTCTCGCCAGTGCGGGTAACCTAGCAAGTCTGCCCGGCACACTGCCAGGCCTTGCCAAAGTAGGAGAACTCCGTTCAGTGACGGTAGCAAAAATCACTGACGTGATGACTACGGTCAAGGTTGTCACCTGGGAGAGCCTGATCAAACCACCGTTGCAGGGATCCGCGAACCTCCTCAACCACCTCGACGACGGTGCTGGCGCAGTCCGTGTAGCGGACGGCATCTCCGGGGTGGGCCGTGGTCCTTTGGGCGGTCTGGCAGAGGAGGTTCTTCACGGCATCGACCGCCTGGACCAGGCCGCCTACCGTCCCCCGGCGATGGGCACCCTCGGCAGAGCCGCGGAGCATCACGAAGTCATCGCCCAACTCAAACCTTCACCGCTCCACGACGCGTCGAACCCTGCCGTGCAAAAAGTGGTTCGTGTCCCCGATTCCATGGTTCCCGGACCCAGGACTCCCTGGACCAAAGTCACCGAAGGCTTCGCACCCAACACCGAATACCGGGTGCCCGGCCGCGGTACCTTCATTACGGATGCGAACGGGACCATCAAGGAGATATTGGTAGACAAAGTCAGAGGAAAAATTAGTCCTGAACTCAACAACCCCCTACCGGAAATGACATACAAAGTTAACGGCGTGGAGGGAGACGTGACTTTCAAAACCGATCACAACGGCCTCACCGAGCACGTGAAGGTGGAAGGTCTGCAGTTGGGCGATGGACGTCGGTCGCCTCACATACAAGGCAGCGTCGGCCAAGCTTCAAATGCCGAAATTTACAGCCAGATTCCTCTCTCTGAAGGATGGAAGTACGAGGGCGGCCACCTGATTGCCCGACTCTTTGACGGCATAGAGGAGCGCATCAACGTGGTGGGGATGCTGCGCGAGCTCAACAACGGTTTGGGCAACGTGGACAGCTTCTACAATTTCGAACGCGCTATTTACGACAAGGCTTTAGAAGTTCCTCCGCCTACGATTGCCCTGGAGATTGATATATCTCGGTCGCAGGGACTAAGAACTCCCGAGTTCATCACCGTCGAAGCTTCCGCTAATGGGAAGGTCTTCTTCGACCGAGTTTTCAGGAACATAGTAGGAAAGAGATGAGTATGACGGAACAGATGTCGGCGGGAGGCTCTTTTGAAGGAGCCCGTGAGCTAGAACGCGCAATTGCTGAGGGGCTGTGGGCTATCCGACCGCAAGACAAGCCTTGGGACAGCTTTGCTTATGTATATATGGAGACCGGCGGTACGGGCGGCGCCATCGCAAAGCTCTACCGGGACGGCCTGGAGTTGGAACGCGCCCGTCCACGAAAGGATGTACTCGTATCAGCTATGAAACTGCGGGAAGTTACCTACCAGCCTGGCAAGGGCGCGTGGCTGTCGATGACGCTGACAATCACCCCCACTGGCGACGGCTGGGAGACCAGCTACAACTACACCGACAAACCGGTCTGGGAACTCGGAGACCCAGGACCCACTGCATACGCCCAAGAGCTATACCTCTTCCCCCGGGACGAAGACCACATCCCCGACTGGTTCAAGGAAGAAATGAAGGGCGCCACATGGACCCCGAATTCCGACTAGGGCTTCCAGAATGACGCAAGGAGCCACTTCCCAGGACACTTTCGAATCGACTCAAGAACTAGAGAGAACCGTTGCCGAGACGATGTGGTCTATTCGTCCGACAGATGTGTCCTGGGATTCACTGGTATATGTCCACAATCAAATAGGTGGGCTGGGCAGCTCCATCACCAAGATCTTCCATCAGGGAGCCGTGATCGATCGTAGGAGCATCGTCAAAGAAGTCGCATTCACAGTCGACGATCTTCGAGAAGCAATGTACAAGCCTGGCAAGGGCTCTTGGCTTTCCATGACCCTGACCGTCACGCCAGCCGGTAACGGCTGGGAAGCCGACTACAACTTCACAGAAAAGCCCGTTTGGGAACTCGGCGAGCCAGTCAACGACACCTACGCCCAGGAGCTGTACCTCTTCCCCCGGGACGAGGAACACATCCCCGACTGGTTCAAAGAAGAAATGAAGGGCGCCACATGGACCCCGGATTCCGACTAGGGCTTCCAGAAATGACGCAAGGAACCACCTCACATGAAACTTACGAAACAACTCGAGAACTCGAGAGAACCATTGCGGAAGCGCTTTGGGCCATTCGGCCCCAAGACATCCAATGGGATGAGTTTGCATATGTTCGCTCCGAAATCGGAAGCAGGGCAAGCTCCATCGCAAGGGCCTACTTAGCCGGTGCCGAGGTGAAACGCATCCACGTGGACAATAACGTTCTTATAGCAGCCCGGACGCTTAGGGAAGTGCTGTACAGGCCCGGCAAAGGAACCTGGCTTTCCATGACTCTGAAAGTCACTCCCAAAGGAGACGGCTGGGAAGCCAGCTACAACTACGACGAAAAGCCCGTTTGGGAACTCGGCGAGCCAGACAACGACACCTACGCCCAAGAGCTGTACCTCTTCCCCCGCGACGAGGAACACATCCCCGACTGGTTCAAAGAAGAAATGAAGGGCGCCACATGGACCCCGGATTCCGGCTAGGGCTTCCAGAAATGACGCAAGGAACCACCTCACATGACACTTTCGAAACAACTCGAGTACTCGAGAGAACCATTGCGGAAGGACTTTGGACGACACGGCCTTTGGACATTGAGTGGGACACTTTTGCGTATGTCCGCTCTGAGATAGGGGGCAGGGCAAGCGCCACCGCAAAGGCTTACCTAGGTGACAAAGAGGTAAAACGCAGGCGCACCGAAGATAGCGTTCTCCTAGCGGCCAAGAAACTTCGAGAAGCTATGTACAAGCCGAGTAGGGGAACGTGGTTTTCCATGCGCCTCATTGTTACGCCCACCGGTGACGACTGGGAGGCTTCCTACAATTACGACGATAGACCGCATTGGGAACTCGGTGAACCGTCCGCTGACACGTACGCCCAAGAGCTGCACCTATTCCCCCGCGACGAGGAACACATCCCCGACTGGTTCAAAGAAGAAATGCGGGGCTCCATCTGGACCCCGGGGTCCGACTAGGGCTTCCAGAAATGACGCAAGGAACCACCTCACATGACACTTTCGAAACAACTCGAGAACTCGAGAGAACCATTGCGGAAGCGCTTTGGGCTGCGCGGCCAAACGACATCGAGTGGGACACCTTCGCATACGTCCGCTCAGAAGTAGGCGGAACAGCAAGTGCCATTGCTAAGGCCTACTTGGATGGCACCGAGATGAAGCGCAAGCACATCGACAAGAGCGTTGTCGTAGCGGCGCGGACGCTACGGGAGTTGATGTACAAGCCAGGCAAAGGCACCTGGTTTTCTATGACTCTGAGCATCACGCCAGCCGGCGATGGCTGGGAAGCCAGTTTCAACTACACGGAGAAGCCAGTCTGGGAGCTTGGTGATCCCGTCAACGACACTTTTGCCCAGGAGCTGTACCTCTTCCCCCGCGACGAGGAACACATCCCCGACTGGTTCCGCGAAGAAGTCAAGAATGCCACTTGGACCCCGGAGGATGCCTAACCGCTGTGGTCAGCGGCTAGCCAACACTGCGTCGTACCGTTCCAGCGCGATCTCCGCCAACACAGGAGAGGGCAAAAGCGGTGCAGCCACAATGTCCGCACCAGCCTTCGCCAGTTGGTCATGGAAATAGCCAGTAGCCAAGAGGTAGGAGGCAATGAAGACCCGGCCTGTCCCACCGTCTTCGGCGAGTTCGGCACGCAAGGAGGCGACGCCGTCGGGCACTGTTGGCTGGGCACTGGCGCCATAGGCGACGCGCACCTTGTTCGGCAGCAGCTCGGCGAGGAGTCGCGCCTGCTCTTCTGAATCCACCGAACCGTCCGGCAGGGACGATCCCGCGGCAGCCAGCAGCACGCCGTCGTTCTCCTGCAACCCAGCCGCACGCAGGTGGGCGGCTAGCAGTTCAGCCAACCGCGGGTCCGGCCCCAACGGCCTGGCGGCCACTACTTCGGGCCGGGGCTTGATGGCTTTTGGAACGTCCACTTTGATGTGGAAGCCGGTAGAGAGCAAAAGCGGTACGACGACGGCGGGAGTCCCCTCAGGCAGGCCCTCCACCACACCGCCCAACTCGGGTTCCTGGACGTCCACGTAGGCCTCAACCACGCGCAACCCGGGGCGGAGTGCTTCGATTTCGGCCATGACGCGGCGGATGGCAGCTTGGCCTTCGGCGTTGCGGGTTCCGTGGGCGCAAGCGATCAAAACGGGGCTGTTCATGGGAGCTAGCGTAACGTTGAGCCAGCACCTGTTGTTAAGCGCGTTAAGAAAGAACCCGTCCACTTGATTTCCTTTGACATTGTTCTTCTTTGGCTTGACCTCATCGGCGTGTTCTTTTTTGCTGTGTCAGGCTCGTTGTTGGCGGCCAGGAAGCAGTTCGACTTCGTGGGCTCCATACTTCTCGCGTCCATCGCGGCACTGGGCGGTGGAGTCATCCGTGACATCGTGATCAACGCCGGTCCCCCTATCGCTTTTACCAACCCCGCGTACCTGGCCCCGCCGTTGCTGGCTGCGCTGCTGGTTTACTACTTGTTCTCCTCAGTGCAGCGCTTCACCTCTCTGCTGACCCTGTTCGACGCCGGCGGGCTGGCCTTGTTCTGCATCACGGGCACGCTGAAGGCAATCGGCGCGGGCATGAATCCGGTGGCCGCGATCCTGCTGGGGGTCACCACTGCCGTGGGCGGAGGCCTGCTCCGTGACATCACCGCGAACGAAATACCTACCTTGTTCAACAACCGCGACATCTATGCGCTGCCGGCCTTCGCGGGTGCCGGCTTGACCACGTTGTTGTGGAATCTTGGCCTGTTCAACGGGGTTACCGCTTGTGTCATTGCGGGCGTTGTTTTCGCTTTCCGGGTGACCGCGTGGCGGCGCAGTTGGTATGTGCCGTTGGCTGTGCGCGGATGGCATCGAGCAGCCACCGGTGGGGGCGCAATTTCAGGTCCCCGGGATTAGCTAGGATAAGAGCATGACTGACATGTTCCTCGAGAAGTTCCGCGCGCTGGTCCCAAAGTATCTCGAGGATGAATGGCAGGAAGAAGACGGCCTCACGCCGGCCGAGCTGGACGACGCCCTGGCTGATCACTCCTTCACCATCCCGCTGGTTCTGCGCGAGTTCTACCTTGCAATCGGTGGCTGCGAGGACCTCATGGAGGCTTACCACTACTTCTGGGACCCTGAGGAACTCGAAGTTGATGACGAAGGCTTCCTCATGTTCCTCGAAGACGAGGACGAGCAGTTCACATGGGGCTTCCGCACCGCCGATCTCAGCATCCCGGACCCCATCGTCTGGCGCCGCAATAACGCCCGCGGCCAGTGGAAGAGCGAAGAAGGTACGTTCTCCGAGTTCGTGTTCGACATGTTCGAGTGGGCATTCAACGACGACGAAGACTAAGTTTCACTTTTCCGCGGGGGTTCGTGACCCTGTTTGATCTACAATCAGCCCCTATGCAACCTTCATTGGTTGCATAGGGGCTGTTTTGTGTTCAAAGAGGGTCACGAAGCCACAGGGTTTCCGAGCTAAGCCACAGGTTTCCGGGCTTAAACGGAATGGCCCCGGCTCGCTGCAACGTTACGAGTCATACGCTGCACCGAACCGGGACCACAATCTCCGTTCGCATCAGACCCACCGGAGGCATTTAGTGGATCCGTGAATAGCTTATGACAATCCTGTCATATGCGCAACTCTTGAGGTCAATGAAATTTCGAGGTCATCTCGCGCTCTTTACGGTCTCGTGGAGTTATCCACATAGACCGAAATACCGGCTCCGGGCAGTCTCCAGCGCAGCAAGCATGGATGATGGACCTCACCGAATTCCTACGAATCAGACACGGTGCCGCCAAGACCGCGGACTTGAAACGCGCCGGCTTCTCAGAAAGAACACTGGCAACCGCGGTGGCCTCAGGATCAGTGTCTAAGCCGCAGCGCGGCGTCTACGTAGGCAAAGGAGCAAACCCCGACGTCGTAGCCGCCTTTCGCTCGAATGGCCGCCTGACGTGCATCTCGGCGGCGAAGTTCTACAGCCTTTGGGTGCTTCGTAAACCAACAACCCTGCATCTGAGTTGCGGAAACGGACTGGCCAAACCTGACATTGTTGACCACGCCTCGATGACCCATCCCCCGCATTCCTACCTGCCTGTTGCCGGTGTAGCCGACGTTCTGATCCATGCCCTCAGATGCCTCCCGGAATTGGAATCGCTGGTCATGGTTCAAAGCGCAGTGAGCTAGGGCAGTTCTGGGATTGGTCATTCCGAGGTCTGATTCGTTACTGGAAGTTTTGGCTCATACGCATTTCACCAGGGCCGGGCTGAGGGTGAGCATGCACGTTCAGCTGCAAGGTGTTGGCGAAGTCGACTGCCTGATCAACGGTTGTCTGGTGATCGAGCTCGACGGCGGGACTCACTTGGAAGGCAGGCAAGTGAAGAAGGACCAGTACCGGAACAATGCCAGCATGCGCGGCGGGCTGTTGGTCCTTCGCTATTACTACTCCGACGTCGTCCATCACCCAAGGAAGATGGTGGCTGAGGTGCTCGCCGTACTGAGCAACAGGGAAGCCGGCCATTTCGGACCGCCGCGCTGGACGCCAAAGTGGGTGCCGGCGTCGTGATCCAAGTGGCATCCTGACCTTGTTTGAAACGGCAACGGCCGCTATGCAACCCATTTAGGGTGCATAGCGGCCGTCAGGCGCTCAAACAGGGTCAGGAAGCCACAACCCGGAAACCGAGGGAACCTAGCTGCTGCGGTCCACCACAGCATGTGCGAAGTTGGTCAGCGATGCCTTCACAACGCCTTCCGGCAGCGGGTCCAGAGCCGCAACGGCTTCGGCGGACCACTGGCGGGCGATCTTCCAGGACTCGTTGGTGACGGGGTGCTCGCGCAGCCCGGCCACTGCCTCGGCAAGGGCAGCATCCGAGGACAAATCACCATCGATCAATTCCAGGAGGGCAGCAGCGGAAGCATCCCCCGCAGCAGCATCGCGGCGAAGTAGAAGGACGGGCAGGGTGGGTACCCCTTCGCGGAGGTCGGTGCCCGGGGACTTGCCGGACTTGACCTTTACACCGGTGACATCAATGACGTCGTCGGCGAGCTGGAAGGCCACGCCAACCTTTTCACCGTATTCCACCAGCAGGTCCTCGTAGGACTCGTCGGCACCGGCGAAGATCGCACCCAGCTGACCGGATGCTGCTACCAGCGAGCCGGTCTTGTCGGCGATGACGGACAGATAGTGCTCTACGGGATCTTCGTCTTCCCGCGGTCCAACAGTTTCGTGGAGTTGGCCAAGGCACAGCCGCTCGAAGGTACGCGCCTGAATCCCCAGAGCACGGGAACCGAGCTCGGACACCAGGATGGAGGCGCGGGCAAAGATGAGGTCGCCGGTAAGGATGGCCACCGAGTTGCCCCATACTTCGTGGGCAGTGGGAGCGCCGCGGCGGAAGGGAGCGGAGTCCATCACATCGTCGTGGTACAGCGTGGCAAGGTGTGTCAGTTCCACTACAACAGCGGCCTGAACAACTTCGGGGCGTGAAGCATCACCAAGGTGGGCGCACAGCAGAGTCAGCAGCGGACGAATGCGCTTGCCACCGGCTTCCACCAGGTGGCGCGACGTGGCGTCGGCCAGAGGGTCCGAGTTGGAGATGGCTTCGCGGAGCTTCTTCTCCACCCTGGCAAGGTTGGTGGTGATGGCCGGGCCCAGCTCGGCATCGCCGGCAATGGCAGCGAATCCGGCGGGCAGCTGGAGTCCCGTTGCGATCGCGGTGGTGTTGGGAGCAGGCTCAACAGCCTGCGGCAAGCCGTGCCCGGCATGCGTCCAGCTGTGTTCGGCAGAGTTCGTCACGGGTTAACCCTAACTAGTTGTTGCGGAGACCGCGGTGTTGGTGCCTGCCGGCGTAAGGGCGCGGGCAGAGGAAGTGTTGGAGGTGGCCGGAACCAGCATCTCGAGGACGCGGATAACACGGTCTTCGAAGCCTTTCGCGGACGGATCCGTGAGGTTGGCGAGCATGCGAACCACAAAGCGCATGAGCACGGGGATGGGCATGCCCGTGCGCAATGCCAGCTTCATCACGGCAGGCTTGCCGATCAGAGAGGCGAACATACGGCCCAAGGTGAAGTGCGAACCCCACTGGTCCCGCACATAGTCCGCGTAACGCGAAAGGTGAGCATCGGCGTCGTACGTGGACCATCCGGCAGAAGCCGAGCGCGACGAAGCATCAATCAGGAACTCAGCGGCAAACCGCGCCGATTCCATCGCGTAGGAAATGCCTTCGCCGTTGAACGGGGACACCATGCCACCGGCATCGCCCAGCAGGAGCAGCCCGGGCGAGTAGTGCGGTGTGCGGTTGAAGCCCATGGGCAGTGCTGCGCCGCGGATCTCCCCCACCTGGTTTTCGGGCGTGAAGCCCCAATCGGACGGCATGCCGGCGGTCCATTCACGCAGGACCTGCTTGTAGTCGAGCTTGCCGAATTCCTTGGAAGAGTTCAGGATTCCCAGGCCCACGTTGGAGGTGCCGTCGCCAACGCCGAACACCCAGCCGTAGCCGGGCAGCGGCTTACCGGACTTGCCGGGGAGTTCCAGCCAGCCTTCCATCCAGTCGTCGTCGTGCCTCGGCGAGGTGAAGTAGGTGCGCACAGCAACGCCCAGCGGACGGTCGTCGCGTTTGTGCATGCCCAGCGACACCGCAGTTCGCGTTGAGTTACCGTCCGCGGCGAGTACGACGTCGGCGTGGAAGTCGCGCGTTTCGCCCGTCTTGCGTCCGGACTCGTCCAGGATGGCAGCCTGGGCGCCGATGACCCGTCCATCCTCAGCAGTCAATGCGGAGGTGACGCTGTGGCGTTCAAGCACGACGGCGCCCGCGGACTCGGCGTGACGGGCCAGGTCCTCGTCGAAACCGAGGCGGGTACGGATGAGGCCGTAGGTGGGAAAGTCGGCCACCTCGGGCCATGGCAGTTCGATGGTGCGGCCGCCGGCAATGAGGCGAAGGCCCTTGTTGCGCCTCCAACCCTCCGAGACAGCATGCGGCAGTCCGAGCTTCTGAATTTCGCGGACGGCCCTGGGAGTCAGGCCGTCGCCGCATACTTTTTCACGGGGAAAGGAAGTCTTTTCCAGCACCGTGACATCGATGCCCTGCTGGGCGAGGTAATACGCAGCGGTGGACCCGGCCGGGCCCGCGCCAACAATCAGTACTTTCACGACGTCCTAATCAACAGGCTGTGCTTGTTAGCCGGCTTGGTGGCGCGGCTTAATCTGGCGGCGGAGCTTGGCCACGGGAACACTTTCGCGATGCTCGGCGGGCTTTTGCGCACGGTGCACTGCAACAATGCCGCCGCTGAGGTTGCGGTAGGTGACGTCCGTCCAGCCGGCATCCTTGAGCCACTGGGCCAGGTGGTCCTGGTCCGGCCAGGCGCGGATGGACTCGGCGAGGTACACGTAGGCATCCGGGTTGGAAGAGACCTTGGTGGCGATGGCCGGGAGCGCGCGCATCAGGTACTCGGTATAGAGGTTGCGCCACAGGGGAACCACGGGGTGGGAGAACTCGGCGATAACCAGGCGGCCACCAGGCTTGGTGACGCGCAGCATTTCCTCGAGCGCCTTGCGGGGTTCCACCACATTGCGGAGGCCGAAGGAGATGGTGGAAGCGTCGAAGCTGTTGTCAGCGAACGGCAGGTTGGTGGCGTCGCCGGCAATGAAGTCGATGTCCGGGCGGCGGCGTTTGCCTACTTTGAGCATGCCCAGGGAGAAGTCGCATGCCACCACGTCCACACCGGCATCGGCGTAGGGTTCGCTGGATGTTCCCGTTCCGGCGGCGAGATCCAGGACCTTCTGACCCACCTTGACGTCCATGGCGTCAACCACGATCCGGCGCCAACGCCGCGTCTGCCCCATGGACAGGACATCATTGACGACGTCGTATTTTGGGGCGACATCATCAAACATCGTCGCAACTTCGTCCGGACGCTTTTCCAAGGATGCTCGGTTCACCCTGTAATTGTCTCAGACATTCACGCGACTTTGCTGCGCTGTAGAAGTCGGCTCAGATTCTGGCTGAACTCGGGAGTACTGTTGTTCCATCATGACGAGCACGCTCCGCACCTTGACAGTCCCCCTCGATGTTGAAACATCCTCCGGGGGGCTGCCGTCGTTTCTGGTGCGGGACGACGTCCTGTGCTGGTCCCGCCGCGAGGCCGGCCTGGTGGGCTATGGCGAGCTGACCCGCTTTAACGCCACCGGTCCCGAGCGATTCCTGGAGGCCGACATCTGGTGGCGGCACCTCATTATTGAGGCGGAAATCACGGATCTTGTGGAGGTTCCGGGCACCGGTCCGGTGGCTTTCGGCTCCTTTGCCTTCTCCAAAACCTCCCCGCACGTGTCCCGTTTGATCCTCCCCGAACTCGTGATCGGCATCCGTGACGGCCGCGCCTGGGCCACGCAGCTGACGTTCGACGACGGCCCCCTCACCGAGGCGGGCGTCCTCGCCTCAGTTGACCGCTGGCTCACTGAGCCCGAGCCCAACGGCAACGGTTCAGCCACCGGAGGGCCCGACGTCGGACTCTCACCGGACGCTGTTGCGGCGAACGGTTCGGCTGGTCATCTCAGCCGCGGTTCCCTGAGTGAGGCCGCCTGGATGCAGGCCGTTTCCAACGGCGTGGAGGAAATCCGCGCCGGAAAGCTGGAGAAGCTGGTGTTGGCGCGCGACGTCGTCGCTAACCTTCCTGAGGGCGTCAACGCCGCTGAGGTTCTTCGTCAACTCGCCGCGAGGTACCGCGAATGCTGGACGTACGGCGTCGACGGACTCGTGGGTGCTACGCCTGAGATGCTGATTCAGGTGGAGGGCCGCACTGCGCAGGCGCGCGTGCTGGCTGGAACCTTGGATCGCCGCGATGCGGACGGCATGGACGGCTCCCCCATGGAGTATGCCGAACGGGTCCTGGCCGGTTCCGAGAAACAGCGTCACGAGCACGAGATCGCCATTGATTCACTGACCCGGCAGCTCGCCCCTTTCTCCGAGGCGATGAATTCCCACAGTGAGCCCTTCATTCTGGAGCTGCCCAATGTGTGGCATCTGGCCTCGGACGTGAAGGCGGAGCTGGCTGACATTGAGGGACACGTTCCTACCTGCCTGGCTCTGATCAACGCCCTGCATCCCACAGCGGCAGTCTGCGGAACGCCCACGATGGTAGCCGGGGCCCTGATCCGCAAACTGGAGCATTTGGACCGTGGCCCGTACGCCGGGCCGGTGGGTTGGTTGGACGCTGCCGGTAATGGCGAGTGGGGCATCGCACTCCGTGGCGCTGTCATTGAGGATGCCAACACGGTGCGCTTGTACGCGGGCTGCGGGATCGTGGAAGGGTCTGTGCCGGAGGCCGAATTGGCGGAAACGTGGGCTAAGTTCCGGCCGATGCTGGAAGCGCTGGGCATCCAGCGCTAAATCTGGGATTCCAGACACCGGCTCTGCTGCGGTGGTTGATTAGTGCGTAAACTTGTTATCCAATAGTGAAACTTCGTTTCCTGTGATGCACATCTCACGTTCGGCGCTACACTAAAACCGACTCAGTTCAGCATCCACCGCAACAAAAGGTAAACAACATGCAGATCTCCCGTTCGGTTCTGTCCGGCACCAAGATTGCCGCCGTGCTCGCAGCCGGCGCCCTGGCCCTGACCGCCTGTGGTGGTTCCTCCACCCCCGCCGCGTCCTCGGAGTCAGGTCTCAAGCTCATCAATGCCGGCAAACTCACGGTGTGCTCGGACGTTCCCTACGAGCCTTTTGAATTCCAGAAGGACGGAAAGATTGTCGGCTTCGATATGGACATCGCCGCCGAGATCGCCAAGGACGTCAAGGCAGAACTCAACGTGGTGGACAGCTCCTTCGAAGCAATCGAGACCGGCACCGCACTGACCGGTTGCGACGTCTCCATCTCCTCGATCTCCATCACGGACGTCCGCAAGAGCGTCATGGACTTCTCCACCCCGTACCTGGACGACGACCTGACCCTCGTGGCCACCTCGTCCTCCGGCATCTCCAACATCGACGGCGCCAAGGGCAAGAAGGTGGGCGTCCAGCAGGCCACCACCGGCGCCCAGTACGCCAAGGACAAGGGAATCGACGCACAGCAGTTCGAAGACTCCGGCCTCCTGGTCCAGGCCCTCAAGGCCGGCACCATCGACGCCGCCGTCGGCAACCAGTCCGTCCTTGGCTACGCCATCAAGGACGATTCCAACCTCAAGCGCGTTGAAGACTACGCAACGGGCGAGAAGCTGGGCATCTCCATCAAGAAGGGCAACACCGCCATGGCTGATGCCGTGAACGCCACCCTGAAGCGCATCACCGATGACGGCACCCTGAAGAAGTTCGAGACCACCTGGTTCGGCGAAGCCACCAAGTAGTCCGAGCCCCGGCTCCCAAGATCACGTAGGCGGGCCCCGAAACGATCTGTTCAGGTCCTTTCGGGGCCCCACCTGCGCAACATGAATGTGAGAACCCCATGGCAATGACTGCACGTCAACGAGCCAAAGTCAGTTTGTACGTCCAGGCCGGAATATTCGTCGTGGCCGTGGCCGCGGTGATCCTTGCTGTGGACTGGAAGACGATTGGCACCAGCGTCTTCAACTTCTCCAAGATCGGGCCGATGTTCCCGGACATCTTCCTGGTGGGACTCAAGAACACCCTCATCTACACGGCCCTGGCCTTCGTAGTGGGTTTGTCAGGCGGCCTTCTGCTGGCCCTGATGAAGCTCTCCTCGTTCCCGCTGTACCGCTGGCTCGCCACCGGATACATCGAGTTCTTCCGGGGCGTTCCCGCGCTGCTGGTCTTCATCGCTTTCGGCTACGGCGTACCGCTGGCGTTCGGTGTCCAGTGGGACGTCAACATCGTGGTCATGGTTTCGCTGGGCATGGTGGCCTCGGCCTACATCGCCGAAACCTTGCGAGCCGGCCTGCAGGCTGTGCCCAAGGGCCAGATGGAAGCAGCCCGTTCGCTGGGCATGCCGCACTGGCGGGCCATGATCTCAATCGTCATCCCGCAGGCATTCAAGATTGTCCTGCCGCCCCTGACCAACGAGATCATCCTGCTCACCAAGGACTCCTCGCTGATCTACGTCCTTGGCCTCACCGCTTCCCAGTACGAGCTCACCAAGTTTGGCCGCGACGGCATCTCCAGCCTTGGTGCAGGCCTGACGCCACTGCTCGTAGCCGGCGCCTTCTACCTGGTCATCACCATCCCGTTGAGCCTCCTGGCACGGAAGTTCGAAAGCCGCTCCGCGCGGACTAAGCGATAGGCAGGACAGTCATGAATAACTCCACTGGGAGCACGTCCACCGTTCAAGCCGCCGGTGTAAATATCAAGGATCTGCGCAAGTCCTACGGCAGCAACGAGGTCCTCAAAGGCATCTCGCTGACCGTTGAACCGGGTCAGGTTGTTTGCCTGATCGGGCCTTCGGGTTCGGGCAAGTCCACCCTCCTCCGCTGCGTGAACCTGCTTGAACAGCCCAACGCCGGCACCATCAACGTGGGCGAATTCGAGGCCACCGACCCGGACGTTGACCTCAACCGGATGCGCCGGAACGTTGGAATGGTGTTCCAGCACTTCAACCTGTTCCCGCACCTGAGCGTCCTGGACAACTGCACCATCTCGCAGATGAAGGTCCTCAAGCGCTCCAAGTCCGAGGCCGCAGGGGTGGCACGCCACAACCTGGAACGCGTTGGCCTGGGACACCTCGCCGACCGTTTCCCGGACCAACTCTCCGGTGGCCAGCAGCAGCGTGTGGCTATCGCGCGCGCACTGTCCATGGACCCGCAGCTCATGCTTTTCGATGAGCCCACGTCCGCTCTCGACCCCGAAACCGTGGGCGACGTCCTGGCTGTCATGCGCAAGCTGGCCCAAGAAGGCATGACCATGTTGGTGGTTACTCACGAGATGGGCTTCGCCCGCGAAGTTGCGGACCGCGTGGTCTTCATGGACGCCGGTGTTGTGGTGGAAGAAGGGCCCGCCGAAAACGTGATCAGCGCCCCCACGCAGCCGCGCACCAAGGAGTTCCTGCGCCGCGTCCTCGACCCCACGCACATTGACGTGGTGGAGGACTAACCCCTTCTGGACTGACGCCGCGCATAGTCTTTAGCGCCACCCAAACGGGAGGGTGACACCCATCTTCGGGTGTCACCCTCCCGTTTCTGCGTCACCTAGGAATGTGGGTGCCCCTAGATTTGGCTGTCCTGGTGAAGTACGACGGCGGCGGCGCACCCCTTCGCGCACGGCGCACCACTCCTTCCCCTGTGGCGCACCTTTTCGCGCCGTTCGCACCAGCGGTTACGGGTGCGATCGGCGGCAACGGTAGCGAGGTGGGCCGGACCGGGGTTAGCCCGCCGTCAGGACTTGGCCCACCGCAGCCGAGATAGCTTCCTTGATCCGCGCATGGAGTGCCCTTAAACCCGCCCGGTCCACACGCACTTCCACGATGGTGCGCCCCTTCAGTGGTGACTTGAGAGCCGCGACGAGTTCCGCCGTCGTGGTTACTGCTTGGTGTCCGACGCCGTAAGCCGCCGCGAGTGCCGCGATGTCCACTGAGTGCGGAGTAGCGAAGAGACGTTCGACGGCGGTGCCGTAGGCCCCAGAGTCCTCCACCACCCCGTGTTCGAGAAGGCTGAAAATGGCACCGCCGGAGTCGTTGAGCACCACGATCCGGAGGTCCGGCAAGGGTTCTCCGTGGCCGAGAAGGAGTCCGCCGGCGTCGTGAAGGAAGGTGACGTCGCCAAGCAGGACCGTGGTTTCGCGGCCGCTACCCAGGGCGATTCCGGTGGCTGTGGCGATGGTTCCGTCGATGCCTGCGAGGCCGCGGTTGGCGTAAACCGTGGCGATGGGTTGGGTGTGAGGTTGGCCAGCGAGGTCGACGTCGCGGATGCCGTTGGAGGAACCGAGCACCAGCTGTCCGCGGGAGTGCTCCCAGACCGTGGCGCCCACTGACGGACCGTTCGCGAGGCTCTCCCCCACCAGCACCCCATCAAGGCCGTGCTGGGCGGCCGCACCCGCGAGGAGCCAGGAATCGAGCCACTCGGCAGAGCCACGGCCAGCGAAATCGGCTAGCTCCGGCAGGGTTTCGAGAGGTGTTTCGCGGCGCCGACCTTCTTCATACCAAGCAACGGGGACGGGCTGGTAAATGGCGGATTCAACAGATGCACGCGCCAGCAGGGCAGCCACGGGGCGGGACAGGGTCGCCCGACCGAACAGGACAACCCGCTCGATTGGCGCAGGCGAATCAGGGCCAAAATGTGCAAGCAGGACCCGGTATGGCCCAACAGCGTTTGGCCCGAAACGGGCGTTGGATGAAGGTTCTGCCAGCAGGGGCAGTCCGTGGGCGCGGGCGAAGGCTTCGGCGACGGGCCCGGCGTCGTGGCCGGCCAGGACCACGGTGCGTCGCTCGGCGAGTTCGCTTGATGCCGCCGGAAGTTCCAGCGCCTGGGGTCCGGCGTCGTAATGGAACACGCCCCGGCCCGCTTCTGCGGGAAGGGAGTCGCCGTCGGCCGGTACCAAGGGATCGCGGAAGGCGAGGTTCACTTGGACAGGGCCGGGAGGGGTATTTTCGAGGGCGCCGGTGGCCGCGTAGAGCGCAGTAGCAAGGGCCTTCTGGGGATGGTCGCCTGCGGGGACGTCGACGGCGAATCTCACGTGGTCGCCGAAAAGGTCCAGTTGGATGGTGGTCTGGTTTGCCCCGGTGCCGTGGAGTTCTTCGGGACGGTCAGCGGAAATCACCACAACGGGAACGGCTGAATGATTGGCCTCCATAACAGCGGGAAGCAGGTTGCCCACCGCTGTCCCGGAGGTGGTCACCACCGCCACGGGAGCCTGCGTGGAGAGTGCGAGTCCCAGCGCGGTAAATCCAGCATCCCGCTCGTCGATGCGGACGTGGATCCGGACGCGACCTGCGGCTTCAGCTTCCGCGAGCGCGTAGGCCATGGGTGCAGAACGTGAACCGGGCGCTACCACCACGTGCCGCACACCGCCGTCGAGCAGTGCCGTAACGGCGATCCGTGCGGCACCGATGGATGTCAGAGAGTCCTGGGAAGTCACCGTTCCAGTCTATTGGCGCCGCCGGAACCAAACGCTCGCTCACATCACTAGCCCTTCCGGCCAACCGTCTCCCACATCACTAGCCCTTCCGGCCAACCGTCTCTCACCCAGATGCCGTTAGGCTTCCTTGACGTCCAGGACTACCTCGTTATGGCGGAGGAACCACGGCTTGAAGGGAGGGTCGAAGCGCGCGAACCTAGGCGAACCGATCGGGGTTAAAGCAGCCAGCTGAAGTGCCTCCGTCAGCGCTACTGTATGGCGCTGAAAGGCCGCGGCCGATCCGTTGCCCGTGAACCGTGCTACTGCGGATAGCGCCCCTGGTACGTCACGGATCTTGACCTTACGGTCGTCGGGCACAGGGGCAGTCTCTGCTGTCACTCCGACTGGCAAGACGAAGGCAACAACGTAGGCTTCATCGGCATCTCCCGGGATGGGCCCGCTCTGCAGGACAGGTGCCGTCATGACCAGCTCCCCTGACGTTCCGCTCTCTTGAATGACCGGCGCGGTCATGGACAGCTTCTGCTTGGTGGTGTTGCTGCCGCTGATGTAGTTGAAGAGAGAACGGAATGCCTCGTTTCCGGCGCGATCAAACGCGGCGTGGACGTGCACCTCTGCGAGTGCATGCGCGGGATAACGACGCAGCTCGAAGTGTGGATATTGCTGGACCAGATGGTACGGCTGCTGTTCTGTCATGGTCCAAACGACCCTACGCCGCGGCGCCACAAGCCGCCAGAGAGCCGTGGGTGATAGAGCGTTCGGTTCCAAGCACGCGGGATGTGAGAGAGGGACCGGCCCAAGCACGCGGGATGTGAGAGAGCGTGGAAACGAAGAATGCTCCCCCTCCCGGGACGCCGGTAGGGGGAGCATTCGTCAGCTTCTGGGAGCAGGCGTTACTTGCGGAAGACCTGCACTACGGAGGGCCGCGGCGCCCGTACTGCACCGGCGGCGGGTGTTGCTCCGGCCGGAACGTAGTCCGGGAAGAAGGAGTTCTGGGCTGCAAACGTGCCATCCTCACCAGGGTGCTGGACGGCGACGAAAACGGTCCGTTCTTCGTCGTGAATGATGGGACCACAGGTTTCGGCGTCGCGCGGGACAGCGAGGAACTGCTCCACCTTGCCGCGCTCAGGGCCCTCAAGGGTGACCTTGAACAGCCCGTCCGCGTAGCCGATGGTGCCGGGAGCACCGTCGGTGGAGATCCAGAGGTTGCCCACGGAGTCGAAGGCAACATTGTCCGGGCAGGAGATAGGCGACACCTTATCGGCCGGGAATCCGGAGAAGTAGGTGGACGTGTTCTTGGCAGGGTCTCCGGCAACCAAAAGGAGGTTCCAGTTGAACTTGGTGCCCGTTTGCTCGCGTCCTTCGGTGATCTCCACGACGTGGCCGTCACGGTTCAGGTTGCGCGGGTTAACCTCGGTGGCGCCTTCCTTGCCCGGCTTGCCGCGGTCCGTGTTGTTGGTGCAGGCGACGTAAACCTTGCCCGTACGCGGGTTGGGCTCCACGTCCTCGCAACGGTCCATCTTGGTGGGGCCAACCTTGTCAGCGGCGAGGCGGGTGTAGACCAGAACTTCCGGCACGGTCATGCCCGGCACAGCCGAGGTTCCGTTGACCACCAGAGGAAGCCATTCACCGGTGCCATCAAATGAGCCGTCGGCGGGGAGCTTGCCGGTGCCGTCGATGTCTGCGGGAGAGTCGCCCGTGAAGCGAGCTACGTAGAGGTCGCCTTCGGAAAGCAGGTTCATGTTGTTCTTGCGGGCCTCTTTTGAGTCACCAGCCTGGTACTTGCCCTTGGAGACGAACTTGTACAGGTAGTCAAAGCGCTCGTCGTCGCCCATGTAAGCCACTACGCGGCCGGAAGGAGCGACGATGACGTTGGCGCCCTCGTGCTTGAAGCGGCCCATGGCGGAGTGCTTCTTGGGAGTGGAGGTGGGATCAAACGGGTCCACTTCCACGATCCAGCCGAAGCGGTTGGTCTCGTTGGCATAGCCGGCGTTGCGGGTATCAAAGCGCGGCTCGTCGAGCTCCCACTGGCGCGTGGTGGCTTTGGCGGAAATTCCGTAGCGCTTATCGCCCTCACTGGTGCCTGGGGCAGCGAAGTAGCCGTTGAAGTTCTCTTCGCCGGAGAGGATGGTTCCCCATGGGGTGGTGCCGCCTGCGCAGTTACCAAGAGTGCCCTTGATCCAGCGGCCAGCGGGGTCGTCGATGGTCTTGACCAGGTTCGTGCCGGCCGCCGGTCCGGTCAGCTCATATGTGGTGTCCGTGAGGAAGCGTCGGTTCAACGGTGCGCCCTGAACGTAGTTCCACGGCTTGTTCTTGTTCTTACGTTCCAGTTCCACCACGGCCAACCCATGCCCTGCGCGACCGATCGCGCGCGCCTCGGCGGGGTCGAAGCCCTCCGGGAGCATGATGTTCTCGTTGGTGTACTCGTGGTTGCTGAACAGGACGGCACGGCGATCTTTGGAACCGGGAATCGGCAGAATGTCCGTGTAGTCGTTGTTGTAGCCGAACTGGCGTGCCTGCGCCGCAGCGGTCTGCGCATTAATGTCAAAGGCCGGTGAGTCGGCGAAGAGGGGGTCGCCCCAGCGGATGACCGGCTTCCAGTCGAACCCTTCAGGCACGGTGAAGGCATCCACCGCTGCGTCAACGGGCTTGATGGCGGTGAACTTGAGCTTGGACTTGTCGAAACCCTTCTTAGCGGCATCGGAGAGCCCGTTGCCCGAGTCGGCCACGGCAGCGTCACCACCAGTAACAGCACCACCAAGCACGATCGCGAGCGCTCCTGCGGCGCCAAGCCCAAGGGCGGCGCGACGGGACATGGCCGTTGAAGCGATGTCGCGGAAGTAACCGTTGGCGGTGGTATTGCAGACGTCGCCCGAGCAGGCGTTGTCGCATTTCAGTGCGCACGTCACGGGACTGCGCTTGCCTTTGGTGTGGCCAAGCATGGGGAGCAGCGCAAACGTGCGTCCGGTGGTTTCAGACATGGGGGTAGACCTTCCAGAGGATGTACGAGGTTCCCGCTGAGCCTGTCAGCGGAATCCAAAGCTGAGAGGTCTCTCTGGTTAATCCCCGGTGAACAAACCATGCTGGTTTCGCGCCAGCACTGAGTGCACGCGGCGGAGCCGGTCCAGCCACCAGTCCCGACGGTCCCCCGGTGCCGCATACTGCTCCAGCAGGCCAGGATCGGCAACGGTATCGCGCAACTGGATGGCGCCGTCGTTGGCCACCAGCGGGTCCAGCGTGATGTCCGAAGCAAACAGCGAAACGGTGCCAAGGCCGCAGGCATAAGGGAGTGACGGCAGCGTGGCTGCGAGCGCCAGGCCGGCACGGATGCCCACGGAAGTGTCCAAGGCGGAACTTACGACGGCGGGCAGCCCGGATTGCTCCACAATGTCCAGTGCACGCGCTACTCCCCCGAGTGGGGCGACCTTAACTACGATCAGGTCAGCCGCGCCGGCCCGGGCAACACGAAGGGGGTCCTCTTCCTTGCGGACACTCTCGTCCGCGGCGATCAGGACCGGCGTGCCTGCAGCAGACAGCCGACGCCGGACCTCAGCGAGGCCTTCGATGGTGGGAACGGGCTGTTCGGCATACTCAAGCCCAACCGCGGAGAGTTTGCTCAGCGCTTCCACGGCTTGCTCTAAGTCCCATCCCCCGTTGGCATCCACCCGGATGGCAGCGTCAGGAAGGGCCTCGCGTACTGCATTCACCCTGGCGACGTCGTCCGCCAGTTCCTGTCCCCGCTCTGCAACTTTGATCTTGACGGCGTCCACCCGCCCGAAGCGCGCCAGCACCTCAGGCACGCGCTCCGCAGCGACGGCGGGAACTGTGGCGTTGACGGGGATCTTGTCCCGCAATGGTGAGGGGAAACCCAGCCAGCCCGCTTCCAGTGCTGCGGCCAACCAACGGGAGGATTCGTCGTCGTCGTATTCGGGGAAAGGACAGAACTCACCCCAGCCGAGCGGTCCACGCAAAAGGAGGGTCTCACGCTCCATGATGCCGCGGAATTTCACGCGCATGGGCAGCGAGACTACGTGTGCGGAATCGAGGAGGTCTTCGAGGGAGGGAAGTGCAGGCATATTGCCACTGTACCGGCGGCCTCCCACCCAACATGCAGGCCGTTTCGGCTATGTGGAAAAGCTACTCGCTCCAGTACTTTTGCACCCGGCCCACTGCGTCAGCCAGCTGCTGCGCGGACAGGACGAGCAAGCTTTCCGGCATTCCCAGGGCATCCCATTTGGCCACCAACGCCGTATCCCCCTCAACCGGCAACGGCCACAACCAGTACCGACCGGTGAACTGGGCAAACTCGGAGTTGTTGCTTCCTCCACCGCCTCCCAAAGTTGTTAGCACGGGGCCAGTGACGTCGTCGGCGTCCTCGAAGGCCGACGGTCCGTGAATGGCCGCCACAGCTTTGCGTCCGTCTGCCAAAGCAACACCTATTTCCAAGCCTGTCCTGGTGTCTATGCTGGACCGCGGATGGATATAGCTCTCCTCCACCATCTCCCGCCATTCCTGGTCCGATTCGCTGCCCCGCCGCACGGACCAGACCAGGTCCAGCAGGCAACCAGTGGAGTAAACCTCCACCAGTTTCAGCACCAGGACCATCCGCTGGCTCTTGAAAACAAACCCACCAACGCGCGCGATGCCAGGCATCTCGTCCGACGGCGGGCCGAACCACCCGGGCTGGGGAGGCTGCGGTTCACGCGGACGCGATGGCTGTTGAGGGAGGTCATCGAAAAAGCTCATGCTCCATCCATACACCGCCACGTGGCGTCTGGGGAGGGGCTCTTTGCAAGCGAGTGGCCGCAATCGCGATATTCTCAGAACCACGACTCAATGCGGGGGAATAATGACTCAATCGATGCCCGGTTCCACAACACCTCCCGGCTGGTACCCGGACCCTTCGGACTCACGTTTCGTCCGGTGGTGGGACGGACGCGCCTGGACAGCCAACCAAGCGCCCGCCCAGTTCCAAGCACCGGGCCAGTTCCAGCCGCCCGTTCAGCAGCCACGTCCTGAGCTCAGCCAGGACGCGCCGGTGTACAACCCGTTCATCTGGGCAATAACCTTGCTGCCGCTGCTCTCTGTCCTGCTCCTGCTCACCTGGCAGCCGGAGTTCAGGATGATGACCACGCGGCAGGGCGTCACCACCATGGACCCCTTCTCCATGTACACCCCCGGCTATTTCCTGCTGATGGGCGCAAGCTTCCTGTCCTACGGGCTTTCAGTGCTTTTCGCTTTCCTGGACCGTCAACGCCTGCTCAAGTCCGGCGTCGTCCGTCCCTTCCACTGGGCTTGGGCGTTCCTCAGCTCACTGGTGTACGTGATCGGACGCTCTGTGATCGTCAACAAAGTGGCGCCCAAGCGGGGGCTGTGGCCGGTGTGGGCCAGCATCGCCGTGATTGTTATCAGCCTGGTGGTTACCGGCATTTGGATGTCCAACTTCATGCAGTCGATGTACTCGCAGTTTGGGTACTCGGTCAACGCATGACAGCAGCCCCCGCAACCTAGCCCTCGACCTAGCCTCCGGCGCAACCTCACACGCGTTAGGTAGACTGCTGACAATAAAGGACGGAAGGACTTTCAATGAACCGCAAGGCCACCGCGCTGGACGTCGCCAAGAAGGCGGGTGTCTCCAGGAGTGCGGTCTCGCTGGTTCTGAACGGTCGTGGAGACGGGAACGTGGCGAAAGAGAGCCAGGACCGGATCCGGCAGGCGGCTGAGGAGCTCAATTACTCCCCCAATGCCATCGCCCTGAGCCTCCGAAATCAGCGGTCGCGCGTGATCGGCATCCTCTCCGACGAGGTGGTGCTCAGCCCCTTTGACGGCAACATCATCGGTGGCGCCGACGACGTTGCCCGCGCCCGCGGATTCGTCACCGTGGTCATGGACACCGAACGTGATACCGCCAGGGATGCGAGCGCCATTGAAACTCTTCTGGACCGGCAGGTTGATGGGCTCATGTACGTGACCGTGGGCCTGAAACCAATCGAGGTTCCGCACGGGATGCTCCGCGTCCCCTCAGTTCTGGCCAATTGCTACGACGAGCACCCCCAGCCGCAGTTGCACCACGTGATTCCAGACGAGGTCACCGGTGGCAGGGAGGCCACTGAGCACCTGTTGGAGCTTGGCCACCGGGACATCGCGCTGCTTGCCGGGTCAGAGGATTCGCCCGCGGCGCCTCTCCGCGTTCAGGGTTACCGTGACGCACACGCCGCGGCCGGGCTACCGGTCCATGAGGACCGGATCTTCATGGCCGGCTGGGACATCGACGCCGGCTTCCGCGGCGCTATGAAAGTGCTCGACGGCGTGTCCCCCGCCGATCGGCCCACAGCCATCATGTGCGCGAACGATCGCCTGGCGGTTGGCGTAACCCTCGCCGCAGCGCGCCTGGGACTCAGAGTTCCCGAGGACCTGTCCATCATGGGCTACGACGACGAAACCCGGATCGCCGACACCATGGTTCCCTCCCTCACCACCATGGCGTTGCCCCTACGGGAGATCGGCCGCGCCGCAATGACCACGCTGCTGGACGCGATCGAGGGCACGGGCGAGCCAAGAAACGAGACTCCGATCGAAACGATGGTCCCCTGCCGTCTCGTGGTGCGTGAGTCGACCGGCCCCGTGCCCACCCGCTGACACCCGCCTTCCTGCGAGGCCCACTCTGCGCCCCAAACCAACCCACAAACACGCAAAACAGGCCCCACAACGCACCCCACCCACGTTGTGAGGCCCACTCTGCGCCCCAAACCAACCCGCAAACACGCAAAACAGGCCCCACAACGAAAGTACGACGCCGGCCTGCCGCCTACGCTGGGAGCGTCAACTCCCACGCGTCGGCAGTCGCGCCGTCGGGCAACGTGAGCTGCCATTCCTCCCCCGGAGCCGGGTAGGCCCGGAGGGTAGTGGCGACTGAACCTGAACGGTATACCTCCACAAGGGATGCATCGATGAAAATTCGCAACTCTTCGCCGGGGGCCAGGGAGCCCGAGTAAACCACCTGAGCGTCGGCCCCCGAACCAAGCACGAGCTCCACAGAGCCGGCACCGGAACCAGCACCAGCAGCACCACGGACCAGCACTTCGGCGAACCCCGGAAGCTCAACGGACCCGGCAGCACCCGCAGCCACAGAAGCACCCCGGTACGCCTCGACCTCGGGCGCAGGAGCCACCACCAGCGCCCCGTCAACCACCGACACAACGCGGGGATGAGTCAGCACACCCGACCACCCGGCGTCGTCGATTTCTTCTTGCGTGCGCCCCCGGCGGCCATCACGTCCCGGCCCTTCGTTGGCCCAACCCCACAGCATCGCAGCAGGCTCAGCAGCAGGAGAAGACTCAGCCGAACCATACGCGAGCTGCATCATCTGAGGTGCGTAGAAGTCGCGGCCAAGATCGGACTTCCCACCGGAGGAAGGCGCAAACACCGGCAGCCCGGTCTCAGGGTCCGCCGACAGGGAACCGATGAGGTGCCCTACCCCGTTGGCGTGCTCGTGGTCATCACCTGATAGCCACAGGGAGAACATCATCACCCAGGCGGAGCCTCCCGAAGCTACGGGCACTTCCACCAGCTGCGGGCATTCCCAGATTTCGGCCGGAGTGTGGGCTGCGGCCACGGGGTGGTCGCTGGTGAGCCAGATCCCCTTGTACTCCCAGGAATTCAGATCCGAAACGGAGTACAGCAGCAAGGCGGCGCGGCCGTCGGCAAGACCTGCTCCCTGCATGGCGTAACGTGCACCGCCAAACCAGAAAATAAAAGGGTCCCGCACAGCCGTAACCAGCGGATCTTCGGGCATGGACGCAGCAACGTGCCCGTCCTGCTCCCAGGAAACAAGATCGGCGGAGCCGCGCGCGATCACTACCTGCGAGTGCCCGCCGTGGTCCTGGATACCCGAATAACAAGCGGTTGGCACGCCATCATCCAACGTCACCACGCCGGTCCAGCATCCGGCGGAGTCCGGCCCGCCTGCCTGCGGAGCAAGCGCTACCGGGTGTTCTTCCCAACGCACTAAGTCCGGGGAGCTGACATGGCCCCAGTTGATGTGCGAGTGCCGTGCGGACGAGGGGTTGTACTGGAAGAACACGTGGTACCGGCCGTTGATGTAGCTGATGCCGTTGGGATCGTTGATCCAGCCCTGCGCGGGCCGCGGGTGGAAGCGCGGAAACGCCGGGTCCGCGTGCAAAGAGGCGGAGACAAGAGAGGAAGAGAGTGCAAGGTCCGTCAACGGAGCCCCTTTCAAAATGATGAAGCAGAAACTATTTGCCTGTGCCTGCGGTGAGTCCGTCCTGCAGTGCACGCTGGCCGAACATGAACACCACCAGCGCGGGAATCATGGAGAGGACAACGCCGGCCAAGACCACGGAGATGCTTCCGGTGCCGAGGTTGCCCTGGAGCGAGACCAAGCCCAGAGGCAGGGTGAAGTTCTGCTCGGAGATGGTCATGATCAGTGGCCTGAAGAATTCGTTCCAGTGGAAGTTGAACGCCAGGATGCCCACAATTGCCAGGCCGGGCATTGCCAGCGGTGCGTACACGGAACGGAACGTCCGCCACGGCGAGGCCCCGTCGATCGCAGCCGCTTCAGCGAGCTCACCCGGCAACCCCATGAAGTACTGGCGCATCAGGAAGGTGCCGAACGCCGTCGGGATGGCCGGAATGATCAGCGCCAGCAGTGTGTCGGAGAGCCCAACGCCGCGGATCAGCATGAACACGGGAACTATGGTGACCTGCGCCGGCACCATCATGGTGGCCAGCACGATCGAGAACAGCGCTCCCTTACCCCTGAAGCGAAGGTGCGCAAACGCGTAGCCGGCCAGTGCGGCGGTGATCATTTGACCCACCGCGATCAAACCGGTCACCAACGCACTGTTCACCACCAGCGCCACGATGTTGAGCTGCTTGAACACTTGCTCGTAGGAGGTCAGGTCAGGGTTCAGCGGCAGGAAGGCGGGCGGCAGCTGGAAGGATTCCGACGGCGGTCGCAGCGAGGTGGACAGTGTCCACAACACCGGGCCCAGGATAAACACGGACGCGATCAGCAAGACAACCACGCGGATGGCCACTGACCAGTCGCGCTTCTTCCGCTTCACCACAGGCGCCGTGGTGGTGACACGTTCTTGAATGGTAGTCATGGCGGGCCTTACTGGTAGAAGACGAATCGTTTGCTGAGCCGGAACTGCGCGGCGGTGATGGCCATGATGATCAGCGTCAGGATGACTCCGATCGCCGAGGCCTGGCCGAACTCGAGGCGCTGGAACGCGGACTCAAAGATCACCATCACGGCTGTTCGCGTCGAGTCTCCCGGCCCACCGCGGGTTAGCACGTAGGGCTGGTCGAACACTTGCAGCGCGTTGATAATTGCCATAACCGAGGCCACCAACGTTGTGGGGCTCAGCAGCGGCAGGGTGACGAACCAGTGCTTGCGCCAACCCGTGGCACCATCAATCGACGCGGCCTCGTAGGTCTCCACGGGAATGGAGGCAAGGCCACCGATGAACAGCAGGAACGAGAACCCGAAGTTCTGCCACACATAAACAAGAATCACGACGGCGGCGGACCCGGTTGGCGTTGTCAGCCATGGGACCGCTGGGATGCCAACGATGGAAAGCAGCCAGTTCACCACGCCGAATTGCTCGTTGAAGAGGTACCGCATGAAGATCGATACCGATGCTGCGGAGAGGATCAGCGGGAAGAAGAATGCCGAGCGGAAGAACACTCTGAGCCAGGCCGGGAGCTTCTCCTGCACCATGATGGCCAGGCCGAGCGCGAGTCCGAGCTGGAGGGCCACAGCCACCACCACGAACACGATGGTGTTCAGGAATGACACCCGGACCGTGGGGTCCTGGACTACCTCAGCGAAGTTGTCGAAGCCTACGAATTTTGGTGCCGAGATGATGTCCCAGCGGAAGAACGCGAGGGCAATCGAAGCGACGATCGGCAGCAGGGTGAAGATGCCCATGCCCACGATGGTGGGGGCCAGGAAAGCCCAGGGTAGCCAGCGCTGCTGCACGCGGCCGCGCTTGCTGACTTGTCCGTTCTTGTGGGCGGCCTGGCGACGGCCCGGCTCGCTCCCTGTCCCCGTTGGCGTACTGGTTGCGGTGCTCATGGCTGCCTCCTCAGGGCCAATTCAAGATCGCGCTGCATGGAAGTAAGGGCGTCCTTGAGTTGACGCTCGTCTCCACTGACAGCCAGGCTGACGTTTTTCATGAGGGCGGTTTCGACGGCGGCCTGCTGGGGTGGCGCTGGAATGGGACCTGTGGTGGGGAACCTGTCCAGGGTGTCGTAGAAGACCTTCCAGTTCCGCGGGCCCTTTCCGGCGTAGAGCTGCTCGTTGACCATGGAGCGACGGGCCGGTGTGGTGTTCGGTGAGGGGAACACTATTTGCATGGCTTCACGGCTGGAGCTGAACTTCACCCATTCCCAGGCGGCGTCCTTATCCTTGGCGGTCTTCATGATCGCGTAGCCTGCAGTGCCGAACTGGTGGCGCTGGGTCCGCCACTTCGGGAAGAACTGGACGTCGAAGTCGTTCTCTGTCATCCCCGCCTCGTGGAGGCCTTGGACCCAATAGCCGCCCGCCGGCGTCGTACCTATTCTGTCCGAAGCGAAGAGGCCGATCAGTGCGCTGCCGCCGCCTTCCTCGGGCCGGACACCCAGCCCGTCCTTGACGAGTCCGCGGAGGTAGTCGAAGGATTCGAAGACCCGGGGATCGTCGGCGTTGGGTTCAAGCCACTGGTACCCGCCGGAACGGAGGCTGCGCGAGGGGTCGTTGGCGTAGAAGCCGTCCCATAGCCACTCGCCGCCCGGGGACTTGGTTTCCTTGAGGAAGCTGGTGTCGTTGGCGTAGAGCCACGGAACCACTCCACCGAAGAGGCGGTTGGTCCAGTAGTACGGGGTGAAATCCTTGGGGTTGGCCTTCTTCATGGCAGCGAGGGTGCTGCGGAAATCCGTGTGCGTCCAGTTATCGGAGGGCCGTTCCAGTCCCGCTTTACTGAGCGCAGTGGTGTTGTAGTACATGTTGGCGGCGTTCCAGTCGATGGGGAGCTGGAACAGGCTGCCTTTGTACATGAACGCTTCCACCAGGCTGGGGTGGACATCCTCGAAGTACTCACGCATATGGTCGGCGTCGCGGCGCAGATATTCATCCAACGGGTGGGCCAGTTTCTCGGCGAAGAGCTGGGCTCCTTCCGTGGCCACGTACACCACGTCCGGCGGGGTGCCTGCTGCAACCATGGTGAGGATCTTGGTGAAGAAGTCCTTCCAGTCCACTGCCTGGATCGCCTGAACCTTGACCTTGATTTCGGGGTGGACCTTGGCGAAAGCGTCAATGACCTTTTGGCGGGCTGCGGCGTCTGCGGCAGTGCCCATGATGGCGATGCTGAGGCTGTTGTCTCCGCGGCCTGGAATGTCGGCCCCGGTCAGGCGCGGCCACGACGCCGCTGTGACTCCAACTATTCCTGCGCCGAGGGCTGTGAGGGCACTTCTACGTGTGAATTCACGCAAAGCTCCGTTGGTTCCCGACATGTAGATTTCCTTCCCTAACACGTGTTAGGAAGCCTATTCCCGTCACCTAACACGTGTCAAGCGTCACAAGAATGTTGCCAAGGTCTCACCACGGACCGCCACGCTCAAGAGAACACACACGAGCCGTCCAGAGAACTGTGGCAGTCTAGTCAGAATGAGTTCCCAGCAATTCCGCACCAGCGGGAGGTCGAGCAAACGGCCGCTTCAAGGACGCGACGCCGGCGCAGGCACAGGATTCCTATTCTGCCTCGCCACCCTTGGCAGCGCCATCGGTCTGGCGGCCACGTACTACTTCTTTGTGCGCACCACCGCAGGCCAGTTCATCGACGAGTCGGCACTGGTTGAAGCTACGGTGCTGGCCGGAACAGCCGGCCGAGCATCCACTGAATTCCTGGACATGCTCCCCATGCTCTCGCTCGCCATCGCCGCCATCATGGTGCTCTTCGTTACCGTTGCCCGCCGACGCTGGACTGCCGCCGGAATCGCCGTGGCAGCATGCATCGCCGCAAACGCGGCCACCCAAATCCTCAAGCTCCTCATCCCGGACCGGCCCGACCGCGGCGTCCAAACCTTGGAACTGAACTCACTTCCCTCCGGACACACCACACTGGCAGCATCGGCCGCCGCAGCGGTGTTCCTCATGGTTTCGCCCCGCTGGCGCCCCCTGGCGGGCTTCCTTGGGAGCACCTTCGCAGTAGCTACAGGCGTCTCAACGCTCATCAATCAATGGCACCGCCCGGCCGACGTCGTGGCCGCGTTCCTGGTGGTGTCCGCCGTGATGCTCCCGGCAGGTTGGCTCGTCCTCCGCACCGGCAACAGCTGGAACGTATGGAAGGGGTACGGCGAACATTGGGCCGCCTCGCGGCTATGGGTCTGGCTCACTGTTGCGGCACTGGTGATCGCCGGTTTCGTGGCAGCCTACTCGCTGCTCCAAGTCATGCCCGGCCTCAGCACCGACAGCACCATCGACTACTTCTGGGCCGGCACCGCGTTCATCGTGATGGCCGGGTACCTGTCCGCGCTTGGCGGCACGTGGCTGTTCGGCTTGGCGGCGCGCAAGGGCTGACGCCCTTGTGGGGTCGACGGCTTGCTGGCTGGCGACGGCTTGCTGGTTGGCCGCGCACCCGTTCCCGCCCCACGCTCCACTTACGCGACGGCGGCGCACCCGCTCCCGCCCCACGCACCAGTGGTTACGGGGGCGATCGGCGCTAAGGGACGCGCCGACCCGGGGCCCTAGTCCTTCGGGCCCACCGAGTCGAAGAACTTGGACTCTCCCCCTGAAGCAGCTCCACGCCGCCGCGCCTGCTCGTGGATGAAGTGCTGATCCTCATCCGTGAGCACCGTTCCACCATGCGCGTCTACGGTGTCGCCCTCCCCCGTTTCCCCGTTGATGATTGCGGTGACGGTCCTCGGCACAATCTTGGTTCCCGGATTGTCGACGAGCCATTGCTGTGTTTCGGGAGAAAGCTGGTCCCAGAATTCTTTGATGTGCACAACGATCAGCACTGCCCTTCATTGGTGGGGGGGTGGATTCGCAAACTGCGCCATGCGCGCCGGTGAAACACTTTGTTGATCGCGGACGAAGGTCCTCTTCTAGGCTACGCCCGGTTATGCCCACCCCACCCTGCATGTAGCGACATTTCCGGGGATGACGTCGACTGCCCGCTCTTCATGCGTTACAGTTAGTCCAATCGATGGATAAATAGTGGTTAATCCGAGGAGTTCCCATGTCGTCCACCCTTAGCTCAGCGTCCCGCAAGTCCGCCTCGCGGCGGAGCGCTACCCCGGTTGTCGCCGTACCCGCTTCCCGCGATCTGGTGGTGGACTTCATCCGTGTGGCCTGCATGTTTGCCGTGGTTGCGGTTCATTTGCTCATGATGGGGATCAGCGTGACTGATTCCGGCATCGGCGTGGGCAATCCCCTCACGTCCCTGAGTTGGTTCGCGCAGGGTACGTGGTTCGGCCAAGTCATGCCGCTGTTCTTCATCGTTGGCGGTTTCGCTTCGCTCACGTCGTGGCGCAGCCTGAAACGCAAGGGCGGCGATGGCGCCGACTACCTCAGGAACCGGGTGCTGCGACTGGTCCGGCCTACGGTCGCCTTGTACATCTTTCTCGCCATTGCTTTGTGGAGTGCGACGGCGTCCGGTGTCCCAGTCGACCTGCTCGCCGTGATCGCTGCGGGCGCCGGAGTCCAGCTGTGGTTCCTCGCTGCGTACCTGATCTGCCAGGCAATGGTTCCCACCATGGCCAAGTTCCACGAGGCAGCGCCGTACCGGACCATCGCAGCGCTGGCCGCGGGCGCCGTCGTCGTTGATGTTCTTCGCTTGGGTTTGGAGCGCAACCCGTGGGGCTTCGATTCGAACCCCATCGGCCTGTTGAACATGGTGTTCGTGTGGGGGCTTCTGCAACAGCTGGGGTTCTTTTACGCCGACGGGTTCTTTGACCGTTTCGCCAAGTGGAAGCTGGTTCTTGCTGCTGCCGGCTGCTACGCCGTGATGGTTCCGCTCACGCATGCCGGGCCCTACCCCGTGGACATGCTGACCAGCCAGAACCCACCTATGTTTCCGTTGATCCTGGTGGGGCTGGCACACATTCTGTTGGTGAAAGCCGTCTATCCGGTGCTGCAGCGATGCGTCCACGTTGGTTGGGTGCAAAAGGTGATGTTCGTGGTGGGCAGCCGGGCCATGACCATTTACCTGTGGCACCTTCCGTTGATCATCGCCATGTTTGGCATTGCGCTGGTCCTTCGCCTGCCGTTCCCCGAGCCTGCCAGCACCGAGTGGTGGCTGAGTCGTCCGCTGTTTTATGTCGCGGCTTGGGCGCTGGTTCTGTTGGTTTCCACGCCGCTGGTCCGGTTGGAACTCGCCAGCACTGCGCTTGCACCGGGTGCGGTCCGGCCGGCCATGTGGCGCATCGCTGCCGGAACTGTCCTGGCGATAATTCCGCCGTTCGTGGTGATGAGGTCGGCGCTCAATGTTTCGAATGCCACTTGGGGTGTGGTGTTGCTGGTGATCGCCGTGGCTCTGGTCTCCGGCAAGCTTCCGGACCGAGCGTGGAAGACTCCGCGCAGTGTTTCATCGGGGGCCGCGGCTTCCTGACCTTCTTTGAACGCCGAACGGCCGTAGAACAATCTTATGAGGTTGCTCTACGGCCGTTGCTCTGTTCAAAAGAGGTCAGGAAGCCACCGGCAAATGGCTAGTAGTTACGCCGATGCTTCAGACGTGGAATTGCGACGGCGAACACCACTGCCGCTGCGAAGCCCAGGACGCCTGTGGCCCAGACGCCCGCCGACAACGAGAATGCGGCGGTTAGCCCGGACAGCAGCACAGGTCCTCCGGTGCCACCAGAGTCAGCCATGAAGCGCCAGATCCCCAGAAAGTGGCTGCGCCCGTTATCCGGCGAGAAGTCAGCACCGAGCGTCATGATGAGCCCGGAACTGATGCCGTTGCCGAACCCGATCAGCAAGGCAACCAAGAGGAGCGGGACGAATCCGGCAGTGAAGGGAATCAGAATTAGTGCGGTTCCCATGATCAGCGTTGACGGGATGGCCACCCACTGACGTCCCTTCCTGTCCATAAGTTTCCCCGCGGGATAGAACACCAGCATGTCGATCGCTCCGGACAAGCCGAAGATCAACGACGCATGGGTGGCGTCGAGTCCCAGATGATCCGCCCACAGCGGGATGACCACCTGCCGCGATGCACGCAATGCGCTCAGCAGGAGGATGCCGAAGCCAACCGTCAGGAACACCCCGGCATGGGAAACCGCGACGCTCCGCAAGGTGGATGCCGGAGGTCGGGGACCGCCGTCGGACGTTCCGGGGGCAACCAGATCCGGGATGGTGAGCGACAAAACAGCCGCGGCCAGCATTCCACCAAAACCGACCCAGTAAGCACCGCTGATGCCCGCGAACTGCATCACCCCGGCACCCACAAACGGGCCGATGAAGAGGCCTATCCTGGTGACACCGCCCAGGGTTGATAGGGCGCGGGCACGGAACATGACAGGGACGGCCTCAGTCAGGAACTTTTGCCGTGCAAGGTTGAAGACACTGGCCGACATCCCCACCAACGTCATGGACGCGGCCAGCAGCCATAGTCCATGTTCCATTTGCGGGGCGAACGCTGCCGCCCCGAGCGCAATGGCACCCACAGTTCCGGCACCCACGATCGACCACCGTTCACCGAACTTCTCGGTGATGATCGATGCCGGGATGTTGAATAGCCACGAGCCCAAGCCGATCAGGGTCACGATCAACGCTGATACCGCCACCGATGCGCCGAGGTCGCGGGCTGAGAGTGCAATGACCGGGAGGACGGCACCCTCACCGAGACAGAAGAGCACGGCTGGCCCGAATGCCGGTAGCGCTACGCTGCGGAGGCTGAAGTTTTTGTCTGCTTGGGTGGTGGTCATCCCTTTCATCCTATGACCGCCGTCGCCGGGTCGCGGGGCGGCATTACGTTGTGTGCCTCATGGTCCGGCCCGCACCCCTTTCCGCTCGGCGCCCCCGTTAGTGGCCAGGAGCGCACCAGTACGCGCCTAGCGCACCAGAGGTAACAGGGGCGATCGGCGCTAACGGGTGCGACGGCCACTGGGAGTTCGGGTAACTCCGTAGATGGCCGTCAACGGGCTGGTTGGTGCTACTTGCTGGACGGTGTGGGTGCGGGATGATTTGCGCTCACGCGCTGCGCACCCCTTTCCGCCCGGCGCCCCCGTTAGTGGTCAGGACCGCACCAGTTCGCGCCAACCGCACCAGAGGTAACAGGGGCGATCGGCGCTAACGGTAGCGATGGAGTACGCGGAGATGCTCGCAGTTGTTGCGGCTCCGGGAAGCCGGAGCCGCAACAACTACATGCGAAGTGAGATTACTTCGTCGGCTTAGCGGCGGTTGGCTGCTGCCTTGCGGCGACCGATAGCTGCGAGCACCAGCCCCATCAGGAGCATGGCCCCCGCCAAGAGTGCCCACTGACCGTTCAGGCCGGTGTTGGCCAACGTGTTGGCACTTCCGACGGCGGTGGGAGCTGCCGCGGTCCATGCACCCTGGGTGGAGCCCTGGGTAACTACGGCACCGGCTTGGGTGCCCATGCCCGTGTTAACTTCAACACTGGCAGGAGGATTCACGACTGGCGGGTTGACCACAGGCGGGTTCACAACCGGAGGATTGACCACCGGAGGATTGACCACCGGAGGGTTCACAACCGGAGGGTTCACAACCGGAGGATTCACGACAGGCGGGTTCACAACCGGCGGGTTCACAACAGGAGGATTCACGACAGGCGGGTTGACCACAGGCGGGTTGACCACAGGAGGGTTGACCGTGGCCGTAGAACCTCCGCCGATTCCCACCGAGGTGGAACCAAGGGTGACAGGAGCCGTGATCGGGATGATCAGCTGGGTGCCGGAAAGGATTCCGTCGCTGCCGGAGGTGGTGCTACCGGTGTTCGTGCCCGTCGGGGCAGTTCCGCCGGCGGTACCCGTGTTGGTGGCGGATGAGTCACCCAACAGGCCAGCCGAGGTCGAACCCAGGTTGATCGGAGCCGTAATGGGAGCAACAACCTGCGTACCCGAACCAATGCCGTCCGAACCGTTGGTGGTGCTACCTGTGTTCGTGCCCGCCGGGGCAGTTCCGCCGGTCGAGCCCGAGGTACCGGTGCCGGTATTCGTGGCGGACGAGTCACCCAACAGACCAGCCGAGGTCGAACCCAGGTTGATCGGAGCCGTAATCGGAGCAACAACCTGCGTTCCCGAACCAATGCCATCCGAACCCGAGGTCGAAGATCCCGACGTGCCCGTCGGCGCAGTTCCGCCGGTCGAGCCCGAGGTACCGGTGCCGGTATTCGTGGCGGACGAGTCACCCAACAGACCAGCCGAGGTCGAACCCAGGTTGATCGGAGCCGTAATCGGAGCAACAACCTGCGTT